>JBIIYC010000028.1:0-21683 GCA_044347025.1 Bdellovibrionota bacterium
TAGCGTATACCGGGGGAATATCAAGGATTCGTTACCCTTACGAACTTCTCCTCTGAATCCTGCTAGCGAGCACCTTGCTCGAAACCGCTTGGGGGAGATCGCAGCAGCGGGGCTGTGGAAGTAAGCAGGTTAGGCGAGTCCCCTTCGAATGAGTTTCTCCATCGCCGGCATCATCACAGCCTCAAGAGCATTCCGCGCTTCTCCAGCACCTGCATGGAAGCGCAGTCGATGGAGGAGCACGTATGGAGCGATTGTACGGAGATCGTCCTCGGTGGCGTGATCTCGCCCGTTGAGAAGTGCCCACGCGCGGGTGGCGGTCTGAAGCATGAGCGCCGCTCGGGTAGATGCCCCAAACTGTATGAGAGGGTTGCCGCGCGTTGCCTGCACGATATCAACCATAGCCTCACGTAAATGCTGACTTACATGCACTTGTTGGCATACCTGTCGTGCGCCGAGAATATCGCTTCGGCGACAGACCGGTGCGATAGACACAGACCCCTCGCGAATCGACTCGTGGTTCTCAAGGATGGAGCACTCTGTTGCAGCGTCGACGTATGACATCGGCACTTTTAACAGAAAACGGTCGAGTTGAACCTGCGGGAGTGGATACGTACCTGCCATGTCGAGCGGATTCTGGGTTCCGAGAACGAAAAACAGCTGATCGAGCGGACGGGTGAGGTTGTCCATTGTAACCTGCTTCTCGGCCATACATTCCAGGAATGCTGCCTGCACCTTGGGGCCTGTTCGGTTGATTTCATCAGCCAGAACGACATGAGCAAATACCGGACCGTGCATAAAACTAAAGTGCCCTGTTTTTGGGTCGAATATGTTTACACCAAGCACATCGCCCGGAAGCATATCGGGTGTGAATTGAATACGGCGGAAGGGAACGATTGGATCCGATGCGATGGAGGGATAGCGACTCGATGCGCCCTCATCCGGGCCGATTAAACGACCCAGTGTTTTGGAGAGGGTTGTCTTACCGGAGCCAGGATAATCCTCAAGTAAGACGTGTCCGTCCGCAAGGAGGGCTGAGATGACGAGCCTAATCGTGTCCGAGCGCCCTCGAATCACCCGCTCGAGGGATGTGATGAGGTTGTTTGCCGTCTTGTGCGCTGCCTGGAATTCTTCAGATGTTGCCACCATTGTTTATCTCCTCCCTAAATAGGGCCTCAGTTAGTTTATTCACAACTTCTCGAGGATCACTATCCTCTACGGTTCGATTTTTTGCGGCGTTGCCGGGACAGGTAAAACGGAGTGATATCGTATTAGTGCCTGGAGCGTGGGATGATGAAATAGAGCAGAGCGACTCCCGCCGACCTTCGGAGGCCTCAGTAAAGGCAGCCGAGAGAATGTTCGAGCGGATATCAGAGGGCGCATTGATGTTCACTGGCAAGCGCAGCCCGTAATTCCGGAGTTCGGCCGGACTCGTGTAGAAGATGCGATATGCGAGATCCTGGTAGCGCGGAGATGTGAGGGGGAGGCTCTGCATCCGAAGGAGCGATGCGTGGGTTTTAAGTAGGTCGTCGTACCGTGGTCGCGCTCGCTCGATAACATCATCGAGGAGCTGGTTCGAGCGCGAAGAGCTCCAGAGGCTACGACTGTTCTCTGCACGATATGCTTGATAGAAGAGCTTTGCGGTCGCTCGTTCGTCCGTTGTCTCTTCAGCAGCGATGCGATTCGACAGTGCAGATGATGAAAGGCCTCGCAGTGGTTCTCCCAGGGTTGGATATTCGATAAGGCTGTCGGTGTTTCGGATCGTCAGGTCCTCAAGATCGTTGAGATCTCCCGTGAGAATCTGCCGAGCTCGACGCATCAGCCACCATGCTTCTATTGCATTTTCGGCCATCTCTTTTTTCTGCGCGGCCCATTCGCTCCATGTCAGGGGAAGATGGGTGCGCAGGATGTTGTTTTTTCGGGTTAAAGCTTGGCTGAGTGAGATGGTGGCTGCCACGATAAGATCGTTCTGATTGGTTCCAATCTTTCCGAACCATTGAGTGCCGTTGAGGGCCGTGCGGAAGCGCCGAATCGCTCGATCGACGTTTCCAGTGTGAAGGTCAATGCGACCGCGGGCGAGGCTCACGAGGGCAACATGTTCCTCGTTGTTACGGAGCGGGAACTGTGCGATGCATCTCTGAAAGCTATCCAGAGTCGAGATCGCGGCATCGTGCTTCTGCTGGTCGACATACATTAAAGTCAGATTTAAGCTGGGAAGCACATGCTCACACCCATCTGGCAGACTTGTCGCACGTAGGAATGCGGACTCTGCCTTATCATCCTCAAAGATCTCCTTGTAGACCTCACCCGAGTTGTTAAGGGGCGTGGCTGGCTGGCCTTCGCGTCCAGAGGAGAATTCGCTTGCAATCGCCCTACGGAATACCTCAAGAGCTTCTTGTGGTTGGCCGTTCATCGAGAGGAGTATTCCGAGCATGTTGAGGGTGCGGCCCGGCTCAGAGCCGGCGAGAACGCCGGCGCGCGCTACTTTAATAGCGTCCTGAATTCGACCGAGCTTCATGAGAACCCACGCACGAGCGCCGGCATACCATTCGCTGGAGTATCCAAGACGTTGAAAGCGATCGAGAGTATCAAGCGAGCCCTGATAGTTGTCGAGGCTCAGCTGAATCTGGCTGAGGTAGTAGAGGATATCGCCATGCTCTAACTGGATTAATCGATCGGTATACGGTGGCGGCCCGTATTTTTTCTCGAATAGCTCTTCAGTCCGTTTGATGTACTTCATCGCAAGGCGAAAGTGCCCAACGTGAACGAGGTAGTAGCCTGCCAACAGATAGTGTGTCCGGTACAGAGAGGGATCCTTCTGGAGTGCTTTGAGGAGCTTCGTTCGTGCATCGAGGGGTCTGTCGGAGCGCAGCAGAAAAAACGCATCCCCAAGCAGCTCCTCCGCACTTTTTTTCTCGTCGCTGTTCGCTGCGTTCTCATCGATATCCCCGATATCAAAGGGATCAAAGGGATCGAGGAGAGTCTCTCCTTTCGGTGTTTCTGCTGGCGCAAGCGGCTGAGCGCTGGTGGGTAGGGAATGCGCAGCGACAAGCACTGCGATCAGCGCTGCGACAAAACGACCGTGTAGTGGGGGGGGAGTTCGCATAGGGTTACCAGCGTCCTCCAGTGAGCGATCGAATCAGCGAGCTCGGATTCGCGATTGCAAGCAGTCGTCGACGAAATGGTATTCGCTTGCACTGTTTGCGAGCCTTCTCAATTGCTTCTTGCACGTGATTCGCAGAAAGCTCATTGTTGTTTGAGTACGTCATCCTGACTATCAAGTGCGAGATCTCGGAGAGTATATTATTGGGGGCTCGCTTTGCGAAATTAGATCGAGTCTCTCCGTACTCTCGCGAGATACCGATGTCGTGAAGAAATGACGCGAATGACAGATACGCCCAGCGAACCTTTAATCGGGTGGTGGGGGCAAACCGCCATCCTTCGCGAAGCGCTAACTTCATCAGGAGGAATAGAAGCGTCAGAGCGAAGGCGCTGCCATATACGGCGGTGCGACTCGGCACCCACAGAGGATCTGGATCCGTCATGCCGGGCTCATCTTGCGTACTTTCTTTTGGAAGGATCTCCTCGCCCGGCTCTAATACACCCATCAACTCCTCTAGGAGCTTCGCATCGACTTGGGTTTCGGCGTGACTCTCTACCTGATCGGGTTGTACATCGAACGGCACCCACCCGATACCAGCGATGAATACCTCGGCCCACGCGTGTCGATCGCTCATGCGCAGCAGAATATGTCCGTCCTTGGCTTGACTAAGGTCGGTTAGGTATCCCGTTCCGATACGGGCGGGAATGCCTAAGCTGCGAGCCATATAGACGAGTGCGTGGGCGAAGTGAACGCAATAGCCTCGGTGATCTCCGAAGAGGAAGGGGGCAACGGGATCCTCAGTGGGCGTAACCTCGTGATTAGGAGTGAGTGTGTAGATTGCCGTTCGCGATAGGTGTTGTGTTAGCGCCAACATCTTATCTACTGGGTTTGTCGCCTCGCTCGTTATCTCTTTTGCAAGTTCAGCGTAGCGCCGGTCTGGATGTGGAGCGAGGTAATGGTCCCGCACATCGGGCGTCCAGCGAGGATCTCCAACGTCAGCGTCATGGAGGCCGTCGATGGTGTACGCAGGAGCTACTGAGTATGCGCGGTACGTTGCTTTGAAGCGATTGGGGCGCGGATTTTTCAGCTGTACGATTGAGACCGGATAGTCAACAGCAAAGGCGGTATCGTGTTCGGCGAGGAGGTATACAGATTGAATAAGTGGAGTTCTCTGGGCGAGCTCTGCGTCCTCCTGACGTGAAAAAGCTTCGCGTGCTGATGTTACCGGGAGATCGGTGTCGTATGCGCGACCGGCGAACACCATCTCTTTGCCGTTGAAAGAGGAGAGTGCGCTCTCGCGCATGTACATCATCGGACTGAATGGATTGTTCGAGTAATCTCCCTCTAGGCGAACGAGTGCTGCGGGTTGATTTGTGCTTCCGAGCGCCGACTGAAAGCTGAGCGGACTAACTCCCGAGCTGTTGCCCATGCCGACACCATTGGCCACACGCGCGAGCATAATGGCGTTAAAATGGGAGTAGACAAGTTGTTGGATGAAAAAAAGCACTCCTCCGAGCACAGCCAAAAGAATGGTCGCAAGGGCGAACTGTCGTCCCGCGCTTGTGCGCTGGATCCGTCGTCGCTCCGCACGAGGGCGTGTAGCGAGAGATGCGCAATACAGGTACGTGAAACCGATAGCAACGAGTGCGGTTCCGATGACGATGAGCATCGTAAGGTGATCGAACCCGAGCCGCCAGGCAAGTGAGTTTAGAATCTTTGGTTGATCCAAGTGAAAGTTTCGGTGTCCTGAGAAGAGGAGGACGCCTGCAAGGAGAGTGATCAACGCCTCAAGGACAACCGCATGTCGAATCCTCCAGAAGATCCAGGTTGCGATGGCCCAGATGGCTGAGGCCAAGATGCATGTGCCTGCATGGAGCTGTACCGTATCGAGGACAAAGCCGGTCATTCCGAGCAGAGTTGCTCCGCCTTGTAGAATCCAAAACACAGTGGCATTAGCGACAAACAGGAGGAGGATTAGCGAGAAGAATCCCACGTGTGTTAGCCGCGAGTGTGCCAACCGTGTCGCAGCTAGAACTCCGAGAATTCCTCCGATGATAACGAGAGGAAGTGGTGTTCCGAGGGGTAGGAGTGCATTAACCGTAAGAGTGGTGAGGATAACCCAGAGTATGCGGAATGCGAGAACGGTCTTCAGGAGAGGGATGTGCGCTGTTTGCCCGCTCATACGAAGACCTCCCACTGCTTGGCAAGGCATTGAGAGAGAAATGCTCGATAGTGTGTAGCAGAGGCGATCTGTCGGGTGTCGATCGGCGGAGAAACAAAGAGAGAGAGTGCACGTTTTCGCAGGCCGGTCGATTGTTCGGTTGCGAGCGAGCCGGGCTCCGAAAGGCAAAACACGGGCTCGATTCCGCAGGTTTCCAGCCATTGAGCCAATGCCTCAATACGCTTTGCCTGCTCGGTGTCGGCAACGCGGGCTCCGGATACAAAGATGATCATTTTTCGAACAGTGATTTTGAGCCTTGATTGAGTGCAGTAATCAAGGATGGACTGGGTGTCTGCGATGATGGATGTAGCTGTGGAGTGTTCGGCATCCCATACGGAGTCAATCAGAAGTTCTTGGCAGCTTGAGGCATCCGTAGCTACGTCGCGACTTCCCGCCCCCTCACAGCCCGCGACCACATCGAGTTGTAATTCTTTGAGGGCTCGCACGTATGCAGTTGCCTTGCCACACAGGTCGTCATCTTCGGGACGGGCTAAGACTACTATCGTAACGAATCCCTCTGGAGTCATTGATGCCTCTGGGTGCCGAGAGAGAAGCTCTCCGCTTTTGGCAAACGCCTTCCAAACGATCTTTTTGACGCCATCTGATGGGTGGTATGGCTTAATATCAAACGGATCCCCCTGTCGATTGAAGGCATCAGTCACGA
The DNA here is from genome assembly GCA_044347025.1 of Bdellovibrionota bacterium. Lineage (GTDB taxonomy): Bacteria > Bdellovibrionota_C > UBA2361 > UBA2361 > OMII01 > OMII01. The sequence goes on from JBIIYC010000028.1 coordinate 5,986, forward strand.
GATCACCCGGCCGCTGCGTGGAGCTTAGGAGAGGGAGGTGGCTATCTCGAACTCTGGGTGGTGCGATCACAATCGCGTTCTGCTGAGGGATTGTCCACGAGAACTGGGCGAGCCCAGAGCTGTCTCGGAGGTGGCATCGAAGGCCCCGAATTTCCCAAGAGCCTCGGTGCGGAAATGAAATATCGAGGTGGTGCTTTCTTTCAAACCTCGATGCTCCGGAGATCCGCAGTGCGGTTGGACTCGTTCCCTCCTGCGCGAAGTCGACGGAGCATTCAAGGTAGAAGCCAGGGAGGATTCGTGCCGGCGAAATGGTGAGGATGAGCCGAACACCTTCGTTCGAGAAGGAGGCGGCGGCCGGAGTTGTAATTTCGAGCAGTGTCCTTGAGCGGAAGTGTAGGCCCTGCAACAGTACTAGGGTGGTAACGAGCGTTACGACCGCCACAAGTCCAAGCGCAAGAGCTGCGGAAACGATATCCGAACTGCCTTTGACAGGGCCGGCCAGAAGGTACAGAGCCAACAGGAGGAGTGTCGTGCTCTGGATGGTGAGCGGCGCCCAGCGTAGGGGCTTTGTGCAGCACCGATACGCGCTCACCAAGAAGGGGGGCATGCGGAGCTGGGATGTCAAAAAAACCTTATATATCATCTAGTTGCGCGCTATTCCTGCGGCTCAAGTTGACAGTTCTGAGCCGACCGCGAGGGCTTTAACCAGCCCGCACACTCTCGCCAGGTAGTGCTTTGGTCCTCCCGTTTCCAGGATGACATGTCGTATCTACCTAAAATCATTTAGATTTAGCCTTCTACGACCGCTCTTCAGTAAGATGCTGAACGGCTGAACATCGTCACACATCGCTGTGCAATGCCGGTGCCAGTGCTCCATCGGCTTGTCGTAACACCGCTCATACATCAGAGTAGGGTACCAATGACTACTGCCAAGGGAAAGCACCTCATCGAAGCTCTTCTGTCGTCCCGGGTAACCCGGGTTGCGTTGCCGGACCATCTGTACAACGCATTCCCGCACGATCTCCTTGATGAACCGTCCGAGGCTGTTGCACATGGGCTATTGGTCGTTTCGCCCCAGGCGAGCGGTCAACGGCACGGGCGCTTGTGGCGCTCGGAAGTCGGGGTGCTTCATCGCTCACTTATGGAGCAGTTCGGTCTCTATGAATCAATCCTCGATTTCGTAGTTCAGGAACTAGCGCCCCGATGTCCTGGTTGTGGGACTCTGGCAGAGCGCCCTGTATCGCTGCGGTCGCTGGGCCTTCCTGAGAGTGGCTTCGTGGTTGCCTGTGAACTGGAAGACAGTTCGAATGTATCATTAAAAGATCGCTGTGAGCTGCTTGGAGCAGAGCGCGCAGTTGTTGGTGGGCACTTAGTGCGTGCCGATTCGCTTCATGATGAGGAGGGTGAGTCGGTTATCGCGGTTGCAGCGGTTCAGGACCGAGCTTACTTCGATCGAGAAGTTGAGCGCTGGTTCTCGCGTGGCGGGGGGGATGTGCGGGTGCTTCACTTTGTGGACCGCGCCGGCTCGGGGAGAGAGCTGCTGCGCTGCTCCCGGTCCTGGCGGTGTGCAACGTGCAGATCGCCGTTTGAAGCGCCATCTCGACAAACTCTGAATGAGGCTGTGCCATGTCCAACCTGTCGTGGCGCCGGGTGGCTTGCCGTGGAGGGTGAGCGCTTAACCGCGTGCCGAGATTGCGGAGGGTTCGGATCTCTTGATGTCTGTCGGCGATTTGACTTCGGAGGAATTGAGTTGCAGCACGCGGCGACCCTCACGTTTGCAGAGCTCCTGCAACGGGTAGAAGCGAGATGTGGTGCCGATGCAAGCGGCGAGCTCGCCGAGCGGCTGCGCGTTGTGTGTGAAAGCGGATTCTCTGAGTACCCCATAGGCGCCGCTCTCGATCTACTCTCGCAGGGTGAGCGCACGCTCGTCTCGATAGCGGTCGGAAAGCTCTCGAAGCTCGATCGTATCTTGTATGTGGTTGACGGGGCGGTAGTGCCGGGAGAGCGTACAGAGGAGATGTCATCCTCCGTATACGCTGATGTGAGAGTGGTCATTCCTGTAACGCAGCTGAACGCCGCCGTGGATTCTAAACCAGGAAATAAGGAAGCTATCGTCTTGCAGGATATTGTGCGCGGACCACTTCGTATCGCTGAGGTAGCGTTCCCGGTTGGAGCGCTCTCGGCGATTCAGGGGGCGATCGGGGTAGGTAAATCGCTACTTCTTACGACGGTGACCGAGCGTTTTAGCAAGCGGCGCAAGTTCGCGCACAACAGCATGTTCGCCTCGCTCAAGCGCTGTCACCGGCTTCCCATAGAGAACGATCGCGATGGCGTGGTTTTGGATCTCCTGGGGCTTTCGGCTGAATTCGCCGCGGAGATAGCTCGCACCAAAGAAGCCAAACGATCGGGGATTTTGGGCCCCGACCTTGAGCTGCCGCACTCGCCATATCGGTGTGGTGAGTGTGGGGGCGTGGGCCAGGGACCTGAGGGAGATCCTTGTGGCGCATGCGGTGGCGATCTCTTCGATTGGCGGGTCGCGGATATTCAGGTGGCCGGTGTTACCGTTGGTCGGGCGCTTCAGATGACGATCCGCGAGTTAGGGGATCTGTTTTGGGCAAGCGATCGGTTGTCATACATCTTCAAGCGATTCCCGGGGCAGTATGGCGCGGAGCTGCGATTGCACACACCAGCGCGCATGCTATCTCCGGAAATTCGGCGATTTTTGCGGATGTGGGGTGGCTTGGTTGGGGTCCTTTCCAGTCAGCGTACCGCCAAGCCAGGGGCGCTTGCCGGGGACCTCGTGCTGCTTGATGCTCCAGGTCCTCAGCTAGAGGCGCATCTCGCTGAAATAGGAGGGCTTCTGTCCGAGGTGTGTTGTGCAGGGGCCACTGTAATTTATGCGGGAATGCCTGAAAGTCTCGAATCTCAGTGTGCTTGTGTGGTACGGTTGGCCCTCAGCGCTGGCGGGCGAGATATGCGGGAAGTAGAAGAGTTCCTGGATACCCGATACTCTCGAAGAGTAAGTGTATCGCAGTGCTAACGAACGAGCTGCCGAACGAAAAGGAGCACCATGGCAACTGAGCGGAAGCTAACACGACAAGAGATCAAAGATATTCTATATCGACGTCGCTACGCCGTTCCGAATGCCGTCACGGTCGGTAATATGTTCTGCGGGTTTTTGGCGATTATGTACGCCTCCTCGGATAGACTAGAGAAGGCAGTCGTCGCCATCCTCATTGCGATTCTACTCGATGGTCTCGATGGTCGAGTGGCGCGACGCTTGAATGCCACTTCGAAATTCGGAGTTGAGTTCGATTCTTTCTCTGATGTGGTGTCTTTCGGTTTGGCGCCAGCCGTAATGATGTATCATTGGGCCTTTCAAAAGAGTGCCGATGAAGTCGGTGTGGCGGTAACATTTCTTTACGCGTTGTGTGCCGCGAGTCGCCTTGCGCGCTTTAATATCTCTACGGAGAACTTGAAAAGCTTCTCTGGCTTGCCGACACCCGGCGCTGCGGCGTTCATGGTTGCAGTTATTAACATCGCTCCGTACGCCCATGAGGGATATTCAATCGTTCCAGTGGCTCTCGCTGTGACTCTGTCGATGGCGTATTTAATGGTCTCTACGATTGAGTTCGCGAGCATCAAAAGCTTCAAAGTTACCGGCGTGAAGATGCGGGTGCGGCTCTTAATCGGCGTCGTTATGGTGCTCGTGTGGAAGAGTCCAAGCTTGGGGCTTCTTGCGCTCTCTGGTGTATACGCAGCGAGTGGCCCGTTCTTGCGGATTCGTCGCTATGTTCCGCGATGGTTGGGAGGTGCTGCTGGCCGACCTGCTGATAAAGGATCAGCGTCAAGCGAAAAGAAGATCGTATCGATGTAAATCCGAGCCACAGCGTTCGGTGTGCGCGCCTGGGCGCACTTACGCAGCTGGCTTCACGGTATAAATATTGATGGGGAAGAGGTTCAGCCACACCTTGGTGCAGTCGACATTCTGAACTTTTCCAGACTGTCGCAGGAAGTTATTCACCTGCGTAATCCGGTCTTTTCTGTCCGGTGCGCCGATCGCTTGATTGAATCGTCGTGCCCCAATGTACTCGTAGTAGGTCATGAGTGTGTGCGGAGTGCTCACTTCACGCAGCTTTGCAAAGATCGATTGAACTGTGTTGAGGTCGAAATTGAGAAAGGGAAGGGCGCATACAATTATGTCGTACGGTGCGCCTGCAGGTAGGTCTTGGGCTGCCCCTTCAAAGAAGTTTACCTGACCTCGGCGGGCTTGGTAGGCGGGCTCATTCTCTAGCGTTTCTTTGAGCAGCTTCATGAAGCGGGGATTTATCTCACATATCGTGAGAGTGTCTCCTGGCTGTAGCTCTCTAAGCAGTGGTATCGTCACTGACCCAGTGCCGGGTCCAAGCTCCAGGATGCGCTTGGGGCCACGCTCTGGATCTCGCAGTGGGGTTATCAGCGCGTGAGCTGCCCACTTCGAGGTGGGGAAGCACGCGCCAGTTGTTTTGAATTCAAGTAAAAACTCGCGCAGGAATACTAAGTTCTCTTTTAGCATGTGTACAATCCTGTCCCCAAGTATGGGTTCGTGATGGAGATTACCCATACACCGCCCCCCATACGACCTTGGCATGAACTATCGGCGTTATGCACAGGTTTGGCCGTAATGTGCCTCCCCTTTTACAAGACTCGCCGAACGGGCTCAAGCTTTCGTAGCCGCAGCGCCGTAATGTAGTGATCTCACAGCATTTGGTCCAGCCCTTCCGCCACATTTTACGAGAAGCCCGCGCTCCCCTTCTGACCGTAAAGAACACCGCTCGGTTAAACACACCGATCCTCCAGATAGCAGAGTGCTTGTTTTCGGCCATGCGATTCATCACGGGTGCGTGTCGAACGAAAACATTCGCGAAATACTCCTTTCAAAATATTCGAAAGTCTCCCAATATACCTAAAGATTTTGGGTCTTTTTCCCCCTGCGCGGCAGTCAAAAGTTGTTTTGGTTTTTCTGTTCTGGGGGCTCGCAAAGGGAGTTAGCATGCAAGCAGCGGAGTTGTGGAAACGGTATAAAGATAGGCTGATCTTTGACTCCGCATCCGGGTTTTCACTAGATGCCAGTAGATTGGGCTATGACGAGGCTTACCTTGGTCGGATGGAGCCACAGATGCAGAGCGCCTTTGAAGCGATGGCACGTCTCGAAGCTGGTGATATTGCCAATCCGGATGAGAATCGGATGGTCGGCCACTACTGGCTGCGAAATCCGAGCCTGGCGCCCTCGGCGGGGATCGCAACTGCGATTACCGAGACCATCTTGCAGATTCGAGAGTTTGCCGCTCAAGTGCATTGTGGCGGGATTGCGCCTGCCCAAGACAAACGATTTTCGCACCTGCTGATCGTGGGAATTGGGGGGTCGGCGTTAGGCCCCCAGTTTGTGACGCAGGCGCTGCGCTCGGTCGCCGATCCGATGACTATTTCATTCTTCGACAATACGGACCCGGATGGAATGGATGCCGTGCTCTACGCCGCACCCGCTCTGGCGACAACCTTAGTGATTGTGATCTCAAAGTCCGGTGGGACCAAAGAGACACGGAATGGACAGCTCGTTGCCAAGGGGGCATTCCAAGCCGCCGGGCTCGATTACCGCAAACATTTTGTAGCCGTTACAGGCGAGGGGAGTGAGCTCGATTCGCTCGCGCGTGCCGAAGGATGGTTGGCGCGGTTTCCGATGTGGGATTGGGTCGGTGGACGGACGAGCGAATTTAGTGCGGTTGGACTCCTGCCAATGGCGCTACAAGGATTCGATATCGATCGTGTTCTGAGTGGGGCTTCGGCGATGGATGTAATGACCCGTCGCACCGAGACTCGGACAAACCCCGCCGCGATCCTTGCACTGGCGTGGTATCACTGCGGGTGTGGTCGGGGGGCAAAGGATATGGTGGTGCTGCCCTACAAAGACCGACTGGAATTGTTCAGTAAATATCTCCAACAGCTCGTTATGGAGAGCCTTGGGAAGGAGAGAGACCTCGCGGGGGCCGTTGTGAACCAAGGGATCGCGGTCTACGGCAATAAAGGATCCACAGATCAGCACGCATATGTCCAGCAATTGCGGGATGGGGTGCATAACTTCTTTGCTGTGTTTGTCGAAGTCTTACGAGACCGTTCGCCGAAGACCGCTTCGAATGAGACCCTGAGGCATTTTGAAGCCTCGATGCTGGAAGTAGAGCCAGGGGTTGTGAGCGGAGATTACCTTACCGGCTTTTACCTCGGTACTCGCCAGGCCCTGTTTGAGAAGACCCGTGAGAGTATCACCGTAACGGTGCCCGAAGTAAGTGAGTTCTACGTTGGAATGCTCGTAGCCCTTTTTGAGCGCGCCGTAGGGCTCTATGCTTCGCTGGTAAATATCAACGCGTATCACCAGCCTGGAGTCGAAGCTGGTAAAAAAGCTGCAGCGAAGGTGCTAGACCTTCAAGTTCGGGCGCTGTCATTTTTGAAAACGTCTGGACGGGCCCTGACGATTGACGAGATCGCCGATGGCTTGGGTAGTCCCGAGGCGTCGGAGACTCTTTTTAAGGTTTTTCGACACTTGGCGGCGAACGAACGCGTTGGTGTTCAGGCAGGCTCGACCATCTTCGATGACCGATACTTGGTTTCCTAATTCATTCTGACATAAAGGTCCCATGGAGCCTCAGCTTCTAAGCTCTCTGCATTCTTGGTCGCTTTTAATTGCGGTCGTTGTGATGGGTGTGCTGTTCATTAGTGAGCGCATACCCGTTGACGTAACGGCGATGGCAGTTGTCGTTTTCTTAATGCTTGGTGGGTATGTCACTGCGCAGGAGGCCTTCTCGGGGTTCTCCTCGCCAGTCGTGGTTGTAATGGTTTCGACATTGTTCGTTGCAGGAGCTCTCCGAGTTACAGGAGTTAGCGACGCATTGGCTCGGCGTATTCAGCATCACGCCGGAACAAATGAGCGGATCGCGATAGCGATGATCATGCTGATTTCAGCAGCGCTCTCTGCCTTCATGAACAACGTCTCTGCTGCGGCGCTGGTTATGCCGGCAGTGGCTGTTCTTTCGCACGAGACCAATATCGCACCATCGCGCCTCTTTATGCCGATGGCGTTCGGTGTTGCGTTGGGGGGTATGCTTACGATTATCGGAACGCCTCCCAATATCCTCGCTGCCGAGTTATTGCGGCATCAACACATGCAGTTATTCTCATTTTTTGAGTTCCTGCCCTATGCGTTGGCTGCGCTAGTGGCCGGCATTCTTTTCATGGTCACGATTGGGTATAAATTGCTACCCATCCGCAAGACCGTGGGAATTACTCGACGCATCACCGACCTTCAGGCGCTCTATCATTTGCAGGACAGGATCTTCTCTGTGCGTGTGCCTGAGCACTCGAAAGTCGATGGGAAGACCTTGGGGGAGCTCAGGTTTGGCTCCTTTGTTGGTGGAGTCGTCGTTACCATCATTCGTGGTGGTCGGAAACTTCTCTCCCCGAAGGCCGATGAAAAGCTGCACGAGCGGGATGTGTTGCTGGTTCGCGGAAATCCTGACCGCTTTAGTCAGGTACAGGCGCTCCAAGGTCTCTCCATTCAAGATGTCACCCCAGAGATCGTACGTTCGATTGTTGGTGGTGCGCAGGTCGTCAAGCTATCCGTTCGGGAGGTGCACACCGAAACTCACATGGTGCTCCTTCGCGATATTTTGCGAACAACCGGCATCGTACCACTCTTCATTGAGCGAGCGGTGGGTGATCATGCGTGGGAGTCTCGTCCACCGAGCTGGTTTTTGGATTCGATGGCTCATAAAGGGGACGTGATCGTTGGCTGCATTGCGGGTCGGTATGTTGAGGATTCTCCCTTGCTGGACCTTGAGGTAGGGGAGCTTGAAAAACCGCAGGAGATACTTGCAGGTTCACTGTTCACCATCACAGTGCAGGCTGGTGGGTGGGCTGGAGCTCCGCTCCATCGATTGGCGCACGATACGAAGCTTTCAATTTTAGGGATCGTTTCGCACGAGAACTCGGTTGAGTGGTTCGACGTTCCAGTCATTTCTCCGAGTGGCGAGGCGGTTGCGATGCACCTAACTGCTGATCATATTCTTCGTGAAGGTGAGCGATACCTAGTGAGTGGGACCCCGGAAGAAGCGCACCGCCGAGAGATGTTGAGTGCGCTCTCCTTCGAGGCAGAGGCGGCTTCCTCAGAGATCGAGTCTGCAGACGTTGGGATTGTTGAGTTGATTCTGACCCCTCGTTCCGAACTCATCGGCAAGACCCTCGCGGATCTTCACTTTCGCGAGAAATACGGCTGTCAGGTGCTGGCGCTCTGGCGAGACGGAAAACCGCTGCTGTCCCTCTCGTCGGCACTTCCACTTCTATACGGTGATGCGCTTCTTGTGCAGGGGCCCCGCAAGAGCATTCCGATGTTAGCAAAAGATCCGGACATCATCCTACTGTCGGAGCACAGACAGACCCCCAAGCTCTCAAGGTCCTCACTCTATGCAATTGTCTCGTTGTTGATGCTTGTCTGTATTCCATTAATAACTGACATCCCGGTCCATGAGGCGGCGTTTCTGTCAGCGTGCATGGTGGTGTTTACCGGCGCAATTTCGATGGAGCAGGTGTATCGGGAGATTGATTGGCGCGTGGTGTTCCTGCTTGCGCTCATGATTCCGCTAGGACATGCGGTAGAGCACGTGGCTGCGGCATCTAATTTCGCTCCATTTTTCAAGGACGTTGTCGAAACGGTGCCACCGCTCGGGCTAGCGCTGCTCTTTATGATTCTGGGCAGTGTTATTAGTCAGGTTATCGACAGCTCGGTGGGTGTCATTTTCTTGGGTCCTATTGCGCTTGAATTGGGGCGTCAGAACGGCTCGTCTCCGGCGGCGCTTCTCATCGCCGTTACTCTTGGAAGTTCGCTCGCATTTATGTTTCCGACAAGTTCCCGCGCGAATCTTTTGGTAACAGGGGCCGGCGGGTACAAGACCCGAGATTTTGTTCGGGTTGGACTTCCATTCACGATCGTCGTGGGGCTAGCCATCCTTGCGGTACTGGCCATTCGAGATTTCTAGCACCGGACTGAAACACGTAAGCAAGCCGATACGCTCTGGTGGTTGGCTATAATGGGCTGCTCGATCATGGGGGCCGTTACGCTCCTTGACCTCGTTCTCGAGCCTCCACTAGAACCGTCGACAACCTTCATTCGTGCCTCCCTGCCAATCCTGAGATCGCTGCGACGCCACAAGCGGCACGTTCATGTAATACGAAAAGTGACTATTGTGAGGAATTAATGGCGTCTTTCGAGCAATTGCGGCGCGAACCATTAAGTGTAGCACTTTAGGATCTGTCTCGTTCGGAGTCATAGATTCTGGGCGTGGCGATAAACAACTGATACGTCGATCTGAAAATGGCGAAAAAGCCCCTAAATCTTGAGTTTTTCGCCCCTATTTCCGAAGGTCTTATTACTGGTGAAGATGGCTCTCGAGATGGCTTCGAGAGGTGACAGAGGGTGCGGTTGTGAAGAAGTTGTTGATGGGAATAATTGCTCTTGTCTCGTGTCGGGCAGAGGCTCAGACGTTCGTGGCCCCAGCCCAAGAGTTTCTGCTCACCTACTATCAAGATAGTGATGGGTACTCACTGCCCACGGCGGTTGCTGAGTTGGGTATTCCAGCGGTTGAGCCTCGAGCGTTTCGCATTAAAATATTTTCCCGAAAAAATATCGTCTATGCTGATTCGTGGGGATCTCGTCTGAGGTGTACTCAAGTGAAGACCGGATTCAAATGCGAATATAGGGGATCGTTTGTTGACGAGGCCACTGGTGGGCCGTGTCGAATCGCAGTCGTGTATGCATTTTCGGGGATTCGTAGGGCCGCGTGGACGTCGACCTTTCAGGAGCAGATGCAGTGTGAGGACGGATGGTTTCGTGTGCTTGAGTACTCTGGGCGCGCCAGGGTTCGGATAAAGAACTAACGCGGTAATCTGTGCCCGAGGTGATTGCAGTATGTCGGTAGTGGTTGTATCGCTTGGGACGTTGCGCTAGGCTCCGAGGGGTCCCAAGATCATAAAAACTAAGTTTTCACCGCAGGTCGTCTGCGTCGTGAGGGGGTAATGAATATATCTGAATTAAAGACCGTTCTGGCGGCAGCAGGTGATTCACGGGTTGAAGTTATTCTCCCGGATGGCTCGATAGTCCCGGCTCACTATCATGTCACGGAGGTTGGAGTCGTATCAAAAGACTTTTTCGACTGTGGCGGAATACGCAGGCGAGATGAGTATTGTGCGCTGCAGCTTTGGGTCGCCAGCGATATCGAACACGGACTAACGGCCTCGAAGATAGCGTCGATCATTCGTCATACGGAGCCGGTAATAGCGGAACGAGAGCTGCCAGTAATGGTTGAGTATCAAAGGGATTCAATAGCCCGATATGCGATTGGCTCGGCCAATCGGGTCTTAGGGAAGCTTACCATTACACTGACGCCTGTATTCACAGATTGCCTAGCGCCGGATCGGTGTGGAATTAGCGGCCAGTGCTGCTAATCGACCCAGGGCAGCGAGGCAGAACCTTCTCTCTGCTTCCGTAGCAGAGAAGCGGTTGTGTCTCGCTTTCTTAGCTTTTGGGGGCTCGGCGGAAAGTTTCGTACGAAGTTACGTCCATGTGGGTACGGAGTGCCTTAACAACATCGTCCGTCATCAGCCCATCGCTTAATATTATTAGATCTTGGATCGCAGTTAGGCACAGGTTCGCATGGTCCCAATTGGGACACCGCTCGCTGCCCACGCGCAGCTCAAGAGTGAGTCGTCGCCATTCCGAGCGTGACGCTCGACAGAGGGATAGGAATCCGCGCCTCGGTGCGCGAGAAGCTGGGCCTTCGAGAGTCACTCGACACAGTTTCGGTTCCTCTGTGGTAGCTGGAGACTCCATAGGTCGCTCCTATTGCACTTGCACGCGCATCACCGTGTCGCCGATCGTAATCGGTCCGCGCTCGGCATGCTTTTTATACACTGATTGCGCAGAGTGTTGGGGGATCTCAGCGGAGGTCGTATCCACCACTCCGGGGCTTTGCAGGCTTGCGAAAGAATCGGAGTGCGCGGCGCTCTGGCCGGCATCAGTGGAGTGTTGCCTTGTTGTCGCTGAACCAGGATCTGGTGTGTGGGGGGTGATCTGCTTCATGTGGTGTATGCCGTACGAATCGTAGTGGCCCTCACCAAGTCGTAGTGGCCCTCACCAAGTTAGATGCCACTGTGGTGGGTTCGATGTATTCTTTTGATGTAAGCGTGGCAACCCGGGGTAACCCATTGAAAACACGCGACCGAGCGCCATCGATGAGGAAGGTGTCTGATTGTCGTAGGTTCCGGTGCCTTCGGGCAGCGCCCGGTAGCTTGGAGTTGTGAGGTGATGGAGCTGCGTAGTACAACTGACACCACTGGCAGGGTGGTGAAAAAAGACTTCCTGTTGCGCATTTCGATAGTTTGACTGCAACTTCGTTGGAGCCGCCGAAAAAATCCTCAACGTATCTCTGCGGATACGCCTCCGGTTTTTTCGTCATCTCCGCCTTGTTTCGTCAAAACTCTCACAATGCTCACTACGGAACCTTTTTTCACCACCCTGCTAGACAATCTATTAGGAATGAGAGAACAGATATGGCAAAGAGCAATACGATCATCACGATGCGAGGAACCCCGAAAGCTGTCGAAGGCAACGCGGTGGTCGAGGGAGCTGCGCTTCCGGCGTTCACGTTATCGGGAGTTGATCTCGCTGATGTGACGAATGCTTCGTTTGCGGGCAAGGTGCTTGTTCTCGTGGTCATCCCAAGTATCGATACGCCGGTCTGCGCAGTGGAGACCAAACGATTTAACCAGGAGGCATCTGCGCTTTCTGAGGACGTTGTTATCGCCTCGGTAAGCCGGGATCTTCCGTTCGCCTTAAAGCGCTGGTGCGCGGCTGAGGGCGTGTCTCGAGTAGTCAGCCTCAGTGATTACAAGTACCGCACATTCGGCAAGGCGTTCGGTGTTGAGTTGCCCGAGCTCGGAATTTTGGCACGGGCCGTTTTTGTTGCAGACAAGCATGGCAAAGTTGTCCATGTGGATTACGTCACAGAGATCGCGGAGGAGCCCGATTACGCTGCAGCTCTCAATGCAGTAAAAAATTGCCTATAAGCCGATAAGGCAAAGGGGGAGAGATGTTCGTGCACGGCGTTCATGTCGTTCGGATGCTTGTGTTGGCAGGATCCCTTTGCTGTGCGGGTTGCAAGGCAAAGCCGGAGGTGGCTGTTGTTCGTGCCTCTCGTGGCTCAGTCGAGGCGACGGTAACCGGCGTTAACTCTGGAACGGTGAAAGCCGAGCAGATCGCTGAATTAGCCTTCGGTGCGGTTGGGCGCGTAAAAGAGGTCAGCGTGCACCTGGGGCAGCGAGTCAAGCAGGGCGATGTGCTCGCAGAGATTGAAAATGGAGACTTGAGGTCGCGTCTTAACGTCGCTGAAGAGGAGCTTGAGCGGGCTAAGCGACTTAGCCAATCTCAGGCAGCGTCCCGAAGTAACGTGATTCAAGCGCAGGGCACATATGATGCCGCTGTCACAGCCTTCGACAAAAGTTTAATTCGGGCTCCCTTTGATGGAATTGTTGCCGAGCAGAACTTGGAAGTGGGTCAGCTCTCTCAGATAACAGCTGTTATACCGTTGGCGCCGATCCGTTTGGTCGATGTACAGCCCCGCTATGTTCGGGTTGAGATAGATGAGGTGGATCTACCGAAAGTTAAAGTTGGATTGCCTGCCCGCATAAAGATCTTGGCGGTCCGACGAGAGCCGTTTGCCGGAGTGGTGCGCAAGGTGGTTCCGTATGTGAGCACGATTCGAGAGCAGGATCGAACCTCTGAGATAGAATTGACTGTGGAGAGCGAGGGAATCTTGCTTCCCGCAGGAGCCTCGGCAGATGTCGATATTGTCACTGCCACGAAAGATACCGCTCTCACCATCGCATCAAAAGCTGTGCTTGGCCGAGGGCAGGGCCGTTATGTCTACCGTTTAATCGACGATCGACTCGTGAAAACCCCGATCACAGCCGGGATCTCGGGTTATACGCTGACGGAAGTGCTTAGTGGACTCTCCGATGGGGAGGAGGTTGCGCTTCCATCTGAGAAGGTCGAATTCCGCGATGGCTTGGCTGTTGTGGCTACACGCTCATAGTCTATGTCGCTACTCTCACTGCAACGTATTAGTAAGGTGTTCAGGCGCGGTGAGGAAGAGATTTTTGCTATTCGGGATCTCTCCCTGTCTATCGACAGGGCGGAGTTTATCGCAATTACCGGGGCGTCTGGCAGTGGAAAGTCAACGCTCCTTTATATTCTTGGTCTGCTTGATAAGCCCACATCGGGCGGGTATCTCCTGGAGAATGCACCGACGGAAGCGATGTCAGACGATGCGCGAGCGCAGCTTCGCAACAAGTTCATGGGGTTCGTGTTTCAGAGCTTTCATCTTTTGCCTCGTGCCTCGGCGCTCCGTAACGTCATGATGCCAATGGTCTATGCCTCAAGTTACGAGCGCGCGCTTTCAGACTCCGAGCAGCGAGCGCGAGCAGAGGCAGCCCTTTCCACCGTAGGTCTCAAAGATCGAATGCACCATTTACCGAACCAGCTGTCCGGAGGGCAACGACAGCGAGTCGCCATTGCTCGCGCCCTCGTGAACGCTCCGAGGGTCCTGTTTGCTGATGAACCAACGGGGAATCTTGATTCGAAGAGTGGTAAAGAGGTTTTGGCCCTCTTTGAAAAGCTACACAGTGAAGGAGTAACCGTTATTATGGTGACTCATGACCCTTCAATCGCCGAACGAGCGAAGCGCAAACTTGTGTTAGGGGACGGTGTTCTGATCGGAGACAGCGGTGCAGTATAAAGAGATTGTCCGCCTCTCCATCGAATCGTTAGTAGCGCAGAAGCTACGCACAGCGCTTACCGTTCTGGGGATGGTCATTGGAGTGGGATCGGTAGTGCTCCTCGTGTCGCTTGGACAGGGCGCGAAGAACTATGTAATGCAGGAGTTTGAAGGCCTCGGGTCTAATCTCATCGTTATTCAACCCGGAAAGTCAGACCGCAAGACGCATATGGGTCCGCCGGTTGGAGCCGCGCAGCGGAAGATGACAACCGCTGATGTTGCCGCAATTGAGCGTAAGGCACTCAACGTCGAGGCTGTTTCAGGACTCGTGCTGGGCACTGTTTCAGTTCGGCACGAGGACTCAATCAGTAACATCACGGTGTTCGGAACGAACGATCGATTCCCCGAGATCCTCTCCATTGCAATTGGTCGTGGCGGATATTTCACCCGAGAGGAGGATGAGTACAAACGCCGGGTCGTTGTTTTAGGCCGTAATGTTGTTCAAGAGCTTTTTGGGGATGAGGATCCAATCGGTCGCACTGTGAAGCTCAACGAAAGTGAGTTCCGAATCGTCGGTGTCCTTGCGCCGATGGGTGACAAGCTTGGGTTGAACTTCGACGAACTGGGGTTCATTCCCACAGAGGCTGCTCTCAAACTATATAATGACGATAAGCTTTTCGGTATTCGCGCCAAAGCATCATCTCGAGGGAGCATCGACGATGCGGTCGCCGAGATTACCGACATTCTCAGGGAGCGGCGTGATGGAGAAGAGGACTTTACGGTCATTACCCAGGTTTCGATGATGGAAAGCCTTAATACAATCTTGACGATGTTGACCTACGTATTAGCGGCCATTGCAGCGATTTCGATGCTTGTGGGTGGCATTGGCATCATGAATATCATGTGGGTTTCCGTGGTTGAACGGACACAAGAGATCGGTATCCGCCGCGCCGTCGGAGCTAGACGGCGTGACATACTCCAGCAGTTTCTGGCCGAGGCAGCAGGGCTCTCTATTCTCAGCGGTGGTATGGGGGTGGGCGGAGCGACGCTTCTTACCTACGCCTTACATATTTTCTTTCCCTCGTTCGATATGCGGGCGCCGATTTGGATCGTGGTCCCAGCGTTCGGTCTCGCTCTTTTAGTTGGTGTTGTGTTCGGGGTCGCACCAGCATGGCGCGCCTCACGCATCGAGACCCTGGACGCACTGCGCTTTGAATAATTGCTGAGTTAGATGCTCGTAGGTCGCTGTGGTCACAGCGACAGCACCATGAGAGCTAACAGCTTTGGATGTTGTCATGCGGCGCATAGTACAACTCATGGCAACCAAGAGTTCCAATGTCGACGAACGTGACATGAGTGACCGAATCCCCTCTCTTGGGGTGGGCTGCCAGCCTCAGTATCTCCGCAGGGTGCCGGCGGGGCTTCTTCTCTCGGTGTTGGTTGGCTGTAGTGCACAACCGCCCGTTGTAGCTGAACCACCGGAGGATATGAGCCGAGCTCCATTGGAAGACCCGTGGCTCATGGATGAGCGGGCGATGATGCGGGATCCCTCTGTGACAGTGACGAGCGACTCTCACGCCGGAGAGCAGTTTCAGGGCCCCTTAGAGGGAGCACCTTCCCGGACCGTTACGGACGATTTCGCGGATATTATCGCATTTCCATTTCGGGGGATCGGGTGGTTGATGCGGACACTCTTCTGAAGAATTGGGTGTGATCCACCCTACGATATTCTCGTAGGGTCTCCACGCACGGCGGTATAACCCCCTAAACGCCCCCAACGTAGTGCGAATCCCTGGAAGCAAACACGGCCTCCGGATTGATATGGGGGCTTGAGACGAGCCG
>JBIIYC010000144.1:0-6756 GCA_044347025.1 Bdellovibrionota bacterium
CGCTACCTCCGTCCAAGCACCACCTGACTGAGCGATCCCGGCCTTGAAGGCTTCCGGTAATACAGGAAGCCAACCGAGCCAAGGTTTCCTGCGGCACGTATCTGTTCGATGTGTGCGCGGAAGCTGCCTGGTGTGTCGTCGAGGGTAATTACATCATCCCGGTACTCAGACGCGATCGGAGAGACGTTACTGAATAGCATCTGCTCGCCGTTCGAGAGCTCGCAACTGCCGGGAAAGTCGGCATCCAGGGCAGCTCGAAGCTGGGTGTGTTGATGATGCTCAAGCTCGAATTCGACGCGGAGACTACCCAGATCTCGTCCGACGGTCTGCTTGTATGTCAGGCTGGTGATGTTAAACGGCGCCACCGTGCGAAGAAAGTGGAGGAGCTGCCCTGCCTCCTCTGGTATACGCACATCATAGGCAGAGCGCACATGAGACTCTGAGTTTACTCGCGTGGGGCGTGATACCGTATCGGTAAATGTATCAGGATCAACATTGGTGCCGGATACGATCGGTAACGAGAGCGCTTTGCCTCCATCTCTAAAGAGGTCGTGGTAGCGACTTAATCGCTCCGCGGTCAGAGCTAATGCGCCGGAGGGCTCAATCATTCGCCCCGTTACCTGGTAAAACCTGTGCATCGTGTCGACCAGTGCATCATGGGGTACAAGCATCACGGTATCAACGAGATGAGCGACGTCGAGGAATGTCTCGCCCACACGTGCTACCTTAGTCCCGTCGGCGATCGTATCGGGAACGGCGTGAATAGGGCGCCCGAAGCTCATGCCAAGCATGGAGGCAGGAGAGCCCTCGTCGATGACACCGACGACCTCCGGTGGTGGAAGACACGCTGGCCACAGGGTTTTTACCGCGCTTGCTACGCCGGCAGCTAATCCTCCACCACCAATCGGGAGGAAGATCCTAACGGATGAAAAGTTCTGTTGTGCGCACCGCAGGGCGGCGTGCTCCAGCAGTTCCAGGCCGATCGTGCCCTGGCCTGCGGCGACGGCGAGGTCATCGAATGGATGTACGAAACGGGGTGTATCCGGGCGTCCCTTCTGATCGGCTTTCGCATAGGTGAGACACTCATCGAAGCTCGATCCGGTACGTATAACGGTAGCGCCGAAGTGCTCGATCTTGGCAACCTTCACCTGTGGTGCATTCTCTGGGACGTAGATGGTGGCGGTCATTCCCAAAAGTTTCGCCGCATAGGCGACTCCAGCTCCGTGGTTGCCGGCAGATGCGGTCCAGACCGAATGAGCTCCCTGCCTTCGGGCTATGGAGAGTGCGGCGAGGGCTCCCCGAATTTTATACGCACTGGTGGGATTTTGCGTGGCGTCCACCACTACCACGTGTGGGGACGAGAGAGCGGAGAACGAGAGCGCGAGTCCTGCTCGTTCCATAATTGGTCGAAGCATCAGAGAGAGCTCAGTCAATTGGTGAGCTACTGAGGCAGCGTTGGTGGTTGTAGCAAGGGAGAGGGGGGATGGAACAGAGAGCATAGAGATCGGTCAGAACAAAGGAGCATATTGCGCGCTCGGTACGTATCAACGGGGATTGATGGCTGGGGTTCTGGGAAATCGCCGTCGATTGCGCCGACAGCAATTTCCGATCAAATCGAAATAATGGAGATGAGCGCCGTGCGGAGCGCAGCAGAAGATGCCGATGATGGAACGAATGCACGGAACATATCGGGAGGGTATCAAGAGAACCGACTCCCGTCAATGACGGTGAAGCCTAGCCGATTGGCGAGAGAACGCAGATCTTTCGGGCGGCTGAAGCGCTCTTTATCGCTCGTAGATCTACAACGTTTTTATCGGCGATATTGAGCATCACCACCGGCGATGAGGGGTCTGCTCGCAGAACGAGGAGACCCTTGGTTGGGGTGCTCTTGGCATTATCGCGCAGAAACTGGTCCATCAGTTTCGCTTGATCTGGCCCATTCGCGGTCTGAATCTGCTTGAGTTGCGCCGATGTGAGCACGAGAGTGGAACCTTTGAGGCACTCGTGCTCACGCTTTACGTAGATGCCGAGACTTGGAGTCTCGACCGCCTTATCGTTGAAAAACAAGCCGTCGGACTTCACGACGTACGGCTTGATAACGCGCGCGATCTCGGGATTGAGCTGATTAGCGGTGAGAATCGTAGCAAGGTTACCATTTCCCTGAACGACTGGTGTCATGCCGTAGAACCCGAGCAGAGACTCCCCATCCTTCCCCGCCTCTCGGTGGGTTACTGTAAGATACGGATTAGTGTTGTCGATATTTACGGTAGTGTTTCCGTCTCCGAGCGAGAAGGTCGCGTTGCCCGCTATCGAATACGAGCGGTCTCCGATAATCGCCTCGGAATATCCATTTTCCTGAGCAGGATCAAACTTGATGAAGATGTGCGCGGCATCCGAGGCAGGGATCTTCTCAATGTTAAATTCCTGGGGTGGAATTCCATCCTTGACGTACGCCACAAATATCCCTTGCGCCCCGTCATTGTTTCCAAGCACCACTTTCGCTTTTCCGTCTGTGCTCTGGTATACGCCTGAACTCATCGTTTGAATAAAGTCCGCAGCGCAGGGGCGTGCCACTGTAAGCGCCGAGACGGTAATAAACGCGGCGAGAAAACCATTGAAGGAGGCGATCTTCATAAAATCCTGATGCTCGTTGCGGTAAGCCACAAGGGTTCAAAGGGAGGTATCGGCGAGTGGCGCTGGATACTTGATGCCTCCAAAGGGCGTGGCGCGATCAAGGAGGATTGGGCCCCGGCCGCCGCAGTGCTGTTTTCAGAAAATACCCTTAATTTCAGGTAATTCCCGTTTACAGCCAAGCATCTGCCCGGCTAGGATCTAGCGCCAAGCAGGGGGCGCGACAACCCTTTCATGCGAAACAAAGTTTTATATTTTGAGGGGTGCGTGTGATTCTCATTCTCGATTTTGGCTCTCAGTACACACAGCTTATTGCTCGGCGAGTTCGGGAGTTGCAGGTGTACAGCGAGGTGCGTCCCTGTACGCTCAAGCCCTCGGAGGTTGATCTCTCGAATGTGCAAGGAATCATCCTCTCCGGAGGGCCAGCGAGTGTAACCGATAAAGATGCACCGGCTTTTGATCGGGCATGGTTTTCGGTGCCTCTTCCTATGCTCGGCATCTGCTACGGGATGCAGTTAATGGCGCATCACTTCGGGGGAACTCTCGGCAGGGGGGCCTCGCGAGAGTATGGCCCCTCGACGATATGCGTTGAGGAGAGTTCGGGGCTGTTTGCCTCGTGGCCAAAGGGTGAGCGGCTGGCGGTGTGGATGAGTCACGGTGATCACGTCGAAAAGCTTCCCGAAGGGTTCTCTCTATCGGCGTCAAGCGTTGGCGCGCCGGTTGCAGCTATGTTTGATCCAAAGCGGAAGATGGCTGCACTCCAATTCCATCCAGAGGTCGTTCATACGCCAGAAGGTAAAACCATTATCGGAAACTTCGTGCACGGTATTGCAGGATGTAAGGGTGATTGGACCCCAGGAAACTTTATCGACCAGTCGATTAGTAAGATCTCAGCCCAGGTAGGGAAGAGTGGGCAGGCGATCTGCGCTCTGAGTGGAGGTGTTGATTCGACTGTTGCTGCTGTTTTAGTGGCGAGAGCGCTCAAGGATCGTTTGTACTGTTTCTTCGTCGATACAGGATTAGGGCGAAAAAACGAGGCAGTTACCGTGATGGAGCGGCTGAAAGCGCTCGACCTCAATGTAGAGCTCGTTGATGCGCGAGAGCGCTTTTTCGCCGGTCTCCGCGGTGTGACGGATCCGGAGCAGAAGCGAAAGATCATTGGTCGGATATTTATTGAGGTGTTTGAGGAGCGTGCGCAAGCAATTCCATCGGCAACACACCTGGTGCAGGGAACGTTGTATCCTGATGTAATCGAGAGTGTATCCGTGAAGGGGCCATCAGCTACGATCAAAACCCACCACAACGTTGGCGGCTTGCCTGAAGGTCTCAAATTCTCGCTGATTGAGCCATTTCGAGAGCTTTTTAAGGACGAGGTTCGAGCGCTCGGTCGTGAGCTTGATATGCCACAGGAGATCCTCCAGCGACAGCCGTTTCCGGGACCTGGGCTTGCAGTTCGAGTCTTGGGTGAAGTAACGCCGGAGCGTGTACGTGTGCTACAGGAAGCCGATCATATCTTCCTTGAAGAGATTCGTGCCGAAGGGTTGTACCCATCACTCTGGCAGACGTTCGCCGTCTTGCTCCCGGTGCGGAGTGTCGGGGTCATGGGAGATGGCCGGACGTACGACGAGGCCGTTGCACTTCGAGCCGTGCACTCGGAAGATGGAATGACTGCCGATTGGGCATACCTCCCAGAGGCGCTTCTTCGGCGGGTTAGCAATCGTATCGTGAACGAAGTTCGCGGTGTAAATCGAGTCGTTTTAGATATCTCAAGTAAGCCTCCCGCGACGATTGAGTGGGAATAGGAGCGTTGCTGTGTCGGACGAGTGCTGGACGCGCGAGATCGAAGTTCAGGGACGATCCTTTCTCGCCACGTTTATTAAACGACCCTTTCGTGAGGGCATTGAGGTGCGAATTGATACCCCCTGGGGTGTGATTTCGGTCGCCGAATTAGGGCTCGGGGAGCAAGCATTGCTAGAGAAGGCTCGCTCACTTATTGAAGCCGAGCTTGCCCGTAGTCACTGAATAGTGTCTCATCGCGGTTTCGAGTGGGTACAGTTGTTTGCCTGGTCGTGCACGCCTGGATGCATGTCGAGACTCGGACTAGAAGCAGAGTTGTTCGTCTGCCAAATACGCAAACCCCCAAAGACCCCACAAACCGCTAGCAACGAAACTGCTCGCTACGCAGTGATGTGTAGTAGGTTTCCTGCCGTTGCTTGGGAATCGCTCCCTTGAGCCTCTGCATCTCTCTCTGGCTCGTCGTTTGGCCGAGCGAGAATGACCGCTTCTTCCTGTGCGGCATCCCGCTGTGGCTGTTGCTCCTCTCGGTTAAGGGAGTCCTGTGCTTTATCGACGAGGTATTGGGCTATGCGTCGACCGTGACGATCATGGATCGATGTAACGGCGAATACGCTTGGTCGTTCAACTCTCATGCTGCCCTCCTTGGCATCCTGAACAGGTTGTCGAGCGCGGGAAAAAATCCGTCTTCTTCCGCATGTACACTGGTCGGCAAATGGGACCTGTTTCTTGAGAGGAAGGTGTGACAGGGGAATCCGAATGACCCCAAACAGCCACTTGAGTGCTAACTCCCTTATCGCAGGTCCGTTGAGGTCGTAGGCTAAACCGCCGTAGCGGCATTTTGGACGCACGCCGTTAAGGAGGGGCGGAAACTAGACGTCACACAAATATAGGGAGAATGAGACGAAACCCCTCCCGTACAGGAGCGCATCTTAGACAGTACCTATGGGAACACGCGATAAACGAAATACAGCGATATACACCGCCTTCGACGATAGTGATGCAGGAGACCTTCCGATACCGGAGAAGAGTTTGCTGCGAGCGATCTTGCTGAACGCTATCTCCGACATGAATCGAAACGATGAGAATTCGCGGCGCGCTAAGGAATACTTCTTGAGTAAAGAAGACGACTACATCTTCTCATTTCAAGCGGTCTGCTCGTATCTCCACATTAATCCCCACCATATTCTCATCTTAGTTGGCCTTGAGAAGGGACCTGAGAGAAAAGTGGCTGATTCGAGCGTTGCTTCATCAGAGATTATCGAAACAGCATCAGCTATCATCGATGATAATGTTAAATCCCACTAGGGAGTCGATACGGCCGGTCTATCGTCGGATCGTCAAATAGCAGGCGAAGCCCCTCAATGATCTTCGGCTCAAGTTGCGACCGGGCGGTAAGCGCGTTAAGCACTCGCCACAGTTCGGTGCCAAGAAGCTCCGCGGTTTCTTGAGCGGTGTACCCGAGATCCTCTGCCTCGTAGACCAGAGATGCACGATGATAATCCTGTCTAGCACCGCCCTGTCCCGTAACCTCCACGAGCGTGATTCGGCACCCAAGAAACCTCTCGATAGCGCGTAGTGAGAATCCGAGCTCAAAGCATGAAGTAACTTTAGGCGTGAGTGCCGCATAATCGAGGTGTCCCGAATGTTTGCGGGTCGTAAAGAATTCAGGGAATGGTCCCGAACGGAGGGCGTTATAGAGGGTTGGATATGGGACACCCGCCTCCTTGGCCATTCGTGGTAGACTCCAACCGAGCTCTCGGCCTTGTTCGACAGCACGATAGATCTTGACGAGGGTTTCAATCGCGTGGCGTTTGCCGGGTTCTAAGTGATGAGCAATCGCCGAGCGGTGGTAGCCTGTCGAGCCTGTGAGCGCTCGCGTGGCCAGAAGCTCAACCAGGTCCCGCCTCGCTGTCTCCGGTGCATCTGTCTCGACCCCAGTTGTTTGACGTCGCAGCCTACGCTGTCGAGTGCGCATCGCATTTAGATTCCGAGCTTCGAGTTGCTGTCGCGCGTATTCTCGCGTTGTTCCCTCAAAACACGTTAGTCCGATCTCCTCTAATGACGCGCCGCGTCTCACTAATGCCTCAATCAGCGGGGAATCAAATAAGGGATTGAGTTCTCGGTAGGAGATGTCGCGTGACCCGAGCGGAGCGTTGCATGTATCGGATGCAACGCAATCCGTACGGCGAGGCTCTCGCTTAAAGAGCGCCCAGAGTCCTAGGGGGGTAAGATCAAGCATCTCGCACAGGTACCCAATATCTCGCTCACCCGAGGCAAGGAGTTCGTTGAGTCGAGTGTTTGCTATCCGTAGATCCGAAAATCCCATAT
>JBIIYC010000030.1:0-21427 GCA_044347025.1 Bdellovibrionota bacterium
AGGTGGAGATTGAGCTTACTGATGCGCGCGATATTTTTGAGGTGGTTCAGGAATTCTACGAGACATTCCCTCGATTCATCCGCTCGATACAAACGGTTCCGGAAGGCACGATACATAAATTAACCCCGTATCCGTTTGAGCTTGAACGACAGGGACAATCGCCTCGTCGCAAAGAAAGTTAATTCGAGCACGATACGATGAGGCGGCAATCTGCAGGCCGACCTTCCGCTCGTACGAGGCTCCGCGTTTTTCGCTACTCCGAGGTAA
Organism: Bdellovibrionota bacterium; assembly: GCA_044347025.1. GTDB lineage: Bacteria > Bdellovibrionota_C > UBA2361 > UBA2361 > OMII01 > OMII01. The sequence goes on from JBIIYC010000030.1 coordinate 268, forward strand.
CATCTATGAACATGAATCGCACTGCGTTGGTCCTCTCCCTGCTGGCCCTCAACGTCCTTGCGGGACCGTCTATCTCCGATGTTGGTGCGGAATCCCCGCGAAATGACGCGATTACCCTGATTGGGGTGAGTCCCTCGGGGCACGATGTTGAACCACCAAGCCAGATCGTATTCCAGTTCAGTCGTCCTGTTGTGCCGCTGGGGCGCATGGAGAGAAGTGAGCGAGAGATCGGGATCGAGATATCGCCAAAGCTCAACTGTGAATGGCGCTGGATTAATACAAGTGCCCTGGCGTGTAACCTTTCTCAAAAGGCACTTCCCCAGGTCGCTACCTCGTATCGGATCAGAATTCCGGAAGCGTTTGATACAACCCGCGGACCTGTCCTTCCCGAGGCTGTCGAGCAGAGTTTCACTACATCTCGGCCCCAGGTAACAGAGTCGTGGTTTAAGACGTGGAACTCACCAGGACTTCCGGTCATTGGGGTGTCTGTTAATCAGAAGGTTTCCGCCGAGGCACTCGCCGAGCGGATCGTTCTGCAGGATTCGGCCCGAACACCAGTGGAGCTGGTAATCGCAGAGATGACACCCGGTCCAGACGAATCTGTAACTCCCGAAGAGGCGGTAGAGCAAAAGGGGCTTCGCTGGGTACTCACACCAAGAACGGAGCTTCCTGCAGCCTCAGAGTTTCAGCTCAAGATACAGCCAGGATTGCGTGGACTGGTTGGTGATGCCCCAGGAATCGAAGATCGTACGATTGTAAGATTCGCTACTCTCCCGGCGTTCGCGTTCCTTGGTGTATCGTGCATGAATACCAAGGGAGCGCCGATTGAGATCCCTGCAGCCACGCCGGGCGCGCCGCGTAAAAAGGGGCTTCGTTGTGATCCCCTCAACGCGATAAGTCTGCTTTTTAGCTCGCCAGTATTGAAGGACAGCATCAAAGACGGACTCGTCTCCAAGCCGGATTTTCGCGGTGGACGAACCGATTTTGATCCGTGGAGCGATGTCTATTCATACTCCCGCTTAGGTCAGCCTTACCGAAAAGGTGAGCGATTCGCTGTAAGCTTGCCGTACGGATTGAAGGCTAAGGCTACATATTCTCTTCAAGCTAGCGCAGCGACCGTTCGTGATCAATTTGGCCGTTCACTAAACGCCGACCTTGCGGTGACATTTGAAACGGATCACCGACCGGCTCGGTATGTGCTTGATAATCAGATATCAGTTCTGGAGAGTGGAACCGATTCGCAGCTCCCCGTTATCGTTAATAACATCTCCTCTCTCAAGCTTCGCTATCAGACCCTCACAAGTGCTGGAACCCAGGGTGAACAAACTCAAACTATAGTGCCGTATTCCGCTCAAGACGTTGCGTATCCATTTCCGATCGATGTGCGGGGAATGCTTCGCGGAAACTCCGGAGTAGTGCAGGGGACTCTCTCGACAGAGCCCAAGACAAGTGAGGGATCGAAATGGTTCCTGTCACAAGTAACCCCGTATGCGGTCCACGTTAAGTTGGGTCATTTCAACTCAGCGGTGTGGGTTACGTCGTTGGCAACAGGTGAGCCGATCGCTGATGCGAAGGTATCCATCGTGACCGACACCCTGACCAATCTGAGTACGACCCCCAAAGAGCTTGCGCATGGAACTACTGACCGGCAGGGGATAGCGCTCCTTGCTGGCACCGACACGCTCGACCCCGACCTTAATCTCCTCTACCAGTGGGAGAACAGTAAGCCAAAGCTTATCGTTCGGGTGGAGAAGGGCGGAGACCTCGCGCTGGTTCCGATAGGATGGGACTTCCAGGTGTACGCAGGCGAGGTCTATCCGCAGATGACCAATCGATACGGCCACATTCACGCGTGGGGCACCACAGCTCAGGGACTCTACAAGGCGGGAGATACCGTTCAATTTAGTCTTTGGGTTCGTAATCAGAACAACGACACCTTAGTCCCGGCCCCACGAGAGCGATACAAACTTGAAGTAACCGATCCAACGGGAAAAGTTGTATATGAGGTTCCAGAGATAACCTTATCCGAATTCGGCTCATTTGCTGGCAGCTTCACCACTAGGTCTGAGGCTGCCGTGGGATGGTATACGTTTGGACTGACATCGAGCTTCTCCAAAACTCGGTGGGAGCCGATGCGAGTCCTTATTAGTGACTTTACACCCGCATCCTTCCGAGTTCAGACAGAGCTGGTTGGCGCGACGGCGCGACCAGGCTCTGACGTTCAGGCGACGACACAGGCTCGATTGCATGCGGGTGGCCCGTACTCGGATGCTGCGGTGCGTGTGACCGCGATTGTCCGGGGAGCGCAATTTACACCAGCAGAGCCTCGATTTGAGAGCTTCTACTTCGAGTCGAGTGTTGGCAGCGAAAAGCAGATTTATGAGAGCGAGGACAGGCTCGATGCACGTGGTGACAAGACCGTGCAGATTTCGATCCCTCCGACTGATATTGTCTATGGAGATCTTGTTGTTGAGAGTGCAGTCCGAGATGATCGAGGCAAGTCGGTAGCATCATCAACCAGGACCCGCTTTGTTGGACGCGACCGATATGTTGGCGTAACGCATGGTGGATGGCTCTTGTCGTCTGGTAAAGATGCGAGTGCACAGGGGGTCGTTGTTAGTGATGATGGCAAAACCCTCGTGGGTGTCCCGTTCTCGATAGCGATTGAGAGAGAGGAGACTAAGGCTGTGCGTGTAAAGAGCGCCGGTAATGCGTATGTCACAAAATACGAAAACACCTGGCTTCCGGTGAAAACGTGTGAATTGCTGTCTCAGACCGAGCCATCGACATGTTCATTCACGCCACCTCATCCCGGAGAGTATCGGATATCAGCCCTGGTGCGGGACTCGCAGGGGCGGGAGCACAAAAGTAGTATTAGCCGTTGGGCGACCGGCACAGGCGATGTTGTATGGGAAACTGGCACTGGGAATGAGCTTTCGGTAGTACCAGAGAAAAAGAGTTACAAGGTCGGAGAGACTGCTACGTTTCTCATTCAGAATCCGTATCCAGGTGCGCGCGCTCTCCTGACAACGGAGCGCTATGGCATCCAGCGATCATGGACCGAGGTGCTCCCGGAGAGCGCTGCTGTGGTGAAGGTGCCAGTGACCAAGGATCATATCCCGGGGTTCTTTTTCTCTGCGACCGTGGTCTCCCCACGGGTCGACAAACCGATTGAAGGGCAGGTGGATCTCGGAAAGCCCGCATTCAAACTTGGATATGCACAGATCTCGGTTGTAGATCCGGCCAAGCAGCTGCAGGTCGAGGTGAAGCCACGGGCTGAGAGCTACCGACCGCGTGAGTCCGTTACGGTCGATATCGCCGCTCGCTCAAATGATGGAACTGTGCACCCGATGGAGTATGCAGTGACGGTTCTCGACGAAGGTGTTTTTGATCTGATTCGTCAGGGGCGAGCATACTTTGACCCATATCAGGGTTTCTATTCGCTCGATGGTCTCGACGTACAGAACTACAACATCATTAAGATGCTCATAGGGCGTCAAAAATTCGAAAAAAAGGGGGCAAATGCGGGTGGTGATGGAGGTTCACAACTCGATATGCGCTCCATCAAGAAGTATGTGAGCTATTGGAATCCCTCGATCCAGCCGGACGCGCACGGCAACGCGACGATTACGTTCGAGGCCCCCGACAATCTTACCGGTTGGAAGGTGCTGGTTATAGCCGTCACGAAAGATGATCAGATGGGCCTGGGTTCCAGCTCCTTTGCCGTAAACAAAAAGACCGAGGTCCGTGCGGCACTTCCGAATCAGGTGCGCGAGGGAGATACCTTCTCCGCGACTTTTACCGTGATGAATCGCACTGACTCATCTCGCACCCTTACGGTCGAAGCGCGAACAGAGGGAGAAGCCGTTGAAGGTGCTATCACCCCGATGACGCTCGTCGCTGAACCATTCAAGCGTTACCCCGTAGTCGTCTCCGCCAAGGCGGTGCGTAGTGGCGAAGCGCGATTCGTCGTGAGCGCCTCGGATCGGGTGGATAGAGACGCAGTAGTGGCAACGCTACCGGTACTCAAACGAGCTGCTCTCCAAACGGCAGCAACGTTCGGCTTTTCTGACGGTGCCGAAGTACGAGAACCGATCGCGTTCCCGGCGGATCTCCAGCCCGGCGTTGGTGGCGTTGGTGTTGTGCTCTCTCCGTCCATTATAGGTGGGCTCGACGGCGCCTTTGCATATCTTAGAGAGTATCCTTACGGGTGTTGGGAGCAACGGATCTCCAAGGCTGTGATGGCAGCATACTCGATAGCCCTCCGGGCCTACCTACCGAAGGAATTTTCATGGCCTGATGCAGAGACGGTTATCCGAGACACGCTCTCCTCCCTGTCGTCATATCAGGCTCCGAGCGGCGGAATGACCTTCTACAAGCCGCAGGATGAGTATGTAAGCCCCTACTTGAGTGCCTACACAGCTCTTGCGCTCACCTGGCTGCGAGATCGCGGCTACTCAATCCCCGAGCCTGAGGAGCTCAAGTTGCAGAACTATCTCAGCGCGCTCCTCCGAAACGATGCGTTTCCGACATTTTTCTCTCCCGGGATGAAGTCGAGCGTGCGCGCGGTGGCACTGGCTGCACTGGCACGTCGGGGTAAGGCCTCACACGATGATCTGATTCGGTATCGCGGTGTTGTGCGCGAGATGAATCTCTTCGGCAAAGCGAACTTTCTTGAGGCTGCTGTGCGTCTTAACGCAGCTCCGGGAGTAATCGATGATGTTGTTGCGCAGATACTGTCGTTCGCTAACGAGAGCGCCGGCACCTTTACCTTGACCGAGCCAGTTGAAGCGGTCTCGCAACGGATCCTCGATTCGAATATGCGTTCTCGGTGTGCAGTGCTCTCGTCATTTCTCAGTGTGGGAGACGAGCGAGGGAATACCTCGAAGCGCCTCGCTTTGCTCGTGCCAAAAATAGTGCGCTCCATCTCTCTTGAGAGAGAGCGAAAAGACCGCTGGGATAATACCCAGGAGAACCTCTTCTGCGTCAACGCTTTGGCGGAATACAGCCGTCGGTTTGAAGCTACCTCGCCAAGCGTCTCCCTTGAGGTGCGGATCGGGGGCGAGAGCTTGGCTACCGTGGCGTTCAAGGGGTCCCAGAGTGAAGCCCAGGAAGTCAGTCGGCCACTCAGGGCGAGTGATGCGGGCAGGAACGAAGAGATCTCTGTGGTACCTCAGGATAAAGGGCGGTTCTACTACACTGGACGCCTGTCGTACTCGCCCAAGGAGCTTAAAGCTACTCCCACAAATAGTGGAATGGAGCTTGCGCGTGAGTACAGCGTGCTCAGGAACGGAGATTGGGAGATCGTGAAGGCACCAGTTGCGCTGAAACAGGGTGAGCTGGTGAAGGTTGATCTCTTTCTTCGACTGGCCGCTCCCAGAAATTTTGTGGTGGTAAACGACCCGATACCCGGTGGTCTTGAGGCGGTTAACCGCGAGCTTGCGACCACATCGGCGGTGGATGCCGCCAAAGGAGATTTTGTTGGATCACGACAGTCAATGTGGTTTGACCAACGAGAGTGGATCGATTTTGGAGGAAATTTTTGGAGCTTTTATCACCGAGAGCTTCGCGACTCCGCTGCTCGATTCTATGCTGAGTATCTTCCCGCCGGGAACTACCACCTTACGTACGTGAGCCAGGCGATAGCAGCCGGCACATTCGTCATACTTCCAGCCCACGCAGAGGAGATGTATGACCCCGATGTTTTCGGTGATTCTGCGCCTGATACGTTGCGGGTTGAGGCGCTGCAGTGATGAACAAGGTGCGAGTGGTGTCCCGAGCGGTTGCAGCTGGGGTGGCCCTTAGCGCCGGTGCTCTCTGGTGCGCCGTGCACCTCTCGTTGGAGCCAATACCGGAAGTGCTCCTCCCTGAGCGTGAGGGCGCGAGTAAATACCACGTTGTCGACCGAGTAGGTCGCCCCCTCTCGTACACGTTTGCTGGTCGCTGGAACCTCGGTGATCAGCGGCGCCTCCACGAGTTTCCTGAGCTGTTGCAAAGCGCCTTTATCGAAGCGGAGGATCGCCGCTTCTACGTTCATCGTGGAGTCGATTGGCGTGCGCGTGTGCACGCCGTATATCAGAACCTCAAAGCAGGCAGGGTCGTGCGAGGTGCAAGCACCATTACAGAGCAGGTCGTGCGAATGCTTCATCCGAGACCGCGGACCCTGTGGTCCCGATTGCTCGAAGGTGTTGAGGCTCGTCAGCTTGAAGCGAGATATACAAAGGGTGAAATCCTCGAGTTCTATCTCAACCAGGTGCCATTCGCAGCGAGGCGTCGAGGAGTTGTTCAGGCGGCTCGCTACTACTGGGACCGAGATCTGGAGACACTCACCGCGCATGAGCAGCTTACGCTTGCCGTGTTGGTTCGAGCCCCGGAGCGGTTGGATCTTTTCAAACGCCCGAATGCAGCAGAGCGGAGCGTTCGAGAGCTGCAACTTCATATGGTCTCGGTTGGGAGTTTGCGTCTCAATGAAGATGATAAGATCGGCCAAGGCGGCGTGAATCTCGCTCGTGGAGCACCTCCGGTTCGAGCTGATCACTTTGTTCGATACGTCCACGGGCAGTCTTCGAGGGGCCTTGGTGTTGGTCGCATCGTTTCAACCGTGGATGCGGCACTTCAGTCTCGTGTGCAGGAGATCCTTGAGGCGCGGGTGGAGGACCTCAGAGGGCACCATGTTACTGACGGAGCCGTGGTTGTCGTTGACAATCGGAGTGCAGAGGTGCTGGCGTGGGCCAACGCCGGCGAGTTCGGATTGAGTGATGCAAGTCAAATCGATGCGGTGACCACTCCGCGACAGCCCGGTTCTACCTTGAAGCCCTTTCTCTATGCGCTCGCATTGAGTAAGGGGTGGACCGCGGCGACGATTATTGATGACTCCCCGCTCGTACAGCCGATCGGCGCCGGGCTCCATACCTATCGAAATTACAGTCGGATGTATTACGGACCGATTTCACTTCGCGAGGCGCTCGGAAACTCACTCAACACGCCGGCTGTTCGAACCATCCAGTTTACTGGGATATCGGAGTTTCTCCGCGCGCTCCAGGCTGTAGGTTTCAGCTCTCTCACACAGTCGCCCGAATTTTATGGTGAGGGTTTAGCCCTCGGTAATGGTGAGGTTTCGTTGCTTGAGTTGGTTCAGGGCTACCGTGCGCTCGCGGACCGCGGCATCTTCCGTCCCCTTCGTGTTGTTAGTGGAGACGGAGGTACCCCGGGCTCCAGCCCCTCGAGGCGCGTTATTTCGGAGCAAGTAAGTAGCATCATCACTAATGTGCTTGCGGATCCGCATGCACGCCGCAAAGAGTTCGGTTCAGATGGCCTGATGCGCTTTCCGGTAGAGACCGCAGTAAAGACAGGCACCTCCTCTGATTATCGTGATGCATGGGCTATTGGATACAATGCAGATTTTACTGTGGGGGTGTGGATGGGGAACCTCAATCGCACCTCGATGCGTGAGATCACCGGCGCGCGTGGACCAGCACTTGTGTTGCGGAGCGTCTTTGCAGAATTAGGCCGCAGACGAGAGTCCCAGGCCCTCTATCAAAGCCCCGCATTGCTGCATCGTTCGGTCTGTTCGATCTCGGGCGGGCTTGCAAGGACTGAGTGCCCGCATCTCGACGAGGCTTTCGTTGAAGGAAGCGAGCCGCACAAAGAGTGTGAATTATCGCATGACCTAGGTGTGACGCCTGAGAATAGAGGAGATGGAGCTTCATCGGTGCGGCTCATTATGCCGACCCCTGGCCTCAACGTAGCCCGTGATCCGCGTATCCCCGATTCGCTGGAAGCCCTTACGTTTGAGATTGAATCACCGCGTCCGGTCAGCGCTGTGCGATGGATCGTTGATGGAGTTCAGGTGGGTGAGACTGGAGAGGGGATCGGCAGGTATTCGTGGAAGCTGCAGCAGGGGCGGCATAGCGTCGGTGCTGAGGTCCGTGTGGCGGGCAGTGAGAAGTGGACTCAGACGGCCCTGGTGGGTTTTGGGGTAAAATAGCCTATCGATTAATAAAGTGGCGCGTGGGCGTAGGGAACACGTGTGCCTCAAGAAACTGCGGGATTTTGTCGAATAGCTTTTTGGGTATGTGAGTTTACCATGAAGGGACTTTTGGTGCTGATTTGGTTGGGGATTCTCGCGGTAGGGGGGTGGTTGTTGCTCGACTACACTCGGATGTCACTGCTATTTCCCAATTCAGACTTCGAAACAGCCACCCTTCAAAACTGGACAGCCGAGGGAGAGGCTTTTTCAGGCCAACCTACTCCAGTTGATACTATTGAAAAGAGGGTTCGAGCGAATGTGTTTGCGAGAGGTCGCTATCTAATTGGGACATTCGAAGGTAACCAGCTCCGAGGTCGCGGAGATGCGCCTATTGGGTCCTTGCGCTCGATTCCATTTATCATACGGGGCGAGCGGATCCGATTCCTAATCGGAGCAGGAGATGGGACTTCCGAAGTATCCGTCCAGCTCATGGTTGAAAATCGGGTTGTTCGGCAATCAATAGGTTACGGAAAGGCCACAAACTCCGAATCTTTAGTGCCGGTCGAGTGGGATGTTTCTCCATGGCGGGGTCGGGAGGCACGCATCCAGATAAACGACTCAGCCAGTAATGGATGGGGGCACATTAATGTCGATGACTTCCGTATTCGATAAGCTCGTGCGACGAGCAGATACGTACGCGGTAGCTTTAGTCCTCGCGATAGCCGCTGGGGTGTATGCGAGTATAGCCCTGCTTCATTACACCTCGATCGACGGTACCAACTACTACAGCCTAAGCGATGATCCGATGATATCCATGCGATACGCGCGCAATCTCGCCGAGGGACATGGGCTACGGTGGAATATTGGAGGCGCGCCAGTTGAGGGCTACACGAATCTATTGTGGACCTTGCTCATGGCTGCTGTTCATATGATTCCGATCGGGGAGGCTAAAATTTCGCTTGTTGTAGTTGGTCTTTCGGGTCTTCTGCTTCTTGTGAATTCTCTCGTACTTGCTCACTTGGCACGGAGACTCAAGGCCAGTAGCGCGGCAGTAATCTTCACTGCAATTTTGACCGCGTTTTATTGGCCAGTAGTTATGTGGGCGAGCGACGGCTTCGAAGTAGGTTTGATCGCATGTTTGCTATCAGCTGGCCTCCTCGCAACTTTTGGGGAATTCAAGAATTCGGCGCGAGAGATCTCCCTTCTTGCTACAGTGTCGGTGGCGCTCGTCCTTTCGCGACCTGATTGCATACTCCCAGTCTTAGTTCTCCTCGGTGCCCTGAGTGTACGGGCCGGGCAGGGAAAGCTCTCTTGGTGGAGCGTTGGCGTAGCGAGCAGTCTCGTGGTTCTCACGGAACTCTCTGTTACTGCATGGCGGTGGTACTACTACGGGGAATTCCTTCCTAATACTTACTACCTCAAGGCGATTGGTGTGCCTCTTTGGGATAGGTTGCCCAAGGGGTGTCGAGCTCTTTGGGAGACGCTACGCAGCGCTCTATGGGGAATCCTGGTTCTGGCTATCCCTGGGAGCATTCTAGTGCTGAGAGAGGGGCACAGGACCTTGGTCGCAACAATTTGGGCACTATTCGGTTTTGCCGCCCTGTACACCGTTTATCTCGGAGGTGATACATGGGAGCGCTCGGGAATCACCAACCGCTTTCTTGCTCAGGCCGTGTGTCCCCTCTTTATCTTTGTCGCGATTTTCATTGATTCGGTCCGACAACCCCGCGTGCTGGGAAGATGTGCGTTGTTACTAATTGCTCTTTTTAGCACTCATTCACCGATGGCTTTCTTCAACCGAATACACTCTATGGCCACCCTAGACCATAGGTCTGCGAAGGATGGATTGTTTCTACGGGTCCAGCAGGGCCTTTGGCTTAGAGCCAACGGACGACCGGGGGATGCTGTCGGGGCTGTCTGGGCGGGCGCGCTCCCCTATTTCTCTCGCCTACCGTCGTACGACTTGCTCGGCAAATCAGACCCCCTGATCGCTAGGCTAAGACCGCGGGGTATGGTGTGGGGACACAACAAATGGAGCAATAGTTATACTCTCGGGGTGCTTCGACCACGCTTTGTAGAGCAGTTGTGGAGGCCGACAGATGCGGAGAAGAGGAGAGCTGAAAAGTACGGCTATCGAACCAACCAGGCGGGTGTTCTTGAAGCCCCGCAAGCGCGGCAAATTCCATAACTATACCCTTCCACAACAGAGAGGACTCCAGCCAGCTAGTCGCGGGTGTCGAGTCATTTGACAGACCCCACCGGATGAGAGAACCCAGAGCCATCCTGCGAGCCTAAAGGCTCCGCAACCACGGATTGCCGGCGTTACTCTTTGTAACAAAGATGACCGTTTAACGTACTGCGTGTCTGTTTCCCTGGCTTGCCACTGAGGAGGTTGGGCTCGTTCACAAGTATAAAGTTAAAGGTCTTGAGCCTCTCTGATTTGACTTGCTGATTTGCGTTCCAGCGGCGACAGAGGTAACGCCCGAGAAAACGCCGATACTCAAGACCTTCGTCCTTCTTTCGTAGCCATTCGTGATATCTTCTCCACCGAAGAGATATTTCGGAGAACTCGCCGTTCCTAGGCCTTGAGAAGTCAACTGGTCCGCGCGTTCCCGATAGGACGTTTACTGGTGTTCCGTCATCGAGGATTCCTGCGACGATAAGCCAGTTGTTGCTCTTGGGGGGGGAGTGAAACATAGACCATTTCTGGCTGAGATGGAGAACTCTTCCCGGCAACATTGCCCAACTAGGTACGGGCACCCTTCCTACCCTTGTGGATTCGATGTTAACAACGGCGATAAATGCGAGGGAGTAGAGTTGTATGGATTGACCGAACCGGACCCTCAGCGTCCACCAGCTGATCTTGCAGTTGCAGGTTTCAGGGACTCTTGTCTTGTCGGACGCTCGGGTCGACAACAATCGACAGGCGCCTGTTACCAGCGCTGCGCAAATACGGTCGCCCATAATTCGGTGGAATAGTCGGGTTAATGTTGAGAGTCGCATGAGGACTGCCACCGCTTCGCGGTTCTCATGAAGCGCTCCATGTTCATCACGGACATGAAATCCAATGGAAGAGACGGCGACTCCTTGCCTTTTCGGATCCGTTGCTTCAACGCTTATTGCGACGGAATCAGGAAGTAGAAGCTCTCTTGCTATCATTGCCTGCCTCAACTGATTACAATGTCCGGCTGGAACAATAATGGTCGTACGTTTGGCGCTGGGATCGATCAGCAGATGCCGAAGGGCAAGAAAAGCAGTGCCGGGTAATAGGGGGAGGAGAGCCACAACATCAGTTAGCCCGAACACGGAGATATGCAAGGCCGCTGCAAAACCAATGTGCATCAAACACAGCAGGCAAAAAATAACGGAGCGGAACAAGTCCCGCCTCCACGGAATAAAAAAGAATACCGGAGCCGCCAGCTCTAAATAAATAGTTGCGTAGGTAGCCGCCGAACAGAATCCTGAAAATCCTCGAAGCCAAGTGCCGAAACCTGATACCCATGATTCGAGTGAGAGCGCGTAGAAGACGGCAGTTCCGTCTCTCCAGGCATCTCCTGTTTTGAGGAGGCCGCTCATAACATACAAGAAAGTGATTTGGACGAGGTAGCTAAACGTGCCGAGTGAAGCAAAGTTGCGCAGGTCGGCTTCATTCGGTGTTGCCGCGCCTTCTGCCGCAGCGTCTACAGACCAAACCTTCTCAAGAGGCAGAAAGAGACCCCAAAATTGAATTACCATAAACAGGGCATCGCCGGCCTGGTTCGTCGCTGGATTGCGGTCGTACAGCCCAATCGTGAGAATCCACATCGCGAACAGAGATGCCTTCGTTCGCAATCCAACGAGTACGCACAAGGCAACTAGGGCTGTCAGAGCAAAGTAGGCTACTACAAACCATGGCTGGCCGTTGGCAAGGAGAAGGCTTACAGACCATGGCGGAGCAATCTTCTCGAGTAGTGCTGCTCTCGGTAGGACGCCAGCGTCGGAGTAGAACACGAGGATATCCTGAGCACGAATAAACAGGTCAACGAGTAGTATAATTGCGAGGCCCACCCGAAATAGCGCAAGTGCTCTCAGATCTACGCCGCAGCAACGCGACAGACTGGTTAATAAAATGTTTTTCATTAATGCTCCCAAGTGCGAATACTGCGGAGTTGTGGCCATCCAGCGATGAGAAAAACTGTGCCCCTGGAATGTGCCTAACTTCCCTCTTCCTAACTTCTACTTCGCTAACTTAAAGCGAGACCAATTTCGCAAAGCCGTCAACCGGCGGGCCATCAGCTAGGAGTCAAACCAACCGCTCGGCCACCAACTCGAACTGTCTGTTGTCGAAGTATCAGTAGTGGACGTGTCCGTAGTCGAAGTGTCTGTCGTCGACGTGTCGGTAGTGGACGTGTCCGTCGTTGAAGTGTCGGTAGTTGAAGTATCGGTAGTCGAAGTGTCTGTAGTGGATGTATCCGTCGTTGAAGTGTCAGTGGTCGATGTATCTGTCGTAGATGTGTCGGTGGTTGACGTATCTGTCGTCGAAGTATCAGTAGTCGACGTGTCAGTCGTTGACGTGTCCGTAGTCGAGGTGTCTGTAGTGGATGTATCCGTGGTCGACGTGTCTGTCGTTGACGTATCCGTAGTCGACGTGTCGGTAGTCGAAGTGTCAGTCGTTGACGTGTCCGTAGTCGAAGTGTCGGTCGTGGAGGTATCTGTCGTCGACGTGTCGGTAGTTGACGTGTCCGTCGTTGAAGTATCGGTAGTCGAAGTGTCTGTAGTGGATGTATCCGTCGTTGAAGTGTCAGTGGTCGATGTATCTGTCGTAGATGTGTCGGTGGTTGACGTATCTGTCGTCGAAGTATCAGTAGTCGACGTGTCAGTCGTTGACGTGTCCGTAGTCGAGGTGTCTGTAGTGGATGTATCCGTGGTCGACGTGTCAGTCGTTGACGTATCCGTAGTCGACGTGTCCGTAGTCGAGGTGTCTGTAGTGGATGTATCCGTGGTCGATGTATCTGTCGTAGATGTGTCGGTGGTTGACGTATCTGTCGTCGAGGTATCAGTAGTCGACGTGTCCGTAGTGGATGTATCCGTGGTCGATGTATCAGTCGTTGACGTGTCGGTTGTTGAAGTATCAGTGGTCGAAGTGTCCGTAGTGGATGTATCGGTAGTCGACGTGTCGGTCGTGGACGTATCTGTTGTGGATGTGTCGGTAGTCGACGTATCAGTTGTGCCACACTCATCACTCTCGACTGGGGTATGCTGGCATCCGCTTGACGTGTCGCAGGAGTCGTTCGTACATGAATCTCCATCGTCGCACGAGACAGGGGTGTGCGTGCACTCGCCAGTCTGCGAGTCGCAACTGTCGTCCGTGCACGAGTCTTCGTCGTCGCAGCTCTCGGGGCATCTGGGCACACAATTACCGTTACCGTCGCATTGCTCGGTTTCTGGGTTGCAACGGTGGCTTACTGTGCACGTGCTCGGGTCGCACACATCGCAAAAATCCGCAGCATTAGGCGAGCAATAGTTCTCCGGACATCCCGTGGCGGTTGGAGGCGGGGTCGTAATGCACATTGGATCCGTTACACACTGCCCATCCTGGCAGATAAGACAGGGGCCCTCGCACGGGATTTCTGGGCACGTTTTCGGCTCGCAGGTTTCCGTATCAGCGCCACACTTCTCATTCTCGTTACAGTAATACCTGCAGATGCAGTCAGTTTGATCTCGAGAGTGGCAGGGGTCCTCGCACGGTGTAGATTTAAGCTCATCCGAGCAGCGAGGCTGGCACTTCCCACTTACACAATCCTCAGTGGCTGCGTCACACTTGTAGGTGCACGAGCAGGTACTAGGATCTGCCTCGTAACACCCGTTCTGAATGAGCTCCGCTGAGCAATAATTCTCAGGACATGAGGTCGGAGTGACAGTTACTGGAGGTCCGCCATCGATGACGCATTCACACGTCGGTGAAGCTGAGTCTGGCCCTGATACCAGGGCATAGACACCTGTAGCACAGTTGAGGCTAAGCGGGTCGGAGGGATCACAGACTTGACACTGTTGCCCTACGGGACACGGCGATGGAGATAATGTTGGCGTCGGAGTGTGGGTGCGCGTCCGCGTTGGCGTTGCAGTATTCGTCGAAGTCGGAGTAGGCGAGACGGTGGGGGTGTCGGTGGCAAAAGGGTCGAATTCATCGGAAACGCCCTCCTGAAGCCCTTGTTGTCCGTAGACCGGCGAGAGCGAGAGGCCGAAAAAGCCAACGTACAGACACACAGCCACCATGATTATGGACAGGGGAATGAGCGTCTTGTGAAGATAGCCAACTAGCCGGGACACCTGAACCTCTCTTTCGGCGTAGGACGGGGGTGCTACTGTGCCGAACCACATCTAACTTTCGCTTTCGTCGCGCATCTGCATCCGCGATCCAAACGTTGCCTTTAGATGCTCACAAAGATTATCGACGTTAACCCCACAAACTTTAGCTTTTACGCCAAATATCTGAGTAGGGGAACCTCTTAAGTGGACTAATCGTCGAAGCTTGTCGGTGGGTTAGAGCTGCCTCGCCGCAAGGCTTCCCAGCTCTCGGTGAGCAAACGGTGTGATGATGCTCGACGGCGGGGGCGATTGTATCCCCGACGGGAGGTAATAGGCGTGACCAGTTGGCAACGTGCTTGGGAACGATGTTTACTGTTCAGCATGAAAATCGATTACGAGCGGACGGTCGCTACAGAGGAAATCCGTAGCGAGAGTGCGCAACACCTTCCGTCGACTATCTTCCTGGGCACTAGCACCTGGGCGTTTCCTGGTTGGCGGGGAACCGTCTATACCCGCCCGTACCGGTCGGAGCGCGACTTCTCGCAGAGGAGCTTGGAGGAGTACTCAACCATTCCATGGTTCCGTACGGTATGCATCGACAGCTTCTTTTACAATCCACCGTCCCCCACCACTCTCGATCGTTATGCCGCACAGGTTTCAGACCAATTTCGATGGGTCTCGAAGGTGTGGGAGCGGATTACGATTATGACCTATCCCAAACATGCTCGGTATGGTGCTCTGGCAGGACAGCCCAACCCTGATTTTTTGAATGTGGATCTGCTCAAAGACCGGGTGCTAGCGGCCTATCTTCAAAACCCGGAGGTGCTTAAACGCACGGGGCCACTCGTTTTTCAGTTTGCACCCTTTTCACGCAGCACGATGGCCTACGAGGAGTATCTTGATCGTCTAGCCGAGTTCCTGCGGCAACTGCCTACGGATTTCGAATACGGTGTAGAGATACGGAACAAGGAGCTCCTGTGCTCGAGCTACTTTCAGGCACTTAATGAGTCCAAGGTTACGCACTGCTTTAACCACTGGACCTCGATGCCACCCCTTCGAGCTCAGATGCGGGCGGCGGCTGATGCAGGGGGGCTGCGAGCGGATTTTTACCTAGCTCGATTGCTGACCCCTCTTGGCCTCACTTATGAGGGTGCGGCGAAAGTGTTTGAGCCGTATGATAAAGTGCTGCAACCAAATCCACAGATGCGAGAGGATGTGGTAACGTTTGTCCGGCGGGCCGTGACGACCGGCAAGCGAGCCTTTGTGACAGCTAACAATAAAGCTGAGGGTAATTCAGCTTTTACCATGGCGTCGATCGGCGCGCTTATTCTCGCCAATATAGAAGCGAAAAAAACATGACGACAACACCGCACATCTTTCCGTTCTCTGATTTCTGGCCTGTCTACCTTCTCTTTGGGGTCGTGGTGGCAGTCATCCTGTGGGTGTCGATCCGGCGTCATAGCGGCAAGGTGCATGAGGTATCGATTCGCGAAGCCACAGTGACAGCATTGAGTTGGTTTGCAATTGCACTGGTATTCAATGTCATCCTGTACCTCTGCACGTTGGGCCATCTTCAGGTAAATCCGTCTATTGCGGCGGCGCACGGGTCAACGCCGGACGCATTAGCTCTTCAGACTGCGCTTGAGTTTTTAGCAGGCTACCTCGTCGAGAAGTCTTTGGCCGTCGACAATCTCTTTGTTTTCTTGGTCATCTTTCGTTTCTTTTCGGTGCCATCCCAGTATCAGCAGCGGGTGCTCTTCTACGGCCTCTTTGGTGCCTTAGCGCTTCGAGCGGTTTTTATCGCGATGGGGGCGGTTGCAATGGATATCCCGCTCGTAGTCATCTTTTTTGGTCTCTTCTTGATGTATCAAGGTGTAGAGGTGCTTCGCGGTAAGGAGCCAGAGATCGATCCTGAGCACAACCGCACGCTAAGGTTTCTCAATCGTTTTCTTCCTGTCTCCAAAACGATGGAGGGAGAGAAATTCTTCATCAAGAGTTCCGGTCGTTGGATGGTGACGCCTCTCTTCGTTACGCTCGTCTTTGTAGAGATAACTGATATCATGTTTGCGTTTGATTCGGTTCCGGCGATATTTGGACTGACGAAGGAGCCGCTCGTGGTGTTTACCTCAAATATTTTTGCGGTAATTGACCTGCGAGCCCTGTACTTCCTTTTGGCGGCCTTTATCTCTCGCTTTCACTACCTGAGCGTCGGCCTGTCATTTGTGTTGATATTTATCGGTGCAAAGATGGCGATCTTTGATGAACTTTTGCATATCAAGATTCCAACAGTTGTGTCACTCGCCATGGTTCTGGGATTGATCGTTGGATCGATAATCTTGTCGTTAGTCAAACCACCCCGGGGTGACAAAGCCGCATAAATCAGCTGATCGGATCTTGTTCCGCGGCGCTCAGACGTTAGTTGGGAGTTGCGCGCAAAGCATTCCTATAAACTCCGTATACGCAAAGATACCGAAAGGTGAGGCGTAGGTAGCGCGCTGAGGTTTCTTGATGATGAGGAAGCCGGTATCGGTGCAGAACCTCTCGTGCGATCCATTGTTAGAGAGGAAGATCGTCGCAGGCTCTGCCGATCTTCAAGTAAACGCTAGCGCCCGACCACACGGAGGTGCTTGCGGCCCTGGGGAGCAGAAAGGTCGATCTCGTCGAGACTCTCGCCGTGTTGACTGATATCAAGCCCCATCTCTTCTTCTGCGTCGCTTACACGAACTGGAATCGTCATGTCGGAGAGCCAGTAGAGCAGATATGATCCACCAAGGACGAAAATCGCCACGATGCCTAAGGCATACAGGTGGTAGATGAATGTGGTTGTCTCGCCGTATATGAGCCCTACCTTGTCGGCGAAGACGGCGGTGAGGAGCATGCCTACTATCCCGCCAACCCCGTGGCATGGAAATACATCGAGCGTATCATCGAGTGTGGTCTTTGTTCGAAGATGGACGGCGATGTTGCTGATAATGCTCGCGGCGACACCGATGAACATGCTGGCTCCGACCGTCACGAATCCAGCGGCCGGGGTTATCGCAACAAGACCGACTACTGCGCCAATGCAGGCGCCGAGTGCTGAGGGCTTGCGGCCACGCGCACAGTCAAAAAAGAGCCAGGCGAGCATGGCGGATGCAGAGGCCGTATTGGTAGTGAGAAAAGCTTTTGCCGCTAAACCGTTCGCTGCGAGCGCGGAGCCTGCATTGAAGCCAAACCAACCGAACCATAGCATGCCGGTCCCTAGGAGCACGTAGGGGATATGAGCCGGCACTTGGGGTGATTGCAGTTTGTGGGCGGTGCGTTGGCCTAGGAATAAAGCTCCAGCAAGAGCCGCGAGTCCACCAGACATGTGCACAACGGTCCCACCAGCGAAATCGAGAACTCCCCATGTGCGTAAAAAGCCATCGGGATGCCAGGTCCAATGAGCGAGTGGGCAGTAGATGAAGAGCGAAAACAGACACACAAAGAGCATGTAGCTTGAAAATCGCACGCGTCCGGCGAAGGCGCCGGTCACGAGAGCAGGAGTAATGATAGCGAACTTGAGTTGAAAGAGAGCAAATAGTGCCAGAGGTATCGTCGGGCACAGCGCTTGATTGGGGAGCTCATTGACGCCGCGAAACATAAAGAAGGTGCGGGGGTCACCGATGAGCCCTCCGAGAGAATCGCCAAATGCTAGGCTGAAACCAACGGTTACCCAGAGTATGCTGACGAGTCCCATCGCGATGAAGCTTTGAAGCATGGTTGAGAGTACGTTTTTCCGGTCAACCATCCCCCCGTAAAAAAACGAGAGGCCCGGGGTCATGAGCAGTACAAGGGCGGTCGCTGTAAGCATCCAGGCGGTATCTCCGGCGCTTATGGGGAGTTGCTCGCCCGAGGGGGTGGGGGGTGAGGCTCGCAGTCCAAGCAGGCTAATTATAGAGAGGCCGGCGAGAGGGATGGCCCAGAGCATGGGCGTTGTTGATACCGATCGAGCTGCAGCCATAGCCATCCCTTGAGCTTAGAAACGAGATATTAATGCTATTTGCGTCTATATTAACAGTAAAAATACCCGACTTAAAGCTAAAATTAGCGACTATTAAGATAATTGCGCAGCTCTTTAGCAACCTCAAACTTGTAGAGGTGGGGCACCTCGGAGTTGACGAGGATCGAGAACCGTACCCGACTGAGTTGGTCGCCGATGGTGAAGTAGCCGGCTAGCGAGTTAACCCCACGAAGACTCCCGGTTTTTGCCAAGAAGCCCTCCTGTTCAGGCAGGAGGTGGCTATAGGGTTCAAAAGCTTTGAGGAGTTGTGTCATCTGCTGGGCTGACACCTTGTTCTTCCGCGAGAGTCCGGAGCCCTCCTCCACGTGGAAGTTCTGCCATTTGACCCTTTGCTCGAGGCAATCTCGCATCGCCCGTTGGCCCTTCTGGACGGTGGCTGGTGCTCCGTAGGTCGAGAGTCCAAGGGTGAGAAAGATCTGATTTGCCGTAAAGTTGGTCGAGTACTTCAGCATCGGCTGGAGCATCTCCTCAAGCGTTTGGGGGGAGCGGTGAGTGTAGATAGCCGTGGCAGAAGAGGGGACAGCACCACGCGATACCACCATGGCTCCTTTACCACCGTGCTTCTGAAGAAAAGCGGCGAGGAGTTCGCCGCCGTATTGGACGCCAACCTTCCAATCACTTGAGAGATTCACTCGCTCCGTCCGGCCCTTTGGTAGTCGAGCCCCGGCTTGCCTCGCAAGTTGGGTAAGTGGGGTCTGTGGCTCGGCGCTCACAACGCCGCCGGAGCGGGTGCGAGTAACGAGAGCGGAGCTAAAATTACCAACAAATGCAGCGTTTTTTGCGTCGTAGGGATTAAGCGAGCGCTCGCTTCCATCGATCGTGATCTCGTCGGAGAATGTGGACGTATCGATGACGATACGATCTATGCGGGGCGCTTCGGATACCAGCTTCTCAGCAATCGACTCGAGGGTCTCGGATACAAGCGAGGGATCTCCTGAACCTTTGATGAACAGTGTGCCTTTGCGATCAGAGAGAAAAAGGGTCTCAAAGCGATAGTCAGCGCCCAGCGTTTCCAGGGCGCAAAAGCTCGTGGCTATCTTTAAGGTTGAGGCTGGCACGAAGGGCTCTTGGTCTCGGAACCGAAGGATAGGGGTTCCGTCCTCACGCTCGACCCGAATAGCCCCATTTTTTGCGAGCTTGGGAAGGTTGATAGAGTCCTGAGCCCAAGCCGTGCTGCCCACTCCGAGAGTGATAAGCATTCCGAGGCTAGTGAGGAAAAGCGGGCGAATCGACATCATTCCAACCGGATATCACATCTCTAGCCGAAGCGCACATCCTCCTTGGGTGGGGGATGATCCTTGCAGCATTCGCTGGTATAAGAGGGAGGCCGCAGCGGGTTGGTGATTGCCGCCGTGCGAGTAGGGCAGCGACCGCAATCCTGCTACGACCGAAGGCTAGTTTTGAGGGGCTTTGACGATGAAAGGGATTATTCTAGCGGGTGGATCGGGAACTCGGCTTCATCCGGTGACGTTGGCTGTGAGCAAGCAGCTGTTGCCGATCTACGACAAGCCGATGATCTACTATCCGCTTTCAACGCTCCTTCTGGCGGGAATTCGCGACATACTGATTATATCAACGCCGCACGACCTTCCCTCGTTTGAGCGGCTTCTCGGAGATGGATCTCAGTGGGGAGTCTCGTTTTCATACGCGACTCAACCAAGCCCAGATGGTCTCGCGCAAGCGTTCATTATTGGGCGTGAGTTTGTAGGAAACGATCGAGTTGCTTTGGCGCTCGGGGATAATATCTTCTTCGGTCACGGATTTGCGGATCTATTGCGTAACGCTGCGCACCGCGAGGAAGGTGCAACCGTATTCGGGTATCGCGTCAAGGATCCTGAGCGCTACGGAGTTGTAGAGTTTGATGCATCAGGAAAAGCAACGAACTTGGTGGAGAAGCCGAAAAATCCCAAGTCTCCGTATGCGGTCACCGGAATCTATTTTTACGACAATCAGGTTTTGGATATCGCCAAAAACTTGAAGCCCTCGCCCCGAGGAGAACTTGAGATCACGGATGTGAATATCGCCTACCTCAATCAGGAACAGCTCAATGTCGAGATGCTTGGCCGTGGTGTTGCGTGGCTCGATACGGGCACGCACGAGTCTCTGCTTCACGCGTGCAATTTTATTCAGACGCTCCAAGAGCGGCAGGGCTTAATGGTCGCCTGCTTAGAGGAGATAGCGTATGCGCAGGGATTCATCTCGGCTGCACAGCTAGAGAAACAAGCAGAAGCGGTGAAGAAGAGTTCGTACGGTCAGTATCTCCTATCGCTGTTGCAGTAACAGAGACGGATCGTCGCGGCGATATCGCGGTAATCGATTCGACCTTGGGTGAACTGAAAATCCCTTCGTGTGACGCTCAAGTAAGCCGCGGGCTGACGCGGTGAGAGGGTAAAGAGCACCACATCCTCAAGCTTGCTCCTGTCGGTGTTTTACGTAAGACATTACTAAGTTCGCGTATTAACTCCGTTAAATGTCCGTTGTGCCAAGTTTTCGACGCCTTAACAAACTGAAGCAAAACCAGCTTCTTAGAGCCTAAATTCGACCCTAAGCATCCGCAACAACAAAAGAATTAAATGTTTTAGGATGACTCGCCGACTTCCCTTCCGAGATGGTGAGAATGAAGGGGTCGGGTCTCCCCGTGCCAAAACAGTGTGTACGCGCCCGCGATCAAGCTGATCGCGCAGAGATGGCGCGCGTTGTGTCTTCGTCAAAGACGAAGCTGCGCAGCCTTGTATTCATTCTCCACTGTGTTCTCTTACTTCTCACACTACCGAGCGTTGCACATGCGCAGTATGTGTCCGGAAATGGTGGATACGATACCTATCTGGGAGATTTTTTCATCCTCGTCCCTCCAACGCCAA
>JBIIYC010000145.1:0-6670 GCA_044347025.1 Bdellovibrionota bacterium
CTTCTTCTCGGCCTGACGCTCCTTTCTCTGCTCAACAGCGGTGTGATGAACCACGATCTCTCCCGTGTGTGCATCAACTACCCCTGCGACTTCATCTATCGCCGTATCGCCATGAACGAACCGGATAATAGGCGTTGTCTTGTCGAGCGTTCCGAGCTTGAGTGGCGCCGTCTCGTGGCCCTTCACAAATGTGTAGGCATCCCCATAATCGACCAGGATATTTTGCAGATGCGCGCTCAGCACATCCTGCCGAATGTACACCACCCCCTGCTCTCCAGTTTCAAACCAGAATTTATCTTTATGACCGAGGACTGTCCCGGGCGCAAAGAACTCCGCATGCCCTCGGGAACTCTTGGCGGTGTCTACAAAATCCCCAATCGGATTCTCACACACCACAAACGTGGCGCCGCCTCTTCGCTCAAGCCCTACTGCCCGCAACATATGCCGAGCATGCATTGAATCACTGCCAGTTCCTGAACGAGAGTGATCCCACTCCGTGTCGATGAGCACCCCCCTGTTTGAGCGCTCGAGTTTTTGCAACAGATACTCCATCTGCGACATCGACGTAGTAGTGATTCCAGCGTCGCGAGTCGCTTCGCCGGTTAAACGATTCACTTCAATCTTTGCATCACGCGCAGCACACGCGGTCTCGCATCCACGCAGGTTTCGCCACGCATCAGTATACTGCCACCAATATGACCCACCCTGCTGTGTTACATCCGGCACGCCGAGTTCGATGACACCATCGAGCATCATCAACATACCCGCCGATGGTCGGCGACACCGAATATCTTCAATATCAGCATTCGATCCATCGTCTGCGCGGGAGAGAAACTGCGGCCGCATCACCATCTCTTTTCCACCACGAGTGGCCACCGTTCCATCGAGCGCAAAACCAGCTCCGAGCCGGAGAAGCTCTTCGGGTGGCAACGCTTTCAGCATCGAAGCAGCGGTACACATCGGCCCCGGGCCCTGTGTGATGGCACGACTATCCACCGCACCGCGAATAAGCTCAGCAAGAAACTCAGAGCGCATCCTATCAAACGACACTGCATTTTCCGGCGTGCGCGTCTTTGCGAAGAGACGATCACTTGTAGCGATCGCGTGCAATTTCTCCAACAGCTCAGGATGTTTTTCTAAAAGAGGCAATAACGCTTTGAGATCCTGTCCCTGATCCATTTTGGGATCGAGTCGCGCCTTGACCCATATCTGAGAAAGCTCTGCTCGATGCTCACGACCAAAGCTCGACCAGCGCACCACCGAGTCTAATGACTGACGACGATCCTCTTGAATGCCACGGATACTATCCAGCGTGTGTGCGCCACGAGATGAATGCACATCGGGATTGATGACATCTGCAAGGGTGCGTTCTGGAGCAACGCCGCGCTGCGTTGCTTGCGATTGCGCTTGGGGTTCAGAGTCGACACGCAGAACTGTCATAGGTACCTATTGCTTACTTACAACCCGAGCCTCAGCATCGATGGATGCGATACAACGCAGCCGACCTCGAGTCGGGGATATCCTATGGAGGTTATGCCCCGGTTCCGACGGGGCGTGACATAGGCACTTCAACCGGAAACCCAACCGCAAGTCCAATATTATCAGACCCTTACCACCTCTGAGCTAAAATCAATCCGACTTACATCCACTACCATTTCTGGGCCACACCACCTAACCCGTTAAGACTTTCTCCACCTAGCGATTCAAGCACGCCCAGGTCTAGTACCCCTGGCGTCTCAAGGCATGCGCGCTGTCCTGTCGGCTACTGTTCGAATTGGGAACCTCCTGTCTCGGTGGAATTCTTCAATCACATCGCCTAACGAAAGTGCGCCCAAAAACGCGACATAAGATCGTCACTTTCGCATATCATGGGGAAAGCCCAGGACGCATACCCGAAGGTGGGCGACGAAGATATTTCGTAGATACGGGCGGTGGAGGATCGATATGAGTAGCTTAGCTATTGTTCCGACGAATAGAGAAATCGTTCCGGTGGAGACGCGTATTGTCCCCGCGAATACCGAATCTGCGATTACTCCCTACAATCGTTCTGACAAGTCTCTTGCAATGCCGATGGGAGATACGCCGCAGGGCGCCGAGACCCTGCGGCGATTGGCTGAGAAGCTGTCCGATGAGATCCCCGAGAACAAGAAAAATATAACTCTCAAGCCCCAACCGGCGCTAAATCGAGATGGCCATAGCCTAGCAACCGTACTAAGAAATTCTCTGGCAAACTTCCTCGATGGTTTCGCAGGAAATCCCATTAAGCAACTGCCACCAATCTCTAAATCCCCAAAAACTGGCGTCGAATGGGATGAAGCGCGGCTTGGTGGTCCGGTGAATATTGTGCCACCCAAAAACGCAAACGATCCAATTACACTCACGTTTCCAGCCAAACAAACAGGCAAAATAGGTCGTGTTCACCTCTGTGACCCGACTGACTTCTCGATTTTAGACACTGCAACACATAGCTCTTCTGGCTTTACTTTCTCAGCTCCAGCAAGCGCGTATCCCCGAGGTGCGCTCGTAATAATTGAGTTCCTCAACAAGAAGAACTACCACTTGCATCTGGGGGGAATTGCCCCTCTACCCAAGTCGTAGTGATGAATATCCTCTCGGTTTTCGGCTTTTTTGCTCCCGATTAAGGGGGCGCTAACAAGGTGTCCCTGGCTAATTACCGGGTCAACACCAACAATTTAATACGTGTAGAAGATTAGACGCATCACCACCTGTTACACCCTTTATGTGAGGGCTGAGCAGGTGGGTGGCGATGCCAGAGGTTTTTCTCCTGTTTTAAAGGCGTATCGAACCACAGGGAACACATACCAAGCGTTCGGGACACAGAGGTGAAAGGCCTCACGTTAATCTTTGGATTACAGGTGTTTAGGCAGCGCTCGGAGCTTCGTCAATCCGCATCGGATTGAGGAAGCTCCGAGCATTTACTGTCCGGACAAACAACCATTAACCCTCAAAGATTAAATGAACACACCTACACCTCAATCCCCATCGGCCTCCGGTCCACCCCCGTGGTTTCATCGAAAAGCTGCAGATCTCGAGCTGGATCAAATTGCACCGCAATTAATCAAAGACTCAACCTGCAGAGTTTCGCCGTTCAGCGTAACGATACGAATCAGCTCCCAAGATGCTAACCCGCCAGAGCTAAAGATCAGTCGCGTCTCGGATGTCGTGATGCGATTACTTCTGTGGCTCCTCCCGTTTTCCATGTTTTTCATCATGAAATTCGTGGAGTCCATGAGAATTCTCCCCGCCTGGGGAGGCTTCTGGTATACGGGATGCCTACTTGCTTTCATCGCAGCTGTTCTCGTTGCCAACGTGAATAGCAACTTCGAGAGTCTCGTTAAGGTCGCGGTAGCGCGGGCAACTGATGTGAAGACAAAAGGGGATATGGTCCGGGAAACCCTCGGGCTGTTCGCCATTCTTCGTCACCTACGCCCATGGCTCAGCAAATACGAGCGACTGCTCGTGAACTGGGGAAACCGCGGTAATAACATGAACCTGTATGCGCTGGAGCCCCTTAAACTGGCTCTGGATCTGCTATGGGAACTCGACGGCGATGCCAAAGGTTGGGAAAAGCGTACCTACTTCGATCAACATATCAAGACAGTGGCTGGACAGGTCGAAAAGCTCGAAAAAGTCTGGTTCAAAGACCTGAAAATTCCGCTGTATTTGATCGAATTGGAGGGTGCAATAGCTATCGCGGGCGCCATTATTTGGACCGCCTACCAGCTCTTTCACCTTCTTTAGAGTAAACTCCGCAAGGAAGACTCTGGTGGGTGGCTCTAAGGTTCTTGACCCTTTGCCACCCACCCCTCTTCCCTAATCCGCTCGTAAGCCTCGCATCCGATACGCGTATTGCAGCACACGAGACGCGATGCGCTCATAGTGATTCAATTAGTATATTCATGATTCTCGATGCAGCTTGAGCGCAAGGAAGTCCGCGACAGCCCAGGAAGTCCCAATCTAAGGTTGCCAATTTCCAGCGCTCTGAGCGGGACTCATAGCGACACATACCCATCAATTAGCCCACATTTGCACGGTCGTGCAATATTCGAGCTAAAACGGCTCGTGGCGCTGCTGCCTTTAATACAAATTGTTTTGTTAGTCCTTCAGATGCACGCTCAATCTTGGCTATCGACCACCTCCAAAAAAGGCCCCACTGCTGCGGAAAGAGCAATCTCCTTCCACTACTTTGACCACAGAGGAATATCAGTCTCCAAGTTTCTCCAAGGCCTTCACTCCATCTTTGACAGGCGTGCTTACTGCGAAATCAACCGTTCCACCGTAATCAAATCCACCGCCCCATGTTTGACCAACCATCGAGCTGCCGAATTGCTGGCGCCCTGCTGACGTCATACTCGTCGAAGAGTTCAAGAACCCAAAGCCACTGTATCGAGCCGCGCCTTCAGCTCGCTGACCGAGCTGGCCTGACATCGCCAGCCCCGTAACGTCAGTAGGCTTCTGTCCCGGAGCAAGCGACCCTGCATTGTATCCTGCTACACCACCGATGCCGGCCATATGGGTTGCAAATTCATTTCGTGCATCCCACGCAGCACTTTGAGCCGCAAATTCGGCCTCGGAGCCGAGTTTTTGCCCGTAATTACCTAAACCGGCACTTACTAGTCTATTACGGCTTGTATCCCATGCGGCGTTCGCTCCAAATCCAGAGGCCTTCGCTGCCGCTCCATATTGCGCTTGCGACAACGAATTGCCCGCATACGCGGCTCCAGAGCCAGCTACACCACCACTAAAATCGATACCTCTTGCGGCCAACTTCTTACCGAAGTCAGTTAGCCCGCCGGTGGCACCGCTACCCGCACCGGTCGACTCGGCACTCGGCCTTACAAATTGGCCCAAAGTTCCTGCAGCATTTTTCAGCACGCCGATGTTCCCACCGAAGGAGTTGGCGGCGAGCTCTCTACCTTTCGCCGCTGATTCAAGCCCCTTTTCAGTTCCGCTGATGCGACTTGAGCTTAGGTCAGAGTCCAATGCCGCATTACCCGCCTCCAACTGCTGCAACGCGAGTCCTGTTTGACGGTGCGATTTCGCCATAGCAGCTCCACCCAGAGACTGTTGGTTCGTCGCGATGCGGTTTGTAGCCTCACCCACGGCACCCGACTTCGCCGCATTTCCAGCCTCCGAAGCTCCCGCTTGGAGCCCCTGAGTCGCGATGCTACCAAGGCCTGCCTTGGCACCAAGCACAAGCTGTCCTGTTACTGCAGGAATTGCAAAGTAGAGAGCCGACATGATGTAGATGTAGTAACCATTTGAGAGGTCGAGGTCCGCACTGCCCATCAACAGAAGCGTTTTGTCGAGCAGGGCCCACGCTTTCGGCTGTGACAACACAGACCCTTCTTGAACATCCGGAATAGCGCAGAGCTCAGATAACTTATCGGTACTAGCGTTGCAGGCACCGTCTTTGCCGACTTGCACCACGCCCACGTGTTCCGCTGTCTGTATAAGCCCGTTGGCGACTCGCGCCATAGAGCTGTGATTTCCGATGATGGCCCACACACTACGCTCAAGGGTATGAACGATCGCAAAACCGATATCCCACGTCTTCACCCACGCTAAGAAGGTAATCCAGGTAAAGAATGCCTTCCAATATCCAGGGATCACCATCAACATCACCGAGAAGGGGTACGCGATGTAGACCAAATAGGTCAAAATTCCCTGCAAATGCGGCATCATGACTGCCCAGTTGTAGAGCTCTGCGCCTTTGTTCTTTGCTCCCTGGTCACGCACGTAGGCTTCGGTATAGCCCCTGGTCTGCTCGGACGGAGCGAATCTCTGCCCGGTCTCTGTTATCTGCGGAGCAAAGAGCAACTCGTTCTTCACCAGATGAAGGAAGATGAGTTGCTTTACAAATGCCTCCAGATCCTCATCACTTGCATACGAGGCCTCCTTCGTTTTACGGATATCCCAACCGTAAAAGATAGATTTCAATAAATTCATCCGAGTAAATCCGTTCGGAGAGCTACGGACCAGCTGCCAGTATGCATGGCCAGACTCCCACCGCAGCGCCTGTAAAACCGTCCACAGGTACTCGGAGCATACGATCTCAACGGTTCGTCCCGACTCATCAGCCCTGTCGTTGTTGCGCCATTTTGCAGCAAAATCGCGAAACGATCCTCGGGTATTCTTCGGCTGATTAAACAATCGGATCAGCGAACGTGGGGTCGGAATAACATCCGTATCCAAGCCGCGAATAAATGCTTCATAGTCCCGACTAAAATCGAGGGTGGTACTTCCGTCAAATTCCTTCGTAGTTCCACTTCCGCCACCGGAGCTGCTCGAGGATGTCGATTTAAGCACTGAATCCGGTAGCGACGAACCCCGTGACATGGAGGCAGCAGCGTACGAACCAGAGTCAATTCCCTTCTTAAAGTGGTCGCCACACTCAGAGGAGAGAAAAGTTACCAATGCATCTCGTACATCAGGATCTCTGGCTGTTACACCAACGATGTTCGCAAGCATGTTCCACTTGAGGTTTGCCAGGATGTACCACGGGCCTTCTCCGTCGCCGTCCTTCTTCGCGAGGTTGGTATCAGAACCTCCTGTTCCCTCCTGACTGCCGATACCGATCCACGACACAACCCGGTTTGTGGTTGCGCTAAAAAGCCCATCGAGGAACACCAGCGTCCATGCAACTGGA
>JBIIYC010000146.1:0-6663 GCA_044347025.1 Bdellovibrionota bacterium
TCTCAGGAGTTACTCACCAAAATGGTCATCGCGTAAGCCACGCGAACAACAAGACTCACCACAAGTTTGATTCTAATCTTCAAACGAAGCGCTTGTACGTTTCGGAGCTCGGCAAGACTGTGCGAGTTCGAGTTTCCACTCGAATCCTGCGGACAATCGACAAGCTCGGATTCATTGGTGCGCTGAAGAAGCACAACCTCTCGCTCAACGACGTTACTAAGTAACGCTCTACCTCATCATCATAGAGACTGATCTCGCAGCGCAGATACGCTAGTGCATAGCGTTTTTGCGCTGCGCATTCATTTTCTCGGCGTTGAGTCTAACGGCAGCAATACTGGTCAGTATCGCCTCGCCACTATCGACACTATCTTTCTCAACGGCGGCACACAGCGCCGAGTAATCGAGGACTCCTAAGCGCTGAGAAGCTGGCACGAAGATCTCGTGGCACATCTTGCACTGCACCACTACACAGATACCCTGCAGAGTAACCTTGGTGAATTCTGTGGCAAAATACTGATCATCTGGGCCAGAGACCCCACAGCATGGACATACGATGCCATCGAGAAACGTCTCCGCTAACCCCTTTACTCGAAATTTGAGCGCCATATCCTTTTAGCTCCCGGTGTTGTTCAAATACTTGATTAAGGTTACTTCGGAACCATTCTTACTAAACCGAACTTCATCTACAGCGTTGGTCATTAACGTCATTCCACGCCCCGAACATGAGAGATTTTGCGAGACTGGCGTCGGAGCATGCGAAAGATTGAGAAACCCCTGACCTTGATCCTTAACTGAAATCTCTAATCGCTTTCCGTCGAACGTGCTGGTGAGAAGCACCATTCTGTTAGCGTAGAGAGGATCAGAAAGCCGCTCGCGGCGCATCATTGAAAACTTATCTATGCCGTCTTTTCCAAGATCCTCTTTCCACTTGGAATCCAGCTCTAAATTACCGTGCTCAAGGGCATTGAGCAGGGCTTCCTGAACAGCCAAACGCAGCTTGAGCGCCTCGGTCTCCCCTAATTGCTGCGTTTCCAAAAGACGCGTGACGATCGGAAGTGCGATCGCCTGGATTTCACCGAGCTGCTTGCACGAGAACTGCATCTCAGTGCGCTCACTTGTCACGTATGCGTAGCTTTGCCGCTCACGCTCATTCTGACGACGCGAGCACACGGCTTGCTCGACGCATCTTTCAAGCCACGCGAAATCGACCGGCTTTGTGAGGACATCAGTGGCTCCTGCCCTGAGCAGTCGAACCCCACTCTCGGTCTCCGGGGACTCTCCGATCATTATTAGAGCCTGAGCAGGCCGCCTCTGAAAAACCTTCCCCAACAAAAGAGTGGGGCTCAGTCCTGGCATAGCGGCATCCGCAATAACGATATCGTACAACGCTCCTTGCAAGGCCTCGCCCAGGTGCCCCGCATCCGGCACCACCTCAAAATCCCACCCTCTTCGCTCGAAGAACGAGCGAAATACTTTTTGGCTCTCAGCATCGCTGTCCGCCAAAAGTATATGAGGTCGAAAAAAGTCCATCACGGAAGCCTCGAATCAGTGTAACGAACGACTGCGATTACTTCTCAACGGGAAGCAACTTGTCTAACATCAAAAGCTCGAAGGTCTCTTTCACAAATCCGTCGAGCGGCTTGACCATAAGGACGCCACGTTCTGCCTTGAGTCGTTGGTAGCAGCTCAACACCTTACCAATTCCGTAGCTGTTAATGATTTGAGCGCCGGATAGATCGAGAACGATCGTTCGTTTACCCTGGTCATAAATCTCGTTAAACGCCGAACGAAGTGCTTCGCCTGCAATCTCGGTGTCTAAGTCACTCGTGACGTGAATGTATCCTTTGTCGCCAACGATCTCGGTAGGAAACTCCATATACCTGCCCTTTTAAACCCCTCATGTGTTAATCAGAGTAGCCAACCGCACACACCTACGGCGTAGAGGCGTAACCACTCTTAGTTCACTTCGGCAGTGCGGCCAAAAACCTTGAGGACCGATGCCGCTTCGGCTAAGTGCTCGATTTGAATCGATTAGTGACGTAAACCGAACCACTGCGTGACCACTTCGGCCGCGGTGGGCCTATTCTGCGGGGCAGACCTGCTCTGGGGGATCTGCCGGCGCCCTTACTTGCTTTTTTTTGCAATGATACCCTATACTTGCTGGGTTTTTACCTTTGCTCGCTGGTGGGGCATTCAAGGTATCAAAGAGACACAGAGTCATGAAAACGGCCACCTCAACCTGCCTGCTCGAAAAGTCCCCGCAGCACCCATCCACGGTTGAGGACGCAGACCTTCATGCATCATCGCCTGAGTACGCACGACGGTTTCAGGGCGCTGTTGGTGAATGGATGTTGGAGGTTCAGGAGTCTGTACTCACGTCGTTGGTCGCCCCCTCTTTGACTTCGGTGCTCGATATCGGCGGCGGACACGGACAGATCGCAGTCCCTCTTATGAACCTGCAACATTCAGTTACCATACTCGGCAGTTCCCCAGCATGCGCGCAGCAAGTTCAACACCTCGTCGATGCCGGCGCTATCTCGTTCAAAAGCGGGAATCTCGTCGAGGTTCCCTTTCATGACCGTTCGTTTGATGCCGTGGTGAGCTTTCGCCTCATGAGTCACTGCACCGCTTGGCGCACCCTGATTGCAGAGATGTGCCGCGTAGCAGAGCGAACCGTTGTCTTCGACTACCCCGTGTGGTGCAGTACGAATATCCTCACCCCTCTTCTCTTCGTCGTAAAACGTGCGATCGAGGGAAATACACGTACGTATCGAATCTTCACTACGCTTGAGCTGAAGCGCGAATTCCACAAACACGGATTCCGTTGCACGGCGATTCGCAAGCAATTCTTCTTTCCGATGGGTATCCACCGCGCATTAAAAAGCCGGACGATTTCGTCTGTACTGGAGGGCGTTGCTCGGTTCCTTGGGCTCACCCGCTTGTTCGGATCTCCAGTGATCATCAAATTTGAGAGGGTTGCAGGCAATGACTAACAACTCCTCCCTCGCTGATGCTAACCAAGAGGTCTCAAACACTCGACGACGGTCGCTCAACATCATTCAAGACTCTCAATCATTTTCACCACTGCGGACAAACGGTCCGTTTGTCGATCGCCTTGAATGGTCGAAGGACCACGACAACACAACTCCGCGGGCACTTCGCAGCTTAAGTAAGATCATCGACGGTGGATTGTGTCATCGCTGCGGCTCGTGCATCGGCATCTGCCCCACCGGGGTTCTAGGCCTCGATGCAGACGACTATCCAGCGGTGCACAACGTGGCGGCGTGCACAGACTGCGAACTGTGCGTGAAGGTATGTCCCGGTGACGAATTTGATATTCGGGAAGCGTACCAAAAAAACTTTCAATCTCAGGTCGATGTCACATCGACGCATGGACACTTCGAAGACTCATTTATCTCTTACGCCACCGACCCGAGTATCCGCGAGCGCTCCACAAGCGGAGGATTGGTGACGGGAATTCTTCTCTCCATGCTTCGTGCTCGTGAGATAGATGGCGCAGTCGTAATTGTCTCTGATGATCAAGAGCTATGGAAAGGTAAGCCTATCGTCGCTCGAACGGAGGAGGAGATCCTTTCGGCGATGAAGTCGAAGTACGCCATCTGTCCGACGAACTCAGTCTTCGGTGAGATCCGCAACACGCCAGGCCGGTACGCCCTGGTGGGCCTTCCGTGCCAGATTCACGGGTTCGTGAAGGCTGCCGAGCTTGACCAGCGACTGCGAGAACGCATCGTTTTGACAATCGGTCTGTTCTGCCATGCGGCGGTCGAACACGACGCGTTAAAGATAATTTGGAGCAGCCTTGGCGACAAAACAAAGCACGCGACCAAGTATATCTCCCGCGTTGGTAAGCATCCAGGAACGCCACACCTCCAGATGAAGGATGAGTCCTTATATCCGGTCTACTTCGGCGAAAAACGTGGCTATCGTCCATCATCGATGGAGGTAATTAACATTGTCTATCGACTCTACACTCCAGCTCGATGCCTCACCTGTTTCGATGCAAGCGCCGAGTTCGCGGATATTGCTGTTGGAGATCCCTGGATGGCTCCACCCCATGATGGCGTTGACTTCTACAAAGGCTGGAGCTTTGGACTTGTTCGAACCGCGCGCGGACAGGCAGCAGTTCGCCGCGCACTCGACGACGGATCGATCATCAACGAAACAGTCACTCGACGCGAAGCTCTTGCATGCAACCGCATGATGGCTACTGAAAAGCGCTGGCGAGCATTTCGAGTAATTGAAACGCTGCGTCGACAGGGACGCCCGGTACCCGCATACGGCCCCCATGGGTTTCGATTCCCAAGGCAATCAGGTAAGCAGTTTATCAAGACAGAGATACACATGTTTACCCATGTATTTTGCCATCTTCCCAAGCTACGGGGCTATGTGCTGCAAGCAACTCTGTCTAGCTTCGGATATGTCTTATTGTGGATGAATTCAAAGCGGCGCTCGCTTCGATTCATCCTCCGAGATACCTGGGCAAAGGTGCGGCGAACCCTAGTAGGTCGTAGGTAACATGCGAATACTCGTACTTGCCCCGCAGCCGTTTTATCAGGAGAGAGGAACGCCTATCGCGGTGCGGTTAGCACTCGAAGCGCTCTCTCGAAAACTCAACCTCTCGTCAGCTTCTACGCCGTT
Source organism: Bdellovibrionota bacterium (assembly GCA_044347025.1). Classification (GTDB taxonomy): domain Bacteria; phylum Bdellovibrionota_C; class UBA2361; order UBA2361; family OMII01; genus OMII01. Next base: position 4,660 of record JBIIYC010000146.1, read on the forward strand.
GATCGACCTTCTCGTGTATCGAGAGGGTGAAGACATACCAATTCCGGGGGTTCGAATTGTTCGACTGGCAACTCCAGTTTGCCTGAACGGAATTCGCCCTGGGATCTCGTGTAAGAAGCTGCTGTGTGACCTTTTCTTCCTCTGTCACACCCTTCTCTTGCTCTGGAGGGCTCGAAAGGATCAGTACCGTGTCGTGCATGCCGTTGAGGAGTCTGTTTTTATCGCATGGTTAGCTAAGAAGCTCTTCGGAACTCCATACATATACGACATGGACTCCTCACTCGCGCTACAACTTACCGAGAAGTGGCGCTGGTGCAGACCGATGCTTTGGCTTCTGCAGTACCTTGAGGGAGTAGCGGTTCGGGGGAGTATCGCGGTTGCGCCGGTGTGCGATGCGCTTGAAACGATCGCTCACCGACATGGCTCTCAGACCACTGTGCTCTTACGGGATGTCTCCCTGCTGCCCGACCAAGCAGATGGAGCATATGATCGCTCCAAACTCTTCGGCGAGCACATCACCGAGAACAATCCCATCGTGCTCTACGTAGGAAACCTTGAATCCTATCAAGGAATCGATCTTCTTCTTGAAGCATTTGCCAAGATCCACGAGCATGGCAGCCGTCCTCACCTCGCTATCGTCGGAGGAACACAGGAGTCGATAGCGTCATACGAAAATAAGGCAACGAGCCTCGGCTGCAGCTCTTCAGTCACATTTCTCGGCCCTCGTCCCTTGAGCAGCTTGCGGAGCCTCCTGAGCGCGGCGGACATTCTTGTCTCTCCGAGAATTAAGGGTAATAACACGCCGATGAAGATCTATTCGTACCTACACTCAGGAACCCCGCTTTTAGCCACCGATCTCCCAACCCACCGGCAGGTTCTCGATGAGGAGATCTCGGTGCTAGCTCCGACCGATGTAGAGGGATTTTCTCGGGGGCTTCAGACACTCTTGGAAGATGCGACACTGCGCGATACGATCGGTCAAAATGCTCGCCGACGTGCTCAGGCGCTATACACCGTGGAGGCTTTTGAAAAGCAACTCGGGGCTCTCTACGACGCAGTCGCTCGTGGTCTAGGGGGAGTACAACCTACACATACAGAGGGATGATGTCGGCGTTTAAGAAGATCGTGATCGCAGTAACGGTACCGCTCGTCGGGGTGATACTATCACTTGGCATCGTGGAGGTCGCCGTTCGCCTCCTCATCCCAATCCGAACAGAACAAGGCCCCGGATGGAGCGATAGGCCGACATTCTACTTCCGGTCACCGGGCTCGCCATCGATGCAGGACTATCCATACCAGGTGCCGAAGCCGGAGAGTATCTTTCGAATCGCCGCAGTGGGAGATTCTTTTACGTTCGCCCCATACATGCAGTTTACCGATACATATGTGAAGCGCTTGGAGGCGATGCTCAATATCAGAGACGGCGGTCGATCTACAGAGGTCATAAATTACGGAGTTCCTGCCTACTCGACCTCACACGAGGTCTCGGTTGTTTCGACAGCACTAGCCGAGGGCGCCGATGTGATTCTGCTTCAAATCACCCTTAATGACCCCGAAGTAAAGCACCATCGACCCACCGGTATCCAAGAGAATATGGAAGACCGGTTCGGTGCGCTCAACATGACCGGCTCACTCGGCCGTATCGCGGCGCACTGGCGAACCTTGGGCTTTGTATTAACCCGACTCCACAACACGCAAACACACCAAGCGTACATCGATTACTTCAACGATCTCTTCGAGAATCCCCGCTCCTGGGGGCCCTTCAGTGAATCGATGAAGAAGCTTGTGGGACAGGCTCGTGAGGCGAAGAAACCTATCGTGGCTGTTGTATTCCCCCTGTTCGGCATGCCAATGGATGCGAAGTATCCGTTCTATCCGATTCACGCAAAGGTCGAACAACTGATGAATAGTCTCAAGGTTCCGGTGCTCGACATCTCTCCGATATACCAGGGTATCCCTCTTGAACGCATGCAGGTGATTCCGGGTGTTGACCGGCATCCGAAC
>JBIIYC010000147.1:0-6661 GCA_044347025.1 Bdellovibrionota bacterium
CGGCTACTCGGTTGGAGATCTTGAGCAGGTGGCCTCATTCGGCTCTGCAAGTGGGTATATCTCCGTGCTGGTGTTGGCTCTATACGTCAGTAGTCATGAGGTGGTGCAACTGTACACGAATCCCGCGGTGATCTGGCTGGCATGCCCTCTGCTCTTGTATTGGATTAGCCGGATCTGGCTCCTTGCGCGCCGGGGATTAGTGCACGATGATCCCCTTGTCTTTGCTCTTCGCGACAAGGTAACGTATGTTGTCGGAGGGCTTGGACTCATTATCTTTATCTGTGCCAAGTTCACAATCTCACAGTGATTGAACGCTGCGAGTAGCTTGCAAAGAGCTGACGTGGTTGTTCCCCGGGATGTGCGTGTATCCTATGAACGCTTTTGCTTTCCGTAGCTCTATCGGTGCTGCTCTGCTGTTGTTCGGAGTAGGGTGCGCTATTCCTCGTAATCACAGCTCGTTTGACGTGCGTGCTGGTGGAGATCCAGACGCCGCAGTGTTCCTTTCGAGCAACGAGCTTCTAGCAGCTGGCTTGGTTTCCGAATCAATTACCTATGGAACTAAGGGCCGTTTGTTCGACGCGGAACTGCGACTTCGTAAGGCACTCGCTGTCGATCCTCAGAATCAGAGGATTTCGTTCAATCTTGCTGTCGTGATCGGACAAGCTGGTCAATATGAAGAAGCGATAGCTATCCTTGATTCCCTGAGACGGACGCAAGGTGATAAGCCGTATCTCTTGTTGGCTCTTGCAGATATTCGTAACGCGCAAGGCGATCGACGTCAGGCCCGTGGCTTGTTGAAGGAGGCTTTTGGCATATACGCCAACGTTGGTAATGATGCGCAAGCTGCGTTGGTTGCTCGGTCGATATCGAACCTGGCGTTTGCGGAGGGGTTAGAACAAGAGGCCCTCTGTTACTCGTTCGAGGCGCTGACCTTGGCCCCGAACACCGTGCAGCTCGGTGCGCATGCCAGTCTTTTGAACGGCATGAATGCGTTCGTAGCGACGGATCGAACACTCTCAGCTCGCCTTTCAAAAGCGCCGGCGCTTGGTGCATCGGTTGCGGTTCATTATGCGTGGAGTTTGGCGAAAGTCGGTCTCGGGGATTACGCGGGAGCTCTGAAGGAGATCGAGAAAGCGCAGGATTTCGCAGCTGAGAATCCCGAGCTGGCGGGCGAGGTGAATGTCATCTGGTGGTTGTTGAAGAGCCACGAGGGGGCTACGACTGCCGTGGACGAGTCGACGGCTCAGAAGCTTCAATTGATGTATCCTGATGTGACGCGAATTCGTGAAAAGCCGCCGTATTCTCTTTTGAAGTGGCCAGTAGCGTTGCGGCAGATGCTGGAGGCCGCGTAGCACCGTCACAACCGTTCCTCACGTTGTCTATTGGTATCGTTCGATAACGTCCGCGCCGAGGGGTGGTTAGAAGTCGCTACCAGAGTCCGGATCGACAGAGCCGAAATCACCTTCGTCGAGGTTGTCGAATCGGGTGTACTCACCCGAGAATGCAACACGAACGGCACCTGTTGGTCCCGATCGCTGCTTAGCGATGATGATCTCGGCGACTCCCTTGTCAGGGGACTCTTTGTTGTAGACCTCGTCGCGGTAGATGAACATGATAATGTCGGCATCCTGCTCGATTGCGCCGGATTCTCGAAGATCGGCCATCATCGGTCTCTTGTCGGTTCTGGATTCGACAGAACGATTCAGCTGTGAGAGTGCGATAACTGGAACGTGTAGCTCCTTTGCCAGCGCCTTGAGCGATCGAGAGATATCGGAGATTTCCTGCTCGCGAGAGTGGCTGTACGCGGGGCTTCGGAGAAGTTGGAGGTAGTCGACGACTATAAGTCCTAGCTCATGATCGCGGTGGAGTCGACGTGCTTTGGCTCGGACCTCCGTAATAGTCAGAGCCGGGGTGTCGTCGATGAAGATCTCGGCTTCTGATATACGACTCGCACCATCCACAATTCGTGCAAAATCTCGCTCAGTAAGATCTCCTGTTCGCACCTTTGAGTTGTTGATGCGAGACTCACTGCAGAGCATTCGGAGGACGAGCTGCTCTTTGGACATTTCGAGCGAGAAGAACGCTACCGGTTTACGGTTGTAGATTCCTACGTACTGGCTCCATCCAAGGGTAAGAGCGGTTTTTCCCATCGCGGGCCGCGCGGCTACGATGATCAGATCAGAGGGCTGAAAACCAGCCGTCATCTTATCGAGCTTCATAAGGCCGCTCGGCACGCCCGTGACAGGCTCCTTCTGATCGTAGAGCTTCTCGACTAATCGAATCGAGTCCTGAACAACATCACTTACTCTGTGAAACGATGCGTTGATTCGGAAATCTGAGACTCCTAGGATGCGCTGTTCAGTGCTGTCGAGGAACTCTTCAATCTCTCCCTCAAGGTCAAATGCGGAGTTGATGATGTCATTCGACTCGTGGATCAACCGCCGACGGATCGACATCTCCTTGATAACTCGGGCGTAGTATCCAACGTTTGCGGCATTGGGCACCGCAGAGGCAAGATAGGAGAGGGTCTGGGCGCCACCAACGTTCTCAAGTTGGCCCATCGCTCTAAGTTGTTGTCCGAGGGTGACGATGTCGATGGGCTCTCGCTTATCAGAGAGTGTGGCCATCGCCTCGAAGATCGTTTGGTGGCTAGCCTTGTAGAAATCCTCGGCACGAATTCGTTCGAGGCACACGTTGATAGCTTGATTGTCGAGAAGGATACTTCCGAGCACCGACTCTTCAGCTTCGAGAGATTGCGGAGGTACGCGGCCGGTGAACTCCGGGGTGTTCTGAGGAGTTTTTTTATCTCGGTATCGTCGACGAGCGTTTTCCATACAACAGAGGCAGATACATCAGTCAATCGACGCGGACAGCGCGCCAGGGACACGCACGAGTAGTGGCTCATGAGTATCTGGCAGTGGTTGGATAAGGTCAACCGCAAAGAGGGGGCAGGGTACAAAAAACGAGAGGCTGGGCCGTGGGTCAGTGCGGAGCGCTCTGCGAAGCTCTGCTCTCAAGGAACATGCACAAAGATGTACTTGTCAGTGGCTTAAGGGTCGTAGCTTCACTTGACAGGTCTGTCTCGTTTAGCAGGGCGTTGAAAAGCCTCATTATCTGGAAAACTGCATCTCGGCTACGTCGGGCCTCGGTTGGCTCCATGTCCAGAATCGGTAGGTGGAGCTGGTAGGAGACGAGTCTGGTCATGTCAGGCTCGAAGAGCCCATCTCCGCGCGGCATCTGGGGTATTACATCAACCCCTACTACCGTGGAGTTCGCCACCGTGAGCTTCATAAGGAAGGGTTCGTTCACCATGCCGAGTGTTGCCTCGACGGTGCCCGGAGCTATCCACGCCACCCTGTAGTCACCGGGATTACTCTTACTTATATCTGCATAGGCTCGGACGAGGTTCGCAGCTACGCGGTACATTCGATGTCCCTCTGCATCTTCCGATGGAGGTAGCTCTGAGAACTCCGGATCGCCATCGATGGAGAACAAGCTCGCATCCTCGTCGAGCGCGCACACGTGCTGGAGGAGATCCTGTACTGCAACGATTCCGTTTGGTCGTTGGTGCGTGAGTGCCGTTGCCAGGTCACGCAGAAGGGCGCCTTTTCCTCCGTAGCTCTCTATGCCCGCGGCCGAAATGATGGCGCTGTACCTGCCTTTCAGCATGTTTACGGCTTCTACCGTCATAGAATCATCAGGTAGTAATCCGACAACCGCGGATTGGCAGATGTGCGGGGCGCTTTTCTGTAGGGAACGGTCTGAAAGAGATAGAGCGAGCGTCTGTTTGCCATTGCAGAGGCCGAGAATATCAACGCGCGAGAGAGGTTCGGCGACGCGCACATCCACACCAGCAATATCGCTTAGCTCACTCGCGAGCTGAAATCCCAACAAGTTCTCAAGCAATGGAGCGTGGGAGTAATAGCCGTTTTGCAGAGAGAGGAGCTTGTGAATCGCTTGAAGCCGTAGGCCATCGCTATCAAGTTTTAGCATCTTGATGGCTTCCATTATCTCTTTGCGAGTTGGGCTGTTCGAGTCGGAGAGGTTTGCTTCGGGCGCCTGAAAGCGCCACGCGTAGAACGGGGCGTCCTCGTCGGAGTGGCTTCTAAGTAGAAGCGTTGCGGAGGTTTGTCCCGCCGCTAAAAGCAGCTCTGCTCCTGAGGGGAACTCGTGCGTGAATTGACAGTGGGAGGGGTGCAGGATGCCCTGACCCAGCGCCTTGTCGATGTCGTCCTCTTCAGTTGCCAACGGGCTGTACTTCGATGCCGTTTCGTCAGCGACCTGGGCCGAGTCATCCGAGGGAGTGGTAGCTACGGGACCGAGCAAGTGTTCGGACACAGCCAGGGGGCCCTCGTTCCAAAAGACCTCCATTGCGAGATAGCACTTAAGCACGAGGTCTTTGTTGACCTCTGCCGGATCGGCATCCGCGCCAAGCGATGTCTGAACTGGAGGAAAAAGCTTCTTATCGATGGCGCGGTGATGTTCGTCTGTGCGCGAGAGTTCTATCACCGCAATTCTTTGCCCAGCCCTCACGTCGGCTTCCATTCGCCATACCGACCCTTCAAGCGGTTTCGAGCAGAAGAAGCGCGAGCAGCTACCGTCCGGATCGAGCACGAACTCATCCAGGGTTGGTACAACCCGACGCATCGGCTCTACCAGGCGTTCGCTCCTTGCAACTGCATCGCGGCGCTCTGGAATCCACGCGAGTTTTCCGCACGAGCGCGTCAGAGAGAGGAGCGATTGGAGGGTCTCCATCGGCGTAAACGTCCGTTGTTCACCGAAGGAGAGAGTGTCCCTGAAGTTTTGTAGGCGCTCGGCTGGGATCTCCCCGCTAAGGTGGTACGAAACAAAGGGCGCACCAGTTCGCAATCGGACTAGGACGGTGATATCTCTGATTGTGGAGGGGGCGTTGGCATACTGACGCTCGAATTGAATCGATACTCGCTCGTCTCCTATGTCCACCATCTCTCGAGAGGCTATGCCCGATCTCGGTGCCTGCGCATCAATCAGAGATGGCCACCCAAATCGACGAGAGGCAGCCGCACTGGTCGATTGACCTGCGGGAGCCGGGCCCCATACGGAGCCGTTCTTGAATGTCTCGTCGAAGAATTTCACGGGTATCTACCTTTTCGTCGGATCTTACTGCTCCATCGCTGAAGCACAAGTCCCGAGGTCCTTAAATAGCATAAAGCTGTTCATAGTTAACAAACGAAGCGTTGCGCCCCTTAATCTCGCCAGATCGTCTCCGAATCCGACAGGTCCATCCACTTGGCCGCGGATTTGAGGATGTCGCCCGAGTTGAACTGACCGAAGTCAGCGGTGGTCGTGTCCGCCCCTAGGTCCTTTATCATTCCAAGTGGATAGGAGAGTTCTCGGCTCGGACATACGGCTACAATTGATCTGCGCACTGCTGGCGTTAGGGGTTCAATTTTGAGCAGTGGCGAGCTGCCGCGAGCCGCATCGGACGTAGGTCGAAGATCTGATTCTTGAAGGACCTCCTCCCGGCCTGGTCGAGCGCCGGCGATGATCGCTTTGGCCGCCTGCAATTCTGCTGGCAAATACTCGTTTTCTTTGCTGAATGACGTGAGTCCAAGTGAGAACGCAACCATATCGGCGGCCATCTCGAGGTCTACGGTTACCTGTCTCGTGATGCCTTTTGGTGGGAGGCGTTTTACAATAACGGATAGGCCGGCTCGGGCGACAGCATCCAGAAATGCGCGCTGTCTTGAGTCGTCCTCGTACGGGATAAGGGTGTAGTAGCGGGCGACGACGGGGGTTAGTCCGGAGGTAACTCCGCGGACGAGAGCGCTCATGTCGACCTTGCGATTGATTCGTCGCGTTGCTCGATCGAGGGCGGTTCCGTCGATAAAGAGACCGATGACGCGCTTCTCTTTCTTTTTGACAAACCCAGTTCCTAATTCTTCAAACTTCATATGTCCTCGTCGATGTATCGAACACTGCCCGCAGCCTCATGCTGCTTCAGCGTATGCCGTCTACCCTTACTTATTGCGTGGTTGGCGAAGTATAGCCGAAGAGCTAGTGCTACGCTAGCGCACGTCGTGTGTTCGCTCAGCGGTGGGGGTGGATAATTGCCGTGTTCTTGTAGGGGGTTATCGAACCTCGACGCGGGTTCCGACCGAGATCATCGAGTATATTTGCGACATTTCGCTGGGATTCACCCGTAGCCCGCCTATCTCTTGCATCCAGACCGGCCCGCTGTGAATGGGGGTCTGGTCATTTAGGAATATGGTTCTGGAGCCTAACGCTGCTCGCTTAAAACGCTCGCGGCTGCCTTCCTCGGGTACGGTTAGGGAGCGCTTGGTGAAGTATTTCTTCGGCGCATACCAGAGCGGGTTCTCCTGCTTCTGGGTAATGGAAAACGATCCCTCCTTCAAGTATTGAGCGCCCTCAGTCTTGAGAACGAGTGGGGCTTCGCCCGGGCGGATGGCCGTCAGGGTCTTTGCTTCGCGTGAGATGATTATCGAGGGAGCCTGTGGCGTTTCAGTGGAAGTGGCGCTTACCGGGGTCGCTAACGACTGTTCCGATTGGGCAGGGGTGTTGCTTGCGAGCGCTTTTGTTACGATCGGTACCGGTCGGGACAGAACTAGTGAGCCGTCGAGGAGCCACGCCTTGTCGGAGCGCGAGGGCGTTCCAAGTATGG
>JBIIYC010000148.1:0-6638 GCA_044347025.1 Bdellovibrionota bacterium
TGCCGTAGCTGTGCCCCGCTACTACCCACTAATTCCGTCGATGAGCCTCAAAAATTAATCGCGCCGGATTTACATACCGTCACGTCTTGATGATCTGCGATAAGCGTCCTTTGAGCTCCTCAATAGAGGTTTGATGAGCGCCTCCGTAACGTTGGAGTTCGATGTCATCGATCAGCGCCATGATTGCCAATGAGCGAGGTGTGTTGCCACTCTTGTTTCGAATAATGGCGCGAAGCTCATCCCAGGAGGAGGTGGTATGAGCGCCGGGGAATTGTTGGTCGATCCACTCTCGAAGAAAGCTCTCCACATCCGCGAGGGTGAGTACAGAGTTGAGCTGCTCGCTCAGTCTCTTGTGTGGGCGTTGGAAGCGTCGACCTGACACGACTAGGATGGTAACGGCGACGATCGCGATAGTGGCGGCGACAATAAGCAGGGCGAGCTGAACGCTAACACGGTCAAGGATCGATTCCCACTTTGACTTTTCGGAATAGGAGAGTGGTGGTGCAAAGGGTACCGGCGGAAGGGTCGGGAGTAGTTGCGGACGAGCGCCTGTTCCTCCCGTGCTTGGTGTGGTAACTTTCGGGTCGGGCTGAGTCGGCGCCGGGTCGCCCTCGACTACAAATGCGATGTCGGAGGTTGTGGTTACTCGATAGCTCGCGCTCGATGGGTCGAAGAATACCACCGACACCGCTGGAATTCGAAATGTCCCGCCGTGCAAAGGAATCGCTGTGTAGGTAAAGATCTTTTCAGTGACGAGTCGTCCTCCACGTGTCTTGTGCTTTATCTGCGCCTGTCCGTCGTACAGCTTCACCCCTTGCGGAGCAGAGAGGGGGAGCGATTTGAGAGGATTGAGATTGCCCTCACTCGATACCGTGATGGATATCGTTTTGCTTTCTCCCGCTTTGATGACGTTGCCGGTGTAGTCGACCGCGATCGATGTGGGCCCGACGATAACGAGGCCTGAAGGGCGCATCGATAGCTCTGCTGGCACGGGTGGGAGGGGTTTAACATTAATTCGCACCTCATTCGACTGCAGGGGGACGTCCTTAACCTGCATCGGTTGAAAGAAGTTGTTAAAGAAGTCGTCACTGAATGGATCAAACCGCGAGCCGCTGCCTAGTCGAGGGGTCGCCACTTTTGCGTTAGCCTTTCTGCGGCCTATTACAAGCTCCCCTGATCGAAGTGGAAAGAGGGCTCGGGTGATCGCCAGAGAGTGGAACTCTTTGCCCTTGATGGTCTTTCGAGAGGAGTTGTTGTCAGATATGACCTCCTGCCAAAAACCGTCAGACACCTCATCGTCGATCGAAACTCCCTGCACATTGATACTCGCATAGACACCGATGGTGTTTACAATCTGTTGCCCTTGATAGACATCGTGAGGGTGTGCGCTCTGATGTAGGAAGAGATCGTCATTGGCGGGAAGGGGCGGGGCTGCGGAAGCTCCGCCGGTGACCATAACGGAGAGCGGTGAGGCTGAGATCATCTGTTGGCCCACCGATGCTTGAACCTCAGGAGTCAGAAGACTTCCCTCTCGTTTCGGTGTGAGTTGGTACACGTACGACTGCTGCGTACGGATCTCTCCGTTGATGATCGTGACGGAGGTTCTCGGTGCGATGAGCTGTACGTCGAAATCTCCACCCGCCTGAAGTTGAGGCGCGACCTTCTCTTGGGCGCCGTCGATGGTTACGGTAAGGAGGTATAGATCCCTGAGAGAGCCGGATGTGGGTGCAATCTCAGCGCGGATTGTGGGGAGCTCTTGTGCGCAGAGTTGACCCGAGGTTCCCCAGAGCGGCATGAACCACACGAATGCGGCAAGGAATAGGCGAAGCGACGAGGGTAACGAATGCATAGGATCACCTAGGTTAGCGCGATGGAGGCTCAGAGAGAAGATAGTGGTGTAAGTGGCTATCCTGGATACTATTGGCGTTACCATGTTTGTCCATTCCCTTGAGAAGTCCCCCGGTGGCGCCGGATAAGAAGTGGAGAATCTGGGAGTGATTCGAGCCAGGCGTTCGCCTCCCGTTCGCCGGGATTTAACGTCTGAGGGGGAGGTGTCGGTGTTGCCCCAATTGTGTTCGCTGCTTCACTCGGTGGTGTCTCAATCGCTTCCTTAAGGCGCTCGCTTGGAGAGGGAATTGTATGTGCCGGGGATGCTGACGCCAGAGGCGAGGGAGACCCTGCGGGGACTGCTGTGCTCGAATTACCCGGAGTCTCGTCCGGGGATTGATTCGTCGATGGTGATGCGCTTGGCGTTTGCTCGTTGCCGCCGGGCGATGGTGAAGCGCCGGGTGATGGAGAGGTTTCTGGCGATGCTGAATCGCTCGGTGACGGGGAGCCGGATGGAGTTTCCTGAGGGGAACTTGAGGGGCTGGGTGAAGGTGAATCGCTTGGGCTTTGTGTTGGATCTGGCGATGGATTCGGTGGGGATGTTGGTGTTGGTGTGGGGGTCGGCTTAGTTTTCTCTTGGTTTAGCAGCGCCCGTGCGACCTGGAGATTGTGCGTTGCCTGCTGGTCGTCGGGTTTCACGTCGAGAGCCTTTTGAAAGGAGTCGATTGCATCTTGATACCTACGCTGCGCAAGCTGGGCATTCCCCTCATTGTACGTGCTCTCGAAGTATGACCGCCCGTTCTGCGCAGTCCTAGCAAGTTCCGAGAAGATGCTTTCGCTCTCCTGGTATCGACCCAGCTTGTAGAGCGAACTCGCGAGGCCTTGTTTGAGCATCCGATCGTCCGGCGTCGCTTTGAGGGCATCGGCGAATGATGTAGCAGCTGCTTCGTACAAGCCGCGTTCATAGAGATGAAATGGAGATGTGGTTTGGGCCAGAAGTGATTGTGGCGAATCCTGTGCCTGCGTTTGTGGTATGTGAGCGAGTACCACCAGGATACTGAGGATCAGCGCGCTCCTTCCGCGCACAATCGCCCCTAGGAGCAGGATCACTAGTGCACCGAGTGCGATCCACGAGCCGAACTCACGGTATGTCCGTATCCGTGATTGATGCGAGGTCTTGGCGTTCGCAAGGAGCTGAGCGGGCTTGGTTATCTCGACGACATCTCTGTCATCGAGCGTAGCGCGCATATATATACCTCCCGAAGCATCAGCGACCTCTCGCAGCGGCCCTTCGATCAGCTTGCTCACTACCGGTTTTCGCGACTGGTCGGTCACAAAGGTACCATTGGGTAGTTGGATCTCGGCTCCCGTCGTCGTTCCAATCCCGAGAGCGTCAATTCGAACTCCCTTCTTTCGAATCTCGCTGATAACCGGATTCCCTTGTAGAGTCGAATCTTCGCCATCCGACAGGAGTATAATTCGCGCCCCTTGAGATGATGCTGATTGCAGCCGAGAGAGTGCAACGGTCAGTCCCGCGGTCAGATTTGAGCCGAGGCTCGAGACGAGGTCTGGAGATATAAGGTCGATGAACTGCTTTACTACAGCCTGATCGCTTGTGACCGGGCAGATGGTGTACGCGTCCCCCGCGAACACCGTAATTCCGAATCGAGTAGATTCCCCTTGCTTGCCAAATTGCTCGAGCATGTCGAGCATCTTGCGCTTGGCGAGTTCCATCCGGGATGGTGGAACATCCCGAGCGAACATGCTTCGACTGACGTCCACCAGAAATACAACCTCCCCCCCAGACGAGTGTACAGTGATGTCCTCCGAGCCCCCGTAGGGCCGGAGCAGGGATCCGGTAAGGAGAAGGCTTACGCCAAGAAGCACGAACACATACCGTGCTGGGGCAACCGGGCCTATCCCCAGTCGACGTACCACCTTGGCGGTTTGTGCTCGTCCCCACCATACAACCGCACCTGCGAGAGCGATTGCTATCAGCAGAGCGGCCGCGATGGGCTCTCGTATTCCGAAATCGGTATTGGTCATACGTTACGGCACCTTCCTGAAGTAGGTAGCATTGAGGAGTAGGCTCAAGAGGATGGCCATGAGCCCGACCAGCGCGCATGGCGCAAAGAGCTCCTCAACCAATGGCTTCTCTGGCTGTTTCTGCTCTGTCTCAGAGAGCTCGTCGATTTGACGGTAGACCTCCTTGAAGCCTTCAAGGGAGGTCGCGTTGAAGTAAACCCCGCCGGTCAAACGAGCAACCTCCTTAAGAGTTGTCTCGTCGAAATCCGCCATTTGAGCAGCCTGTCCAGCAAAGATTCCAGCGATTCCCTGCCCACCGATCGGAGCTTGACCGGAGCCAATCCCGATAGTGTGCACCTGAACACCGAGCTCTTTGGCGATCTGAGCGGCCTTCAAAGGGCTTACCTGTCCGGCAGTATTGACTCCATCGGTGATGAGGATGATCGCTTTCGATGAGGCTTCGACTTCACGCAGTCGTTTGAGTGCCAGTCCGAGACCATCTCCGATCGCAGTACCGTCACCGGCCATCCGGGGCTGCAACAGCTCGACGAGCCCCTCGACGAGCGACATGTCGGAGGTGAGGGGGCTTTGAAGATACGATGTGTTACCAAACACGATGAGCCCTACCCGATCGCCTAACCGAGACCGTACATACTCCCCGACGACCGTTTTAACCCCTTCCATGCGTGAGGTTGTGCCGAAACGAGATGGGAAGTCCTCTGCCGACATGCTGTTCGATGCATCAATAACGAGCATGATGTTTCGAGCCAGGTTTGATTGCTCGATGAGGGTGACCCGTTGCGGTCGGGCTGCCGCGAGAGCGAGGCTGCACACAGTCAGGACTTCGAGCAGTGCGAGGGTTGGCTTTCGAAGCTTTAGACGGGTGGATACCGGGAGGGAGCGCAGAAATGCTGCGCTTGGAGAACCAACGCTCCGTTCGGCGGACCGACGGCGGAAAAGCCGAGCGATAAGATAGACAGCCGGAAGTATAAGGGCGTAGGGAAATGCAAACGTCATGCGGCTGGGAACCTCCGCATATGACGCTCTATCGCTACTTGAAGATCCTTTCCAAGTTGAGCCACCGGTGCTCCCGAGATGTCGGAGTTCGGCGCGTATGCTTGGTCTTCAAGCTCCGCAATCAGTCGCACTATCTCGGCAGTTGAAGCGGCTTTTGCATCTGTTTCGACCGGCAGATGAGAAGCGCAGGCTCGAAGCTCCGTTGAAGAGAGGCCAGCGAGATCTTGGGGTAGATACTGAGAGATGATGCGCCGCGCCAGTCGAGAGGCGCGCTCGAGTTGAATCGGTCGGTGGTTGAGAGCTCGGGCGAGATCTCTGAATAGAAGCTCCAGGAGGCTTTGCAAGGCAGGAGCTTTGAACCGCCGACGAAGTCGCAGCGCTGCGATTGCTGCGAGGGCGATCAGCACCAGCAAGAGCCCCCATGTTAGCCCCGAGGGCACCCATGCGCCTGGCGGTGGCGGTATAATGTCGAAGGGGGTCGGGATCGCGGTTTCCATAGATCACCTACCAACCCGTTTTACGCGCTCTCGCATCAGCTGAACGAGGGGCGTGGCAGCATGCTCATGAATTACGATGTGCGCGGCACCTGCTTCACGTGCGGTTGCGCGGAGGGTTTCTCGATTTTCATCTAACGCCTTGAGCCAGCCGCGATGAACTGCAGGGCTTGCGGTATCTACCGTTACGACCTCTCCAGTCTCCGCGTCGCGAAACGTCATCAGGCCGACGCTCGGTATCGATGAGGGGGGTGGTTGGATGTGCACGAGGATCACATCGTGGCGTGCGCTGAGTCTCCGAAGCTCCTCTTTGTAATCTCCTCCAACAAAATCTGATATAACGAAGATAATGCTCGACTTGCGCACTGAGAGGGAGAGGTGATTCAACGCTTTGCCGATATCGGTGCCCGTTGGACGCTGGGTTTCTGAGAGGATCGAAGAGAGAATTCGACTGAACCGTTTTGGACCTGCTTTTGGCGGTAAATAGGAGAGAGGGGTGTCCGCAAAGAGAAGGAGCCCGAGCAGGTCGTTTCCTCGCTGTGTGAGCGCCCCTATGAGGGAACAGAAGTCGAGTGCTTTGGAGAAGGCTTGGTATCCCACGGTGGCGCGCATTGAGGCGCTTACGTCGACTGAGAGTACTACCCGAAGTTGTCGATCCTCCTCGTATGACTTGACGAAGGCAGTACCAGTGCGCGCGGTTGCCTTCCAGTGGATGTGCTTCACATCGTCACCGGGCTGGTACTCTCGGAGGTCTGAGTAGATTAGCCCCGAGCCGCGAAAGGCAGACCGATACTGTCCTAAGAGATCTCCGGTAACGAGTCTGCGAGACCGTAATTGGATCCTTTTCAGTTCAGCTGGGAGGTTCTGGCTAGGAGATGGCATCTGACTCCGGGTGGTGTGTACGCTTACGGCACCGTTACAGACGACAGAAGTGAACGGATCACTTCATCGCTGTCAACACCTCGAGCTTCGGCTTCGAACGTGACAAGGATTCGGTGTCGTAGCACATCGGGCGCTATCTCCTTTACATCATCGGGCGTGACGAAGGCTTTTCCCTTGATAAAAGCCAGTGCACGAGCACAGACTTTGAGCGCGATGCTCGCACGCGGCGAGGCTCCCCATTCAATAAGCCCCTTGAGGCCGTATGAGTCGCCTGCGCGAGTGGCGTGAATTAGCGATACGATGTACCGATCGATCTTCGGATCGGTGTACACCTGCTGCACTTGATGGCGCAGTCCCGCGAGTGAGGATATCGGGAAGATCTTCTGGAGGATC
>JBIIYC010000149.1:0-6633 GCA_044347025.1 Bdellovibrionota bacterium
CACCCGGATGACCAATCACCAAGGAACCGGTTGCGCCATACCAGACCGCGATGCCGTAGAGGAGGCACGCTGAACTAAAGCACCCTAACAAAAAGTACTTCATCGATGCTTCAGACGAACGCGGGCTCGTTACCCGAGCACCACAGAGGCAATAGAGCGCAAGCGACGCCACCTCTACCCCGATAAAGAGGGTTAGAAAATCAGAGGCGAATATCATTACAAGCGCGCCACATAGCGATGTGACCATCAGATAGTAATATTCACTTGTGGTCGTAATCGCCTCGCGTTGCAGCGACGATGCCGTGGCCAAAAAGCTCACCAAAGCCCCGCAGCACGCAACAAGCGCGAGGAGCTTCGAGAACGGGGTAATCGACAGCCCATATCGCACTACGGGGGCTGATTCCGTGAGACCCAGGGTTACAACCCCTGCAGCCGCAACGAGCAGCACTGCCAAGAGCGCCCCGATGCGGAGTCGATCGATAACCTTCGTCCCAAGGAGATAGCCGAGCCCTCCTATGGAGAGCACAAGAATCGGAGCAAATGAGGCCAAAGCGTTCATACGGAAATTCCTCTATCTACGTTCACTAATTACCGAGTACAACGTCGGCTTTCTGAGCGTTGCCGCTCACGGTGTATTGAATCGTCTGTGCGCGAGCTGTCGCTCCATCTGGACCTCCCGAGAATAATCCTCGACCACCAGAAGCTCTCCCATCTTGCCCAAGAACCTGAAACTGGCTTGAGATCGCTGCGTCAACGACGGAGAGCAATTTGCTCGGAAAGATTCCAAGCGCAAGCACCGCCGCAACGAACGCCGAAAGGACTATTGCATCGCCACCACGGATATCACCTCGACGAAGTGGCACCGCATCTCGCGCCGGTCCGAACATAGTCTTAAGGTATGCCGTAAGGGTGTACACAGCACCAAGCACCACTCCCCCCATCGCCACCAATGTCCACTCTGGGAAGGATCTCCACGAGCCGATGATAATCAGGAACTCTCCTACAAAGCTGCTCGTGAGTGGCAGCGCCACCGCTGCAACCGAGAACACCATCAGGAAGAATGCTGTTACCGGGAGCTTCTTCGCTAATCCACCGAGCTTATCGAATTCCCCTGCCCCTTCTCGGTCTACAAGTGTACCGAAGGCGAGGAAGAGCGCAGCCGTGACCACTCCGTGGCTCACAGCCTGAAATACCGACCCTGAGATGGCAATCTGCGAAGCCGAGGCGATTCCAAGGACACAGAACCCAAGATGCGACAACGACGAATAGGCCAGCAACGAGCGGATATCCTTCTGAGCAAGCGCCACGAGAGCTCCGTAGACAACGCCAACCGCACCCACCGCAGCTATCCAAGGCCCCGCAGCAACCATAAAATCAGGGAACAACGGCCACACGAAACGAATAATCGCATACACACCCACTTTACCGAGCAATGCAGCCGTAAACGCCGCAATCCCATAGGGAGCCTCACGATACGTATCGGCGAGCCATCCATGCAGCGGAACTGCCGGAATCTTCACTCCGAATGCGACCAGGAAACAGAGCCCAAGCACGAGCTGCTCCGTCATCGAGAGTCTCGGTAACGTCATGAGGCTCGTGATCTCAAACGCAAACGACTGCAACCCCGAGTGAGCATGGAGAATCCCAAAACCTCGATACCCGATGTAGAGGATTGCAAGGAACATAAAGACGGATCCGACCATCGTGTAGAGCAGGAATTTGAGCGAGGCCTGTAGCCGTCGTGAACCACCCCATAACGCCATAGCGCCCAGGACCGGAAGGAGCATCAGCTCGTAGAAGCAGTAGAATAGAACGAGATCCGTCGCCAGAAAGGCACCCAGAACCGCGCCCTCTCCAAGGAGAAGACTCGCATACCAACCTGCTCCTGCCGCTGCTGGCTTACCAGACCACGCAATCACAGCAAGCGATACAGCCGCGGTGAGAAGCGCGAACGCAAAGGACAACCCGTCGAGGGTGAGGTGGAATGAGACTCCGAACGAAGGAATCCACGAACGGGTCTCCTCAACTCGTAGAAGCGCCCCCGGAACGGTCGAACCCGCTTTCGCGATCGCAAGCAAGATCACCAAGGTGAGAGCCGAGGCGAACAGCGCCCACAACTTACACAATCGCCCGCCGGTGTCTCGCTCCTTCGAGAACCAGGGCCCCATACAAAGGAGCGCCGCGCACACCGGAACAAGAATAAGAGAACTTAGTGGAGGCCAACCTGTCATCATCACTACCTCACCTGCACAAAAACGCTACACATAAGCGCAACCGCCGCAAACATGAACAGCAGGTAGGTTGCAACCTGACCCGTGGTCAATCGACACGTAAGCTCCCCCACCGCACGGGTTACACTGCCTAACGCATTGCCAGTGCCCTCAACAAAGGTCTGGTCGAGCATGCGAAATGTCATCCGCGACAGGCCCGCCACGGGCCGAACGACAACTCGGTCAAGAATCTCATCGACGAAGTACTTACCAGCGAAGAGCCTCTCAAGGGGGCTGCCTACTTTGGCGATAGCCATCCGCACCCCAGGTGCCACGATAAAGAGCAGATATGCGAGCCCCATCCCGAGAACTCCAGGCAGAGATCCAACGATGTCTGCCAGAATACCACCCGGTGCCTCGTGCGCCGCAACGTGCGGAAGCGAGTTACCGAGATATGTAAAGAGCGCAGAATGAAGCGCGAAACCACCCACCAGGGATAACACAGCAAGAACACCCACCGGCGCAGTCATAACGGCCGGGGCCTCATGCGGGTGAGCCTCTCCGCGGTAGCTCCCCATAAACGTCATAATAAAGGACCGCGTCATATAAAACGCAGTGCAGATCGCAATCAGTGTCGCGCAAAAACCGATCGTCCCCGCATAGGAGTGGAGGAGCGGATTGTGAACAGAATCGATCGCGCCCAATATCGCATGCTTCGAGAAGTATCCTGCAAACGGATAGATGCCCGCGATAGCAAGGGTCGCGACCCCGTAGCTCAGACATGTAAGCGGCATGCTCTTCGCCAAGCCACCCATCTTCCGCATATCCTGCTCGTGGTGGCATCCGTAGATTACGGAACCAGCGCTCAAGAAGAGACACGCCTTAAAGAATGCATGCGTTACCACGTGAAAGAGAGCGATCGCGTATTGTCCTGCTCCCACCGCAAGAAACATGAAGCCAAGCTGGCTCACCGTCGAATAGGCGAGGACCTTCTTTATATCGTTCTGCACGAGCGCTACCGTTGCGGCGAGTCCCGCCGTCGCGAGTGCTACCCACATAATGATAGCAGGCACCGCGGGATCAAGCTCAACCACGCCGTGCATGCGGCCCATAAGGTAAATGCCCGCAGTTACCATCGTAGCTGCGTGGATGAGTGCGGACACAGGCGTTGGACCAGCCATCGCATCGGGGAGCCACGAGAAGAGCGGAATCTGCGCGGACTTACCCGTAGCTGCCAGGAAGAGCGCAATCCCTGCTATGAATCCGAGATCCGCAGGAAGCTTTGCCAAAAGCTTGGGATCAGCGAGACGCGTTACATCAAGGGTGCCGCAGTTGGTAAAGAGCACCGCCATAGCAATCAGGAAACCGACATCTCCGATCCTATTCATCACGAACGCTTTACGACCAGCGCTCGCATACTCTGTATTGCTGAACCAGAATCCGATCAAGAGATACGAACAGAGCCCTACCCCCTCCCAACCGATAAAGATGACCGGGAGAGACTTACCAAGCACCAGCACCAACATCGATGCTACGAACAGGTTTAAGTACGCAAAGAAACGTGGTCGGCTCTCATCCTCAGCCATATACCCGATAGAGTAGAGATGAATCAGAAGTCCGATGCCGGTAATAATCAGGCACATAACGGACGACAGAGGGTCAAAGTAGAGCTCAATCGGCATCGAGAAGGATCCGAACGACAACCAGGAACTCAAGGTGCTCGTAACCGGTCCCACCGATGAAAGTCCTTTCGAGAGGAGGATTGTCATGGCACATGACACTGCTACCGCACAGGAGGCAATCAACCCTGCGAGACGCGGCTGGAGCCGTCCAATCAGATACGAAAGAGCTGCTCCAAGAAGCGGTGCAAGCACCACTACCGACAAACGAAGATCACCGTTCACCATACCACCTACCATTTAAGCTCGGCTGCATCCGAGGTTTCTACCGAAGCGACACTTCGGAAAACCGAGAGGATAATCGCCAATCCGACGGCCGACTCAGCTGCCGCAATAACCATCACAAAAAACACCGCGACCTGCCCGTCCAAGTTTCCATGAATCTTACTGAACGCAACGAATGCGAGATTGACGGCATTTAGCATCATCTCAACACACATAAACGCCACGATCGCATTTCGACGGAGGCACACCCCGATTCCGCCCACGATGAAGAACACCATCGAGAGCCCAAGATACGTTACTAAAGGGTTCATTACTTTCCTCCTGCAAAGATTCCGCCTTGACGCGGGCCCAGGTGCGGCTGCTTACGCTTTGCAAGCATCACGGCTCCAACGATACCAATCAGGAGCACCAACGACGAAAGCTCAAACTGAACGGTGTAATGCGTGTAGAGCTGCTCCCCGATCGCGTGCACCGTCCCTTCAGATGTGGCGCGATTATCGAGGACCGTCGTATTTGTCAGCGAATCGAAATGACTCACCACGGGTGGTAACACGGTAAGAAGCACCACAACCCCGACCACCAGCGCAGTCAAAAGACGCCCAAGACCGATCCGCTGCCCCTGCTCCTGCTTGAGGTTGAGCAGCATCAACACAAACAGCACCAGAACCATGATCGCCCCTGCGTACACAACTACCTGCGACACAGCCAAGAAGTGAGAGCCCAGCAATGCGTAGAGACCCGCAATAGCAAGGAGGTGAACGATGAGGGAGAACGCGCTGTAGAGCGGATTTCTCATTCCAACCACACCAATCGCCGCAACCAGGGCGACTACTCCGATTACGAACTCCATAAAACTCATAACATCACCTTTAGAACGGCCGTAACAGCGAGATTGAGCAAACTAACGGGGAGCAGCATCTTCCACCCCAGGTTCATCAATTGGTCATACCGGAAACGGGGCAACGTCCACCGAATCACGATCTGGAGCACGCAGAAAAAGATAACTTTCGTCATCAACACGATGTGGCCGATCAGCGCCGCCCACCACGTTCCCTCGGGAAGGGTAACCCATGGGATCTGCCATCCACCGAAGAAGAGTAACGCCAACAACAGCGCAAAAAGAGCGATCTCACAGAACTCTCCCAACCAGAAGAGGAGGAACTTCATTCCCGAATATTCAGTAAAATAGCCAGCCGCCAACTCGGATTCCGCCTCAGGAAGGTCGAAGGGTCCACGCTTTGTCTCCGCCATGCCCGCCAAAAGCAGCACAACGAAGCTCACCGGCTGCATCACGATTCCCCACTTCGGGATCCATCCCCAGAGGTATCCCCCCTGCTCCTCAACGATGGTGTAGACGTCGAGGGTGCCGTACACCACGATCAGCGCAACAAACACCATCCCCATCGGAAGCTCATACGAGATCATCTGCGCCGCAGCGCGAAGTGAACCGAGCAGAGAAAACTTGTTGTTCCCCGTCCAACCAGCGATAGCAACGCCGTAGACCGCAACGGACCCCATGGCCAAAACGAAGAGCAGTCCGGCGTCAATCGGAGCAACTCGAGGATGAATCTCATACCCAAACAGCGTGAAATTCGGTGCAAGGGGGAGAACCGCAAACGCCAACATGATCGGCAACACCGCAATGATAGGAGCTACCGCATGCAGAAATTTCGAAGTCCCCTCTGGAACGAAATCCTCCTTCCAAAGCCCCTTCACAGAGTCGCACAGGAGCGTATTGATAAAACCCAGCCATCCCATCATTCGAACGAATGGCAGAGCGGGCTTTACGTACCATCGCTCCGACTCGATAAACGCGCCGGCACGATTCGCCCCGACGCGATCTTGAATGAGCGCTGAGCCCTTGCGCTCAAGCCACGTACAGGTTGAACCAAGCACAAGAGCGAGGTTCATGACGAGAAAGACCTTAAGGAGGAGGATAAATAACTCTACCATTGTGTTCCTATGCGGCTGTTGGTGCCCCTACTGTTCCCGTTGCACCGAGATCGGTACTTCCCTGCTTGGAAGGAGCCTGAAGCTGAACGCCTCCGTCCTTGATCGCCTGAATCGTTAGCCCCTGACTCGCGAGCAGCGAGTCAGTTGCAAGATACCACCGCGTAAGCTCTCGGTCCCCGATCGATTTCACATCGGCATTAACCAGCTTCGCTCCGGCGGCCTCCGAAAGGAGCGCGAGGAAGCGCCAATCCGGCACCGTACCATCACGGAGCGGAACGACATTCTGGGTGTATTGCAGACGAAGCTGCCGATTTAAAAGAAGCCCCGACTTCTCCAAGATACTTCTTCCCGGAACGACAAACGAGAGGCCCTCGGCGAAAGGAAGCCCCTGCGAAGTTAGAACGCCGACCGATACCTTTGCCGCTTTCAATCCATCGATCAGCGCTTGATCGACATCAGCTGCATCAATCGCACGATCGCCGAGGATGAGGATGTGCTCTATCTCCTTGCGGCGAATCTTTCCGAGCACCTCATTGTACTCACTCTGCGGGTCTTCCCCTACAACC
>JBIIYC010000031.1:0-21230 GCA_044347025.1 Bdellovibrionota bacterium
AAAAAATCCACAGTGTATCTCGGCGGATACAGCCCTACCTCCGTGAGCACTGCGGCGCGCCCTGTTGTGTGTATGCCGCGATGGAGGTTTGGCGAAGTCGGGTCCGGTTTTTTCGTCGTCTCCGCCTCGCTTTCCTAGCTACTATACAACCGTTATGGCGTAAGTATTATAGTGGTTTGCTATCTGCGATGGCCTGCCCATCTTCGAGAGGACCTATGACTTCATCCCCACTCATGAATACCTATAAGCGTGCGCCCGTTGAGTTCGTGTTCGGCCACGGCGAGTATCTCTATGACGCCGAAAAACGTCGCTACATCGATCTCCTCTCCGGTATCGCCGTTGTATCGGTAGGGCATGCCAATCTCAGAGTGGCGACTGCTATCAGCAATCAGGCGCAGAGCTTGGTTCACGTGTCGAACCTCTTCGGAACTTTGCCGATGAAGCAGCTTGCAGAGCGCCTACAGAAGACAACTGGTGGTTGGGGAAGAGTGTTCTTCTGTAATTCGGGTGCCGAGGCGAATGAATGTGCTATTAAGCTCGCTCGAAAGAACGGCTCGGCGAAAAAGAAGTACAAGATTTTGGCGGCCGAAGGGGGCTTTCATGGCCGAACGATGGGCACTCTCTCAGCCACTGGTCAACCGGAGAAGTGGCGTGGCTTTGAGCCCCTGTTGGAGGGCTTCGTTCATCGTCCCTTCAACGATCTTGCCGCCTTTGCGGAGGCCCTCGATGACTCGGTCGCCGGCATTATGGTTGAGCCCATTCAGGGTGAGCGTGGTGTAATCCCCGCCACTCCGGAGTTCCTGCGCGGGCTTCGGGATCTCTGCACTCGTGCGGATATTCCGCTGATCTTCGACGAGGTTCAGACTGGCATCGGTCGAACGGGCCAGTGGTGGGCGTTTCAGCACTTCGGTGTAAAGCCCGATATTATGACATCAGCCAAGGGGATCGCGAATGGAATGCCCCTCGGTGCTTGCATCGCCGACGAACCGTTTGCGTCAGCCTTCAATCCTGGTGATCACGGGACAACATTCGGCGGGAACCCGGTAGCGTGTGCTGCGGCGTTGGCGACTCTCGATGAGGTCCAGGATCGAAACCTCGCCGGCGAGGCTACTCGCAAGGGGGAGCTGTTGCGGGAGCGTCTACTTGACATCGATGATGTGCAGGAGGTCCGTGGTGCAGGGCTTATGCTCGGCGTTGTGTTGAAACGCCCGATTGCCTTGAGCCTGGTGCCCGCAGCGCTCGAGCGGGGGCTCATTATTAATGCGACATCTGATTCGGTAATTCGGCTTGTTCCTCCACTCGTCATCACGGATCACGCTCTTGAGGAAGCGGTTGAGATCTTTTCGGATGCGATTCTCTCCGTGAGTGAGGAGCGTACGACCGTGTCGGTGGCTGGGTATTAGTAGACTCTCCCGATGGGGTGTCCAAATTGGATGTAATCTGATCGGGCTGGTTATCCTCAGGATATGGCGAGGGTAAAAGTTGCGTAGCGTTTAGTCGGTGATACTCTTTCAAGGTAGTAATCGCACCGAGCGCAACTTCTGAGGACCCGCAATGACACTTCCTGCCCAATCGAGCTCTCAGTCGCAGAAGCAGGGCGATGCGCCATCTCTTGACCCATCAGCGTGGGCTGCCGACTTTAGCGCGCTGCGCGAACTACGAGATACTCGCCGAGCGGAACTCGAGGCTGGACGTGAGGAGTGGTACACCGCCCAAGTGGCAAGGGTTGAGTCCCGGGGTGTTCAGAGGCAGGCAGAGCGATACGCTCAAGAGGTGGGTGTATATATTCGAAAGGCTCTCTCGCGGGCGGCTGCGCAGGGCGATTCAAGCGTCGTTGTGCACCTGCTTCGTGGCGAATCCACACAGGGATGGAAATTCGCCCAATATGTCGGAGGTGATGAGGTTAGGCACCGCGTTTGGGATCTCTCCATGGATGTTGAGCAGCATCAGACTCGCATTCGCGCGGCTGCAATAGTTGCCGGAGTGATCGAGCAGGCTGGCGGTAGCTGCGATGTTATTCGCTATCCGGCAAATCGGCCTGATTGTTTCTTAGAAGCACTTCAATTGAAAGTTTGCCTCGGGAAGTGAGGCGAAACCCCTCCTAGTCTGCCTCTTGAACGTTCTCGTAAACGAAAATGAAATATATTCGGGCACGTTTGCGAGCGCGAGTACGTGGTCGCTTCATGGGTGACGACTGTAGGAGGTTTTCCCTCGCTTTTCGCGATACGTTCGCCTCGTACATTCTGTGCGCTTTTATCGCTTAAGGGCGACTCCGAGTCGCCGAGAATCCTTGCTAATCCCCTGCGACGCGGGAGAGTGAATCTCCGTGATTCGCATGATCAGTCGACGAGGCTCGCCCATAGGCGGTACGACGAGGCGCTTCCAGGTGTTGGCAGAGTCGAGCTCTATCGATGATATGACCGTTTGGTCGGGGCTAAGAAGTGTTATGTGCTGACGAGGCCATGGGCTCATCACCTCAAGATGAGTTGCAGCGGTGGTAGCCGGTAGAGAGAGCGTTGTTGTTAAACTCTGAATCCAGCAGAACGGCTCAGTAGTGGCGCCACACTCGGGAACAAGAGTGTCTTCACGTTGAGATACACGCAGTTCCACGCGTGTGAGTTTGAGAAGCGAAGATTCGGATGACGGAGCCACGCGAAGGATGGTGATTGCTGGGTTATGGGGGGTGCGCTGGGGCCACGACTCACCCGGGATGCTTCTGTCTATCTCAAGGAATGAGGGATTGAGAAACTCAGGGCTTGAGGGTACCACGATGAAGCGATAGCCCTTCTCGACAAGGGATGGGAGAGAGCGCTTACTTGGATCGAAGGTGTCCACGCCTGGTAGTGCAAGAGCGGAGAAAGGGAGTTGAAGCGGTCCGGCCACGGCCACGTCGTCTTCGGGGGAGCGAGCGGTAGTGAGCCACGTACATACTTCATCCCGAGAGTCTCGGCTGTTGAGGGCGTGTATAAGAATGGAGCTCACTGAGCGTGCGAGTGGTATGAGAGCGGCTCCGATGCAGATGATGGTGATGACGGAAGTGAACAGCCCACGCCAGAGTTTGCGCATAGCTGTTGAGAGACCAAACGCGCCGAGAAGCGCAACATATGGCACGATAGCCACCATGTTGCGGGTAAAGTTCGCCTTCTGCATCGACATTAATGCGAAGTAGCAGAGAGGGAACGATAGAATTATCATCGCTGTGCTCCGGTTTGCTCTCCACAGGGCCAGCGCCCCGTACAGCGCGAGAAGCGCCACGACGAGCCCTGTGCCATCAGTCACAAGCCAGCGCAGATAAAAGAGCGCTTGAGGGAGCCCCCGGGTTCCGGTGTGCTGCTCATGCCCGGCCACGCCGTAGTGCCAGATTTCGTAGGACACTCCCTGCCAAAATTCGTTAAACGAGATGAGCGAGTAGGGCGCGCCGAGTAGGAAGCCGGCAAGGGTCGCCGCGGTGATCGTAAGAAACCCACGTAGCGTACGATCGGTGATCCACCACAGCATGAATGGCACGACAGCAATCGGCGCAGCGTTGTATTTCGCCGCGCCTGCGAGTCCGGCGAGGATTCCGCAGATCGCAAGGGCGCGAGCCCCTCCGAGGCGCTCAGCCCGAACAGCATACGCGGTGCAGATGAGACAGAGCAGCGCCATCAAGGTGTCAACGCCGATGATATACGAATTTCGGAGCACCTCGGGGGATAGGATAGTTACTGCCGATCCAAAGAGAGCTATGGGGATAGCGACGTTAAGACCCCGCAAGAGCGCGAAAACGATTATGGAGAGAAGCGCACTCCATCCTACACTCACCCACCTGTTCCAGGTGAGCACTGTTGGATGTGAAGCGGTGAATGCGTAGTCAGAAACTCCGTACGGGTCTCGAGTCCGAATGTCTCGTGTTGAGTTGAGGCGCCCATGCAGGCGCTCCCAAGTAGCGCTCGCGTATACGACCGGCATTCGTAAGTAGAAGTGAAGGGCCGGTTTGTTGAAGTAATTCGGATTCAGGGTGTGATGCTTCGCCATTTCAACGGTATGGTTGAAGTGGTGGGCATCATCTTCCTGGTAGAAATAGCGAGAGTTCGCCTGTACGAGGGGAAAGGCGAGCGCTATAGCCGCTGCGAGCAAAGCGACAAAACAGATGCTCTGGCTATAGCGCTTTTTGGCCATTGAGATAGACCCTTCGCCTGATTACTCCCGATACGAAAACACCTTCTCCTTCGGGTGTCTGATCTTCTTGAGGCTCGCTGCAGCATCTGATGCAGAGCGGTAGCCAAGTGCACATGCGACCTTGGTTGAGTATCCCGCCGCAGGAAGTCCGAGTAGCCCGTCGTACTTGGCGGAGTCTATCCCTTCAAGTGGACATGCATCGATCCCGAGAAGTGCTGCAGTCTCAAGCAGCATTCCAAGGGCAATGTAGGTCTGGTGAGTTGCCCACGAAGCGACGGCGCCCTTAGCTGAGAGGTGCGTAGTGAAATTTGCAATCATCTGTCGGTATGCGGCTAGGTTCTCGACAGGAACGCCACGCTCGGATGCCGTCTGCTGCAGAAATGCATCGATATACTCCTCGTCCACGGCAGTTTTTGCTGCGAGCACGACGATGTGTGAAGCTTCCACGAGTTGGGGTTGGTTCCATGAAGCTGCTTGAAGTTGCTGTCTAAGCTCTGCGTTCGTTACAACCACGAAGTGCCATGGTTGAAGTCCGAACGACGAAGGAGCCATCTGAAGAGCGTTCTCAAGAACATTCCACTCCTTTGCTGGAATTTTGCGCGTTGGGTCGAAGCGCTTCGTAGCATATCGCCATGCGAGTGCTTTCTCTATCTCGGTCTGCATAGATTCTGTCGACATCGGTATCTCCTTACAAATACGCTTACAAATACAAGTTACATTCCATGTGAAAGAACAATGAGCGATCCTGCGGGCAATCGTCGCGGTGAGTGCTCCTCCTCAAGGGCCAGGGATTCTATTGCGATTGAGACCTCGTGATCTGAAAAGGTGTCGAGCGCGATATTACGAGCGACTTCAGACGTGCTCGCCGATGAGTGGTTTGTAAAGAACACGATTCCCGATGTCGGATCAAGAACGCCGAGAACTAATCGCACGATATCTGGGGCCTTTTCATCGAGTGTCCAGGTGTTGTTTTTGGACACACGGCTAAAAGATGGTGGATCGATAATGATAATATCGTAGCTACTCTCTTTGCGCTGCTCGCGAGCCATGAATCCCAGGGCGTCATCGACGATCCAGCGAATAGTCTCGTGGGAGGCATGAGTTGCGGAGGCGTTTTTCTTAGCCCATTCGATCGCCCGTTTCGCGAGGTCGACATGCGTTATCTGCACATCACCGAGCGTTGAGCAAAATGCCGTTGCGAGGCCGGTGTACGCAAAGAGGTTGAGAATGCGAAGTGTGCGACCCTTTTTCTGGCGGAGGGTTTGTGCGGCGGCTGCTACCGATGACAGGTACAAAGCGTGCTCCGGGAAAAGCCCAACCTGGCCGTTTGACATTAGCTCCAGAGTCATCGGCACGCCGGCAATCGACGCGGTCCACGTGGAAAAGGGTTTGCCCGTGTGTTCCCACCGTTCGGGGGGCTGATACCGGGCTGAGGCCTTGTCCCAGAGAGTAGAGGGTTGTCTGCGACGCCAGGCGCTGAGTGAGGAGGGGCGATCGATGATGATGTCGCCGAACTGCTCAAGCTTGCGTCCATCGCCAGAGTCTAAAAGTTTGTAACCAGGTATTCGAGATGGCATGGCGCCGAGTATGGCACAGAGGCGAGATGATTCCCACCCGAGCCGGGGACGTGAACGTCGAGGGTTATGCAGCGCCATCATGGCCTTGGGTGAGCTTCTGAGCGAACCTGGCATCACACTGCGCCGCCGAGCGCTCGAACGTCTACGGATAATGGTGATAAGGAGTACGGGGAGAGACAAAAGGGGCTCGGTATGTGGCTCCGGAGGTGAGATGGGAGGGACAGAGAGACGGCTTTCCGGAGCCACATACCTTTGGTGGTGTTTGCCACCTGTCTTCACTTCAGCAAGGAGCGGGCCAGTTATCCCGAGAAAGCCTCGAAGCGCAGTCGTTGAAAATAGGCTGAAAAACCAACCCCTTGTCTAACCCTAGGAAAAATAACTACGTGAAATCATTGGATGAAAAAATTGCGGGTTTGGGTAGTTTGGTTCCGTCCTGGCGAGGGGCCGCCTAGTGCGACTGGGTCGCCGAGGGAGATGGGGACTCTTGCGAGAACGTTTGCAGAAACGCTTCGAACTTCTGTTTGGAGGCATGCCTATGCATTACTTTAAATTGGAATACATCGCGCAGCATTTTCAGGGAGTCGAGCACGAGATTTACTTTTGAGCCGGGGATGTTGTTCCAATTAATTGGAACCTCCGTCACAGGAATCTCGGATTTTTTCGCTACATACAGCAGCTCTACGTCGAAGCTGAATCCGTCGGAGCGTTGGTTTCTAAAGAGGAACATTGCAACTGGACGGGTGAACATCTTAAAGCCGCATTGCGTATCGGCGATTGACGGTACGAGGACCGTATTGACGCACCTATTAAAAAGTCGGCCAAGAAGCCGTCGGTGAATTGAAGTTGAAACTTTCGTGTCTGCGCTTGCAAGGGCCCGTGAACCGATAGCGATTGGTGCTCCTTTGTTGAGTGCTTCATTGAGGCGAATGAACTCCTCAATCGGAGTTGCGCCATCCGCATCCGCGAAGAGCACTCGCTTACCACGACTGTTGAGAACCCCAAGGCGCACCGCGTGCCCTTTGCCGTAATTCTTCGGAAGTTGAATCAGGCGTACCTGCTCGCGTACTCGCTCGAATTTACGAACGATATCGGCTGTTCCATCGGAGCTTCCATCATCAACTACGATAACCTCATAGGAAAACGGCATCCGATCGAAGAAATCGATCATGTTGATAAGGGTAGGGGGAAGTCTTCGCTCCTCGTTATACGCCGGTACGACGATGCTCAGATCGATGGCGGGGGCGGTAGCCTCCTGCTGCTCGAACCAGTCGTGAAGGGGTATGGAGGGCGGCGTTGTCATTGGTGCTTGAGTCTAGACTAAGAGCTCGTAACAAAAAACCCCTGTGCTACGGCCAGCTGCAAGCTCGCAGCGCGTCGTCTTCGGCCCCAAAGGTGCTGAACGTGTCGCGGAGGGCACGTTTCCGCGCCATTTGGACCTGCATTCTCGCGACGCAAACTCCTGCTGGGCCTCGCGCCAAGGTGCTTTGTGTCACGCGCTCTCAATGATGGATGCGAGAAGGGGCATCGGAGGTGCGATTTTCCGGTCGTCCGGGCGCTTCGCAGCTGCAGTAAAACGCCTTCTCTGTGAGGGAGATCTGCATCTTAGGAGATGCGTGAGGGAAGTCCCGAGCTGGGTAGCTCTCCCGTGCTGCATCGTCTACAGTTGAGTGACTATGAAGATTCTACAAACCGAGGTCCTCTACCAAGGCAAGTTACGCGGGGTGCGAGACACGCTCCAGAATGACGAGGGGAAGACCTTCTATCATGAAACTATCGAGCATCCAGGTGCCGTTGTTGTTCTCCCGTTGATGGATGATGGGAGGATAGTGTGCATCTCTCAATACCGGCACTCAATTCGCCGCGATATTCTGGAGTTGCCGGCTGGAACCCTTGAAAAGGGTGAAAACCCGGCGGTGTGCGCGGGACGCGAGATTCAAGAGGAGATCGGAATGGCGGCACGAGAGCTGATTCCCTTGGGAACCCTCTATCCAGCTCCCGGCTTCTGTAATGAGGTGCAATATCTGTTCGTCGCCCGAGGTCTGTATGAGAGCCCTGCTCAGCCAGATGAAGATGAGAATATCTCTCCCGTTTGCATGAGTGTTGAGGAGTTCGAAGATGCAACGCTGGGCGGCACGCTCAGTGATGCGAAGTCGATTGCGCTCTTCATGCGAGCTCGGTTGCGCGGCTTGGTGTAATCATTCCTCCATGTACACAAAATGGTATTCGCATGGGTCGATTGTCGGGTTTGAAAAATAAGTCACAGAGTTTGTTGGGACTGTTCACAGTTGTGTGTGGATTCCTGATGATGTGGGGAAGCGTGCGGACCGGGCGCGATAGGCTGACCACTATTGAGAGTGTCACTAGTCAAGCTGTTGATATCGATCCAATGCAGCCATCTCCCCTCAACAATGGTCGACTCGTTGTCGCCGCTGCTGAGTTCTCGTCGAGTGAAAAGCTTGAAGACGAGTATCTTCTTCCAACTAGTGATTTGATCCTGCGTAGGCATGTCGAGATGTATCAGTGGAAAGAGAGCGTCGATCCGCTGTCGGGAGAGCTCCGGTATAACCTTGGATGGCACGAGGGGCAGATCGACTTCTTTACTTTTCGGGAGACAGCAGGCCACGAAAACCCACTGTTGCGAATCGAGCCTGCACTCAAGCGAGTTTCATCCTCTCGTTTTGGAGGGTTCGATGGTGACCCCATCTTACGCTCGATTCAAAAGCTGCTTCCACTTGAATTGGACCCTCGAAAGCTCAAGGATCCGTCCCTTCGAATAGAGGACAACAAGATTGTTGTTCCGCGCGATACAACGAGCAGTGGCACGGCGCTTGGCGATATGAGGGTGTGGTATGAAGTTCTTCCCCAAGGTGGGTACACAATTCTGACGCGACAGGTTGATGAGCGATCGCTCCTTGGTGTGCAAGGTACCGATACCCTGATCATTCGCCCCGGGCTCTTTTCGGCAGACGAATTAGAGCATGCTGAGACTGCAGATGCGCAAGATGCCTCGGATGGTCTTCTGCTCCTGGGAGCCGTAATTCTCTGTTTGGGCCTGTTTTCTGTGTTGCTACCGATAGCGTCGCAGATAGATCTTCGCCCGCGAATCAATCTGCAAGGCAAGCCCGCTTTGCTCGTGGTCTGTGCAGGAGTGTCGTGCGTGGCGGCCGCGGTAATGTGGTTGCTTGGTTAAGCGGAATCAATTAGTGGATCTGGTGGTCTGAATCGTCGTCGTTATTGCTGGCGCGTGAGCCTTTAATCACGCGAAGACCACTCTTGTTCTTCAGCCGTCGGAGCTTCCACTCGTAGTACTGCAACTCAAGCTTCCGCGTGATCCCCATCGTTCGACCCCGATACATGTAGAGGTAGCACAAACCTACGGTAATAAGATCCGGAAGCACGAGTCCGAAATTACCAAACACGCCGGTTAATACCACGAACCCAACTCCAATGAGTGCAAAGGTCCTTCCGGTAATTGGAGTGCCCCAAAAATTGAGCATCTCGCCCGAGAAATGCGCTACGAGCCCGAACACTATCCATAGTGTCGTCACCACTTGGCGTGAGCCGGGATAGTACTGACCGGAGAATATCGAGGGCGCCAAGAGTGCCCCGATAAGCAAGATCACCTCGGCGATAAGCGGAATACCGAGGGCGATAGCGGTCATCCGTTTGCGACCCCAGCGGTATTCAAGCATGCCACCGACGCTATAAATAATCATGGCGCCGAAGATCACTTCCAGTGGACCTACCGCGACGAATAATGATGTGAATGGACGCCACAACTCAAACCGAAACAGGGTGCGAAACGGAGAGAAGAGGAGATAGTAGCCTCCGCTTTGGGCGAGGAGTCCCTGGATTACGGAAATGATGATGGTAGCGATGGCGATCTGATGAGCTCGCGTGTGGAATGATGGTGATGGGATCCAAGGGTTTCTGCGCATACTATCCGAGGGTATCGTCGATGTGAGTCAATGCTACCGAGAAAACCGTAGACAGAGAAAGGGGCCAATAGTGCTATTTCTTCCGGAAGCTGCCGGCGCGCACTAATTCCTCGTAAAAGCTTGCGGCGAGGTTGACGTTCAGGGACGACCGTAGAGCCCGGTCGATGCCGCTAAATAGCGGAATCTCCTCAATCGGATTGGCGGGCTTCCACGTGCTTTGCTCAGTTGCAATCTTTAGCGAGACCGTGCCTTCGGTCGCGTCGAGAAGAAACGTGTCGGTCACCTGCGGCATGAATCCAACGCTTGAAAGGGTGAACTTACTTCGGAACCGTTCAAGGCCCACCCGGCAATATGCGAGGCGTATCGGCGCCGCAGCTCCGAGCAGTCTCCATGGCAACCAGGGAGGCACCGGATCGGTGCGGTGTATCGCGGTGTTGTAACGGATATGATGAGTGCCCTCGAAAGCATTGAATGATGCGTGGCAGGACACATCGAAAGGCGACCACTCAAAATCATCGCCGTGCTCTTCCGTTGCGATAGCGCCACCGACCCGAAAGATCTCGTCCTCCGCTTCGCCTGGAATCCCGGAGAGCAAGGTGTCTGATCGATTCCTTCCCTTGAAGTCTCGAAGTGTTCCGCCGCCTCCTTCCGTGAGCAAGTGATCGTGGAGTGCGTGTAGGATCTCGTTTGCGAGATCAGAGAATTGGCTCGCCTGCACGCCAAGTGAGTGCGTGTATTCCGCGGCGTATCCGCCAAGGATCCAATTTCTACGAATGGTGCAGTGAGCCATGAGGGTCGTGTTATCAAGGTACCACTGAAGACTACTGCCTTGGAGTCGCTGGGACAACCGCGAAAGAGTGTGCTCCCGCTGCTTGTGAGTCGAGCACAATTCACCGAAGAATTCACCACGCCCCGTCTCGAAACGATGATCCATCAGCACCTTAGGATTGTTTTGCACAGACTGGAGGCCTTCTGTGTCTGCTGGTGATTCTGATAACTCCAAAAATACCGAAACGGTTCTCGAATCCCCGTGCTAGGGTCCCCGCCAATCGCGATCATGCGCTGCACGACTTCTGTGGTGTAGCCTGGTCTGTTTCGATTGCAATCCTTGAGTTCGAGAGGACCTGAGAATGATTGAGTTGGGAATCGTGGATCTTAGTGCAGAGGGAAGGCGTAGGCTTGCGTCCGTTATCGATCGATGGGCGTGGTCGCCGCCAGTTTCTCACATCTCGCTACCGAGAATTTCGTCTCATCTTCTCTCGCCCGAGGAGATTCGATTTCACGGTTCGATTGACGTGTGTGTTGTTGGTCCGGAGTTGATCGAGTGCGATGCCGCATTCGTTAACGCCATTCGGCAGCAGCTGCCGGACAAGGTCGTTTTAGCGGTCCTGGATGCGCGCATGTATACCTTCGCGCTCGTTGACCAGCTCGGGCGTCTTGGGATTGATGATGTGCTGATGGATACGGCGACCAGCGAGGAGTTCTTCCGACGCGTTCTTCTCCTACAGCGGCGGATCCAAGCAAAGAAGAAGGGAAGGCTCGTTGTTGTTGACTCGGCTCGAGGGGGGGTGGGGCGCACCTTCATCTCTGCCGCCCTTGGCGAGGGTTGGTTCGTACAGGGACTCTCTGTGTGCGTAGTTGACTGCGATCCGCTATCCCAAGACCTGACCAGATTTTTGCAGGTCCGGCCGTGTGTGAGTGAGGGGCTCCGCCTGCTTATTGACCAACAGCGTGTCGCAACGGGAGAGACTGTTCTTGAGTGTGTGACTCCGGTATGGGCGAGTGAGCCCAAATTTGTCTGCTTGCCGCCGGCCGCCGGCCGAGATGAGGGGATCTACACGTCGGTCGTTGCGCAGCGGGGCCTGCAGTCAGTTCTTGAAATTCTGCTCGTGCATTACGACCGCGTTGTGGTGGATACATCTGGACTCGTATCGGCGGCTCGAAACATGCTCTATCAGACCGCGGATGACGTCATATTTGTGATGAATCGGGACGTTTCAGCGGCCTTTGCCAATCGACAAGCGCTCTCCCTCGTGTCTGGATTCATGAGACACGATGCCGCCTTAATAACTGTGGTGAACGACACGGGTGTTGGCGTTGCTGCTCTCACCCTCATTCGAAAAGAGGTCGCCGTCACATCCGGACGAGCGATGTCGGTTGTTGTGGTGCCACGATCTCGGCGAGCGGCGGCGTGGATGTGTAGTGGATATACTGCGTATCGATCTCTACGACGAAGCTTGGATGCAATCTGCTGTAACACACCACATACGACTTCGATCCGAGCACGTTGTGCTCGATGGATTGAGGATATCGCTGTGATGGTGCGCGCCTTTTTGCGGCGAGCCAGCACAGTGCCTTTGCTGCGTCGATGGGGACTAGGGAGGGGCTGTACCGACTTCGCTAGAGGGGCGCCACAGTTGGCTGCCGGTGCGCATCCGAGGATAGGCATTGGCTGGACTATGCCCGATGGTGACATCTTGGTGTCGAAGCCGGTGCTCCTTGAGTAGTTCGGCGTTGATAGGTCGGACACTCAAGATACAAGGGGAGAAGCGTTAATTGTAGAGGCAAACGATGGGCGCTGCGGCGCTCTACATGGATGGGAGGAACGTATGAAGCAGCAAAAGATGACGACGCAGAGGGGATACACGCTGTTAGAGTACTGTGCAGGTGCGGCTATTATTGCAGGCATTCTCTGGACGGGACTTAACTCGCTCGGTGGAGATCTGGCCAATCTTCTGAATGCCGTTGGAGAGTGGGCGAAAAATCGCTCCGAGGCGGTGATACAGAACTAGGTCGCTGCGATGGTCGCTCGTATCTCCCCCTCGCGAGGGTATCGTTACGGTCAGAGTGGAGTGATTGTGGGCACAATCGCTGTAGGGCTGGGCCTCGGGATGTTCGGGTATCTAGCCGGACAGCGCTGGGGCCCTACCCCGAAGCCCGAGCGCTATAAGGCGTACGTACCTGAGTACCAAGTGGTGGAGGTCCCCGTGCCGGAGCGGCCCGTTACCGCCGGAACTCTGGTGCGGGATATTCGCACTCGAATGGAGAAATTTCCTCAACATCAACTCCCTAAGGACGTTGTGTATGAGTTCTCTAAGGTGCGCGATAAAGTTACTCTCGTGGCCCTCCCAGGAGGACTCCCTATTATCGAGAGTAACCTCGCCGCGGTGGATGAGGCTGCAAATCCAGTTATTGGGAGAATTCCTCCCGGCATGCGGGCCATGACGGTTCGGGTCGATGCAACGTCGGGCGTTGAAGGGTGGGCCAGAGGTGGATCCGTTGTCGATGTATTGCTGATAGAGAAAACAACAACGACTGTTATTGCAGAGCAGGTAAAGGTCATATCGACCGAGCGATCCCTGTCGCCGGTCGAACTTAACGGACCGAAATCCACCGCACCGACAACGGTAACGCTCTTGGTTACGCAGGAGCAGTGTCTCGCGATCAATACCGCTGTGCCTCTCGGCAGGATCGCTTTTGCGCTGCGTAGCCTCCGTGACGAGGAGGGTTGGCGAGCTACGAAGTTTTCATCAGAGGAGCTCTCTCAGGGAGCTAAAGATTCGACAGCCGCGCGCATTGGGGGTGTTGTTGCGTTTGGTAGTGGGGCGGGACGCAAGCAGTATGCCCTGGTGGATGGAGCATGGATTCAAGCGGACACAATACCTCCAGGTTTCTTCGCACATACACCATCTGCGTATGAGGGGGTGTATGGCGATTAGTGATCGTAGCAGTCGAAACACGGTGCCCCTCTCGCCGCTTCTCGGGCACGTGCTTGATCATGCCAAGCGAGCGCTCGCCTACGAAGGAATCGCGGGGTTCGACCAGGCCGGGCGGGACCTCCAACGGTGCGTGATAGAAGCGGCAGAGCGAATCGGCATCCAGCTCACAAGCGTAGAGCGGGACGAGATCCTTTCGCACCTGGAAGGCGATGTGAATACGTTTGGGCTCCTTCAGGAGTTCATCGATGATCCGACTATATCAGATGTCATCGTGTCGGGCTTCTCAAAAGTAGCAGTTCAGCAGGGACGAAAGAGTATTCGCACTCGGACTCATTTTGCCGATCAGCGCGCATATGAAGCTTACGTGGAGCGATTGCTGCACCGCGCTGGAACTGCGTACTCCACAAAGCAGCCAATTGCAGATGGGATGATCGGCTCCCTCGTACGAGTGCATGCGGTTCATCGCTCGCTGTGTGAGGACGGGCCATATCTGACGCTCCGCATCAATCGTTTCTCATCTGTTATGACGGAGAATCTGGAACGAGCTGGGCTTGCGCCGCATGAAGTGTTCGATTACCTGCGCGCCATTGTGGCGATTGGGCGGACCGTATTGATTGTTGGTGAAGTTGGCACCGGCAAAACAACTCTAACTCGAGCCTTGGCGAGTACCATTCCTCACGACGAGTCGGTGTTGGTGATTGAAGATACTCCAGAGATCCGACTCGATCACCCCCACGTGCGGTATATGACCACTCGCGAGGAGAACCTTGAGGGCAGTGGTCGGATATCGCCAGCACAGTGCATCCGTGCTGGTATGCGGATGGCGATGAATCGTATCATTTTCGGCGAGATTCGTGATGCGGAAGCCGCGGAGGCGTTCGTCGACGTGTGCGCTTCTGGCCACTCTGGGCTCTCCACGTTGCATGGGCGCAGCGTGGTAGACGCAGTGACTCGCCTCGAGCTTTTTTTGGCACGCGTCCAGCGCAATGCAGACCGCAATCTACTTGGGGCACAGGTTGCTACCGCGGTTCAGGTTGTTGTCGTTGTCGACGTCTGTAAACACTCCGGAATTCGCCGTATTGTGGATGTGCGGGAACTAGGGCCCGTCGCTGATGGGGTGCTTCGGCAACGGGAGATGTTCTCATACCGATTTGCGAATGGCACTCCGCAGTGGGTCGTAAGAAACAGGGTGAGTGCGTTCAGAGACAAGCTTGAGCAGGATCCTCATCGAGTAGTTCTCGCAACGTTTCCCGAGGTTGTGGAGCTTCCCGTGGACGTTTCATACCGCGAAGTGGCACGTGCTGTAGGGAGGTGAGCGTATGCGTGGTGCTTGGCGAAACCGCATGATTGTTTCGAAGCTTCTTGTTCCCTGCCGTGACGGGCCGATAAGGTTTGGAGCCTCTCAATCGCTTGATGGTGATAGGGCTGGCGGCAATCGAGGTGTTTCAGTTGCCGGGGGGGCGTGTGTCGGTGGCGTAGGCATCGCGATGGGAACCTTTGTTTCTCCGGTGTTGGGACTCGCAATTGTGATTGTTTTCGCAACGCCTTGGGTTGTTCTCTATCTTCGGCGGCGACGGTTTTCAATCGATTCCATAGAGCGGGATCTACCGGCTCTTCTCAACTCGGTTGCGTCGTCGGTGCGTGCCGGAGTCGACCCATTGCGGGCGCTGCATGATGCTGTCGCATTTCTACCTCCTTCATCCCCGCTGACGTGTGAGCTTGCTCGGTTTGAGAAGGCGCTGTCTATCGGCATCGATGAGGTCGAGGCTATCGAGGGCCTCTTTTCTCAGCAATTTCATCCAGATCTCGACCTGTTTAAGCGGTGTCTCTTGCTCTCTCGGCGGCACGGCACCTCGTTGTCCGAGCCGTTACACCGAATAACCCGCGTCGTGCGTCAGCGGCAGTCATTTCGGCGAAAAACAAGGGCCGCTCTGGCGATGCACCGCATGTCAGCTTTCGGTATAGCTATGTGTGCCGTTCTGGTCGCGGTGATGCAGCTCGCTGTGAATAGGAGTGGCGTACGGATAGCGATAGAAAAGCCTGCGGGTATGGCTCTGCTATGCACGGGTGGAGCGCTCGTCGCAGTTGGTGTCGTGTGGATGTTGCAGATGGGGCGAGAGGAGCGCCTTTAGCTATGGTCTTGTATGTGGCAGCAGCACTCGTTTCGATGGGGGTAGTTCTGGCAGTGTGGACCGCGCGGAGACGGCGCGCACTTGAGATAGTTGAAGCGTTGGAGCACCGGGAGGGAGAGCGGCCCGATACCCCTGGGTTGCTGAGCCCGGAGAGTACGACCCAGAAAATGGTTCCACACGTGATACGATGCCGCGCTTGGATCCTTGGTGCCGTGGGTGGTGTTTCGCTGCGGGTATCCCTGTGTGGCGTTACTGCCATCGGTATAATTATTGGAGCGTTCATTGGCGCTCTCGCTGGAGAGCTTATGGTTAGTCGGATGGGTGAAAACCGACGCAGACGTCTGCTGCGGCAGATCGAGTTCTACTTGCCAGCCGTGATGGAGCGGGTGGTTATGGCTGTCAGCTCTGGCCTGGACATTATTCCTGCGCTTAAAGAGGCCTCTCGAAGAGGATTGGACCCTGTCTCGCAGCTTTTGGCGCAGGTTGTGTATCTGTCGGAACGAGGGGCCACGTTTGAGTCTGCCCTTAGCCTCACTGCGCAGCATGTCGAGAGCGTGTCCGTGCAGCATGCTTTTCTTCACCTCGGACTGGCATATCGACAGGGGGGAGAGATCGTGCGGCCCTTGAAGGAGCTAAGTGACGCCACCCACGTGGCGTATCAGGAGGGCGTGGAGGAGGCCATCGCAGCGCTACCCGTTAAGGCCGTTTTGCCGCTGCTCCTCACCTTTACCGGACTGATCATATGTTTCTTGACAGTGCCGCTACTTCAGGTGGGCTCTATTGCGACGAAGGTTGCTTATGCGTCCCGGTAGTAGTGAATGTGGCATGATCTCGTTGGTGATGGTTGTCGTATTGTTCTTGGCGATGATGCTCTCTGTTGTGGTCGTAGAGCTCAGTCGCTTCTGGGGAGTCCGTGATTGGATGCAGGGACTCATTGACGATAATGCGCACCAAGCGATTGTTCGGTCGCTAGCAAGAGACCAGATCAGGGATGACGTGAGGGTTGCGGCCCTTGGTACAGGACTGGTTGCAGAGATCTCGGAAGTTCGTGCCACCGCAGGGCATGGGGTAGTGGATATCGCGGTTTCAGGCCGATACGGTGGCAGCCTCCTCCCATTTCTCTCGACGATAGTAGGTGGCCACGAGATGGGTATTCCGTTCTCAGTGCGAACTCGAGCTCGAGTCCAGAGGGGGAGCGTGCTTGTGGTTGTCGACCGGCACGTGTCCGACCCGTTGCAGAGCTGCGGTGATGGGGCGCTGCTTGCGATGACGACGTTCGCTGATCGGTTAGTTTCGAGTTTTGAAGGGCTTGGTTATGTGTCGTTCACAGCTGCGGTAGCGCCAGGAGAGCTGGAACCCGTGGATGTAGTTATGACCGACGGTAGTGATGGAATACGACGTTGTGGGCCCAAACTCTCCGATGCTGGAGTGGAGATGTTGAGCATCGCGGGCAGCAACCGAATGGTTGATTCGTGGGATGCCGCATCAGGAGTTGCAGATCTCGCAGCCCGCGAGTTCTTCTCGGATTCTGGTGAATATCATTCGGTGGTGATCCTGATGCGCCAGGAAGCCTTGGTTGCAGGATATGCGGCCCTTGCGCGTGAGTTTCTTGAACAAGTGGCGCGTAGTGTGCAGCGTCCGATCGACCTGTATGTGTTTGTCCTCGACGGGAGGAGTGTTCCGGTGCGTGGGGCGGGAAGCTATGGCGGCCTGTATCGAGAGCTTGGGGTGACGCAGCGTGAATTGAAGGGAGCTTCGCTCGTTGGTGCCGTTGCTCGCTCCGTGCGTGATCGTATTGTGCTGGAGTTTTAGAGGAGCTTTCTGATGCGCAATCTTCACAGAGGCTTTGCCCTACTTGAGCTTGCTGTCTGGACAGTGGTGTTGCTACCGCTTGGGTTGAGCGGTGCTTCGCTGGTCGCGGAGATACATGATGATGCCGTCGCCAAAATGCTACCTGCTACCCTGTTGCGAGAGGCGAGGGGACCTTTGAGTGCTTGGCGCTCCGATGGCGCCGAGGGGGTGTTAGAGGCGGATCGTAATCGAATGCAGAAGGCAGTCGAGCAACTTGCAGCGAGGGGAGAGACTGAGCTTTCACTAGCAACATGGAAGCTGAGGGATGTTTCAGCCATGGCCTGTTCGTGGGTGCTCTCCATCGATCCTCACGCCGGTGATGTGAGCCGGATTGAGCATGTGGTGTGTGCCTCGAGAGGAAGGCTTGCTTCGCGACTCGATCTACACACGGTGCTCAGATCGCGGATCGGACGGCCGATAGGCGTTCCTCTCAATATATCAGGAGTGGGTGGCACATTCGTTGACCAACGCGTGTTGGTCGCACTAGCGGTGGTAGGAGAAGCCAACGGTTTGATCCTTCGGCCAGAGCAGAGATTGGTCGTTGGGTATGCGGCGGGAGCGCTACGAGAGGAGGTGTCGTTATGAAATGGATTGTGGAAGCAATGGATACCCTCATGCGACGGCCTCGGCGACCTGGAGGGGATAGCCGAGCGTTGCCGTCGCTCGTGAAAGCGATGAAGGCTCTTGTTCCGCCATCGGTGATGCGAGAGGTCATCGCCTCTTCACATGACAGGCGACAGTGGGGGGTGCTCGCAGCGGCTTGGGTGGGGGTGAGTGAGCGAGAATTCGTGAGCGCTGCAGCGAATGAAATGCACATGCCATATCATGATCACGTTGCGATACCAGACCTCACGGTGTTTGGGTCGGAGGCTCGGTCAATTCTCTCGTCCCTTCGACGGATCGGAGCCTCCGTTGTTATGGAGCTTGATCGCATTGTGAGATTTGTTGCCGTAGACCCTGCGGAGGTTCGTGGCGTAGCGCTCTTTGACGGGACGCAGTCGATCTGCATGGCGCCGTGGACGGAGATTGCAAGAGCGCTCGATGGTGCGGAGCGATTGATCGCCGAGACTGAGGCTAACAGAGATCAGGGCGAGGTTCATCGCAGGCAGCAATTGTGTGAGCGGGCTCTTGAAATACTGGTCTCGGAAGCGGTGTGCCACGGGGCATCAAGCTTTGAGATTATTCGAACAGAGGATGGACATCGATACCAGTTCAAGACTGTGGAGGGTAGGCTTGCTGTGGGAGGCATCCATCCAGAAGCACTGGAGCACCTTCTTGTATACCTCCACAGTATCGATGGAGAGACTTTGCAGCACCCCAAAGCCGGCCGAGTAGCAGTGCGAACGATGGGAAGCTCGGCACATATTCGACTCTCGTGGGCAACCCCGTGTGCGGGAGCTAGCTCTGGGTTGGCCGCTCGTAGCTGTCCCGCTGAAGGATCTGTGCCGTCTTCGGCTATTCAGGAGGATGGCAAAAGAGAGAAAAAAGCTGAGTCAGAAATTGATCCCGCTCCCGTGCTTGTTGTGGATGATAATTCGATGTTTCGCCGCGTCATGCAGCGACTTCTTCAGCGGGAAGGATTCGAGGTCTGTTGTGTTGAGAGTGGAAAGCAAGCGCTCAAGAGATTGGCTGAATTCACCACCATCGCGCCTCGTTTAATCATTTGTGACCTACATATGCCTGAGATGAACGGATGCGAATTTGCCGTGCAGGTGCGAAGAAATGAGCGTTGGAGCGGTATTCCCATTCTGATGCTGACATCGGATGATGGTGTCGATGTGGAGTTGGAGGCGTTGCGTGTAGGGGTAGATGCGTTGATGAGCAAGGCGAAAGATCCTCGGGTGTTGTGCGCTCAGGTGGCACGATTGACGGGGCGTGATTCGTGTAAGGAGATGGCGTGAGGGAGGAGTGCCATGCAGCGTTGGCGCGAGCGCTCGCATGGTGTAGTGCAAAGGCTGATGCCTTGCTGGAGGCATTTGCATGTCAGGCGGCAACGGAGCTGTATCACATTTGTAAAGACGAGTATGCGTCGCTTGCGCTCGTTGTAAGGAGTCACGGTGCTGGGTGGTTAATCGGAAAGCCACGAGAGATTCGAACGTTGCCAGATGAGGCTCTGCAAAGCTGCTTTTTTGAAAACAGCGCGTCAGTGGCGGGGTGTCGTATTCGGGATCACGCCCTTGATACGGTTCGGTTCGTTGATGCCGAGTTCCGTACTTCAATTGTGGCGCCGGTGCTGATTTCACCAGAGATGCTACCTGACGCGCAGGCGATCGTGTGGTTTGGTCTTGTGGGTGGAGCAACACGATCAAAAATTGAGCGTGCCAATGTCATAGCTGAGAGCATAACAGAGTGGTTTAACCTATACGGACCCATCCTCGCCACGCTACGAGAGAGAGTACGGGCTGTGTCGGAGCAACAGGAGCAGCTGCGCAGGATGACATCTATCGCGCATGATATTCGAGCACCGCTGGCCGCTTTGAAGTATATGCTAACAGCGATGGGAGTGCATGACAGCGAGATGGTGATGGATTCCAGGAGAGTCGCAGAGGAATTGTGTTACGTGGAGCAGTTGCTAGCGAGCTGCTCTCCTCGCGCACGTGCAGAGATACACCAGCTAACCGCAACAGCGGATGTCGCTGGGGTTCTTCTGCGAGTCGCTGACCGCTTTCAGGTAGAGGTGAAGGCGCGTGGAGGAATTATGCAGCGGCGGCTTCCATATGAACCCTGCGGTGTTCGCATGCCGGCTCTGGCCCTTGAACGGGTGCTCTCGAATATTGTCGGTAACGCAATCCGATACACGGGTGCTGGAGTGATATCACTCGATCTGGAGGACGGACATGACAGAAACGTGGTCGCCCGGATAAGCGATACGGGCCCGGGTGTCCCTCAAAAGGTGCTGGACCAGTTGTTGCGCGGCGACACATCATCGAATCCGGTAGCCGGAGCGCACGGGTGGGGCGTGGGGCTTCTCTCGTGCCGGGAGATACTTGAGGAGTTCGGTGGGCGGTTGCAGGTGACCTCCTCTGAGCATGGAACAGTAGTTGAGATAGTGTTGGTGCGGGCGGCTGAGGAGAATCCGAATCGGAGACCGGACGCTGAGTTTTGCGATAGTAGACAGTCCACGCAGTACGAGGATTCGTGGTGCCAGGTGCTGATTGTTGATGATGACGCTGGTCACAGCGAATCTCTTGGGCGCGTTCTGGCCCGCCATGGAATCCGCGTTAAAGCATTCGGGTCGGTTGATGACGCTCTCAAGTTTGTGACTGAAATTGGTCCGAACCGCGCCATCGTTATGTGCGATGCGCACATGCCTGGTGGTGGAGCTACGCGCTTTTTACAGGCTTTTCCAAAGACCGCTGTTTCGCCGTTCGTCGCAGTGATGAGTGGAGAGGACAATGACGAGTCGGTCTATCGCTTCGCCGCGCTTGGGGCGCGGGAATTCTTTGCAAAGCCCCTAAATATCGAACTCGTGTTGCAGTGGGTGAGAGAGTGTCGCTTGTGAGGCGGAGTGATCACAGTGGTGTCGGGTCGCTAATCTCGCCGTTTCGAATAATGCGTATCGTTAGAGGGAAATCTACGATGCGGTTATGGATAGTGAACGTCCCGTTTGGTGTTGGTACCTCTGATAGTGACAGTAATCGGTCGTAGAGGCCCCTTGTGGTTGTGTCCTTGAGTCCTTCCAGCGCTTGTCCGAGCGTGTGCATGGCGACGTATCCAGAGAGTGTTGCCCCTGAGGGATTCGCCTGAAATCGAGCGGCGAGATCAACTTTGAGCTTGTCATAGTTCGTGGATATCTCAACAAAGCGCATGCCATCGGCCGCTGAGCCTGCAGCGATGATAACCTCTTTTTTGCCC
>JBIIYC010000150.1:0-6609 GCA_044347025.1 Bdellovibrionota bacterium
GAAGAATCTTTCACGCAGGGGACGCCACGGGCTTTGAGATTCAACGCGCATTGCTGGCGGCAGTGAAGCGAACTCCGAACATCGAACTCATCACCCATGCCAGCGCTATCGATCTTATCACGACTCATAAGGTAGGTGTCGGCTGTGAGCGGGCGAATAAAGTTCTCGGTGCATACGTGTTGCGGGAGGGGGCGCCGATTGAGCCGTATCTGGCTGATAAGGTGTTAGTCGCAACAGGCGGAGCTGGAAAAATCTACCTCTACACGTCTAATCCCGATGTCGCAAGCGGAGACGGTATTGCTATGTGCTACCGTGCTGGGTGTCGTGTGGCCAATATGGAGTTTTTTCAGTTTCATCCGACCTGCCTCTATCACCCGCAGGCAAAGAGCTTTTTGATTACAGAGGCGATGCGAGGGGAAGGCGCAAAGCTATTACGCTGTAATGGCGAGCCGTTCATGCATAAGTATCACGAGCAGCTGGAGCTCGCGCCACGTGATGTTGTCGCCCGAGCCATCGATGCTGAGATGAAGCTCCATGGGGACGAGTTTGTTTTGCTGGATATCTCCCATCGCGATGAAGGGTTTATCAAGGAGCACTTTCCAACGATCTATGAGCGCTGTCTTGCGTACGGGTTCGATATCACCAAACAAGCGCTTCCGGTTGTGCCTGCGGCGCACTATTTATGTGGCGGAGTTTTAAGTGATCAGCATGGAAGGACTGATGTTGTAGACCTGTATGTTGCAGGTGAATGTGCATGTACAGGTCTTCATGGAGCAAATCGACTCGCGTCAAACTCCCTTCTTG
The DNA here is from genome assembly GCA_044347025.1 of Bdellovibrionota bacterium. Classification (GTDB taxonomy): domain Bacteria; phylum Bdellovibrionota_C; class UBA2361; order UBA2361; family OMII01; genus OMII01. The sequence continues at coordinate 805 of JBIIYC010000150.1, forward strand.
AGGGAGTGGTGTTTGGGTACCGTGCTGCGCATCATTCGATAGAGAATCGCCGTAAACATCACGTCTCGGTGGTTCCGCCAGCGTGGGACCCAGGCAATGCCGTCGATAGCGATGAGCAGGTGGTAATCACGCAGAATTGGGATGAGATCCGACGTACGATGTGGAACTACGTGGGGATTGTGCGTACCACCAAGCGACTGGAGCGAGCACTGCATCGCATGGAGTTAATCCGCAGTGAGATTCAGGAGTACTACCGCCAGTGTACTGTTACGGCCGACTTGCTAGAGCTTCGTAATTTGAGTTTAGTTGCCGAATTGGTGATTCGTTCGGCGCTTGCGCGCAAAGAGAGTAGGGGGTTGCACTACACCCTCGATTTCAAAGAGATGCTGCCAGTTGCGGAGGATACGGTGTTGCAGCCGTAGCCAAGAGGACCTTGATGTGCATGAAGCGCTGATGGGTTTACATCTCTATCGAGAGGTATTTCAGAACCAGGTAGTCATCCACTCCATACTTACTTCCCTCCCGACCGTAGCCAGATTGTTTTACGCCTCCAAAGGGTGCCTGCACCGATGATATCGCCGTGTCGTTGATGCCCACCATTCCGAAGTCCAGTCGTTCGCTCATCCGCAAAGCACGCGAGAGGTCTCGCGAGTACACGTACGCAGCGAGGCCATACGTAGTGTCGTTGGCAAGTTCAATCGCCTCGTCATCGGTCTCAAAGGTTGTGATGGTGCATACCGGACCGAAGATCTCTTCTCGCCAGATACGCATCTCTTTCGTAACCCCACCGACTACTATCGGCGCCATGAAGCGAGTGTTTGTTGGGGCTCCGAGGAGAATCTGCGCACCCTCGCGAACCGAGCTGTTAACTAGGTCCACGACTTTGTTCACGGCCTCGTCTGAGATGAGGGGGCCGATATCGGTGTTTGCATCAGCTCCGTTTCCAACAACAAGTGCCTTTGATCGCTCAATAAGGAGAGCCTCAAAGTCAGACCGAATACTGGAGTGCACAAGAAAGCGATTGATACAGACACACGTTTGACCTGCGTTTCGATACTTTCCGAGGATAATCCCATCGATCGCTTTGGAAAGATCCGCATCGTTTGTGATGATACACGGGGCGTTACCTCCGAGCTCAAGGCTCAGTTTCGTGACGGTCTCGGCTGATTGTTGAATGAGGATTTTTCCTACCTCCGTGGAGCCGGTAAAGCTCACTTTTCTGACGATGGGAGACTGCATGAAGCGCTCGCCGATCATAACTGCATCGCCGGTAATGATATTCACGACTCCCGCCGGAAGCTTTGCTTCGTCGCAGATTTTAGCGAAAAATAGGGCAGAAAGGGGCGTTTCTGGAGCCGGCTTGGCGACACAAGTACACCCGGCGGCGAGAGCTGCGCCGATCTTGCGCGCAAGCATTGCGATCGGAAAGTTCCACGGTGTGATCGCTGCCATCACGCCAATAGGCTGCTTCAAAACGAAGATCCTCCTGGAAATTGAATCGGACGGGATGATGTCGCCGTAGACGCGTAGTGCTTCCTCTGCAAACCAGAGGAGGTAGTTGGCTGCGTATAGGACCTCCCCTCGCGCCTCTTTGAGTGGCTTTCCTTGTTCGGAGGTGATAAGCCGCGCGCACTCCTCCTGCTTCGCCAATAACAACTCCCCGATGGTGCGAATACAGTGTGAACGTTGTCTTGCCGGAAGCTGTTTCCAAGCCGCGAACGCCTCGTTCGCGGCATGAATGGCGTCATCCACCTGCTCTGGGGTGAGGGACGGTACGTCCGCAAGCCGCTCGTCGGTTGCTGGGTTCGTAACTGTGAATGAGGCTTGCGAGTTAGCAAAACACCAGGAGCCGTTGATGAAACATTGTGAAGTGTTGGATGTCATACCCGGAGCCTAGCCAATTGCCCGAGATCATTCGAGAAGAAAACGGCGTTTGGCCGGCTTCCCGTATTCCATTATTTCTAATTCTGATCTACAAGTTAGGCCGAAGCTCATCCGTTGTTTTCCTCAAACACTCTGAGACGAGACTTTTCTGCGGTTGTATCAGTGGAATATGTCGCCAGGAGTCTCAAATTGGGGTTTGTGCTCTCGGTTTGCGGCTTCATCATTTGATTAATGTAGGTAAGGGGTGCGAGGTAGGTTCGTCTAAGGTCTTAGGAAGCCTCCGCGCAGAGTATCCACCGAAGTTTCTTCTGCATTCATGGCAACTAAAATCAGATTCGCGTTCGTAGGAGCATGTGTTTTGGCACTTGCTGCCGTCGTGGTTCAGTCCAACACATGGATTTCAAGCGAGGAGGCGGTAGCCCAACCAGCTACTAATCAATCGCAGGGAGCTGCATATCCACAACTCGGGGTCAGAACTGGTGTGTTCAACGATGGCCAGGCGGCTCTTTGGGACCTCAATCTCACCGACCATTTTCATTACTTTGGGCCACCGCAGCGGGCGCGTGGATATAGTCCAAAGCAGCCGATCGCGTTCAGTCACGTTATTCACGTCCAGCAGAACAAGATGGAGTGTCAGTACTGCCACTGGTCTGTGAACAAGGCTTCGTATGCGGCGATTCCTGAGGAAGAGACCTGTATGGGATGTCACGGCGCTTTGGTCGCTGGGAAGTCCGAGCAGGGCAAGAAGGATATCGAAAAGCTGAAGGATTACTACAAGAAGGGTGAGCCAGTTCCGTGGGTTAAGGTGCATGTGATGCCTGACTACTTAAAGTTCAACCATAAGCGCCACGTGAAGGCTGGTGTGTCGTGTCAGGAGTGCCACGGACAGATTCCAGAGATGGAGCAGGTCGAGCGCGTTTCGTCCATGAAGATGGGCTGGTGTATCGATTGTCACCGTCAGCGGGGAGCTAGCATCGATTGCTTGGTTTGCCACGGCCACCGATAAACAGTGCGCGGTCTAGCAAAGAATTTCAGACGTTATTTTTGAGGTCCAAGATGAAAGGCGAAAATGCTGAGCTAAACGGAAGCCAGAACGAGGCTGCAACCGGAGCGGGTTTGGTACAAATATCTCGTCGTCGTTTCCTCCAGGTGTTGGGGGCGACGTCGGCTGTGGGCGCAACTGCGTGCGCCAACTCTGCCGAGCAGAACATTCTGCCGTTCGTAAAGGGCGAAGTAGAGCAGATCCCAGGCGTTGCCGTTTGGTACACGTCAACCTGTACCGAGTGTTCGGCTGGTTGTGGAACTCGAGTCCGCACCCGTGAAGGGCGAGCGGTCAAGATAGAGGGAAATCCGAATAGCCCTGTTAACAAGGGTAGCTTGTGTGCGCTTGGACAGGCGGCGCTCCAGTCGCTCTACGATCCAGATCGCATCCGCGGGCCCCAGAAGCGAACGAATGATTCCCTCAATAAGGATCGCTTGTACGCCCCAACATCGCCTACATACAAGGCGTCGAGTTGGGATGATGCGTACGCCAAGGTGAACGAGGCGATCACGAATGCGACTAATAAGAAGGTGATATTAACGGGAGAGCTCACGTCCGCTCAAGCGGACCTTGTTGATTCGTTTGCGAGTCAACTTGGCTTCACCCATATCGTGTGGGACCCAACGCAGCCAGTCGGTGTGGCTAAGGCCTCAGAAATGGTTTTTGGAACCTACGGAGTGCCGACGTACTCGCTCGACAAGGCGCAGGTTGTTCTTAACTTTGGTGCTGACTTCCTTGAAACGTGGTCGAATCCGGTTGGATACGCGCGCCAATGGGCTGATTCGCGTCGCTCGGAGAGCCCGCTTCGGTTTGTTCACGTTGAGCCCCGTCTTTCGCTCACGGGAGCAAATGCAGACCTTTGGCTTAAGTCAAATGTTGGCTCAGAGGTTCGTATCGCGTTGTTCCTGATCGGTGAACTGATCAAGCAGGGGCGCACCAAGGGACTCGATGACGCGACCGTGGCAAAGCTTACGCAACTGACAAAGGGAATTACTTCCGAGGCAGTAGAGGAGCAGACCGGAGTTTCTAAGCAGAAGCTCCTTCTGTTGGTGGATTACTTGGCGGATGCAGATTCGTCGCTCGTCTTGGCGGGTGGAGCTGCTACGGCAACGGCGGATCCGCTTCCGCTATTGGTTGCAGTCAATCTCCTCAATGTGATGCTTGGCAATATCGGAAAGACGGTTGATATCGCGACGATGAAGAAGCCTGAGTCGTCGGCTTCTCAAGTTGCGCAACTTATCTCGGATATGGCTGCGGGCAAGGTTGATGTTCTTGTTACCTACGGTACAAATCCCCAGTTCACGTTCCCGGATGCATTCGGCTTCCAATACGCGGCAAATCGCGTTGGAATCAAGGGTGATGGTACCGGTAAGAAGGCGGGACTCGTTCTCGCACTTTCCAGCCACCTCGATGAAACCGCGGAGTTGGCAGACTTCGTACTCCCGGTTCACACCAACCTCGAGGATTGGGGGTATGTAAAGTTGGCAGATGGGTCTATCAGCCTCATTCAGCCGTCGATGCGTCCTATCTTTGATACAAAGAGTTTCGGCGATGTCCTGATCGATGTGGCGTCGAATGCCAACAAGACGATTGCCGGTGACAGCAAGAGTTTCGACGCGTTCGTCAAGGCTAATTACCTAAAGGCGACTGCTGGCAAGGGGGGCTCGGATGCAGATGCGTTCTGGATGTCGAGCTTGGAAAAAGGTGGATACTTTACTCCGGCTGCCCGTACGTCGAACAACTCGGTTTCGATCAACCCAGCTGTATTTGCACTCTCGTATGGAATCGATGCTGCTCATGCGGACAAGGATGAGCTTGTGCTCTATCCGTATCCGTCTGTTAAGTCATTTGATGGGCGAGCAGCGAACCGTCCGTGGATGCAGGAGCTCGCGGATCCGATCACGCAGGCAGTGTGGGGCGCATGGGCGGAGATTCACCCTGAAACAGCTAAGAAACATAACATTTCGCAGGGGGACGCTGTAATCCTCCGCACGGATAACGGCGAGGTTCATGTTCCTGCATACGTCACCGAGCATGTTCACAAGGGAATTGTAGCGGTGCCTGTCGGACAGGGCCACTCAGCCTATGGACGCTTTGCGAAGAGTGCTGCCGAAGGCAGCGGAAGTGCGTACTCGCTCCTTCCAAAGCAACTCGCAAAGGGCGCGGATTCGATCGTGCTCACTGGTAGCAAGGTTGAAGTGCTCCGAGGTACGGGTTCCGGTAATCTCGTTACCGTTCAGGATTTTAGCTCACAAGAGAACCGTGAACTTGCGCGAACAGCGATGATCGTTGGTGGTGGCGCCGCAGTAGCACACGGCGTGAACGAAGCTCACGGGGAGGCCCATGGCGAAGGACATGGTGGTGGTCACGGTGAAGGTCACCACGAAGGCCCCAAGCAGATGTACGAACAGCGCGAACACCCGGTGTACCAGTGGGGATTAGCGGTTGATTTGGCTGCCTGCACCGGTTGCTCCGCGTGCGTTGTGGCTTGTTCGGCCGAGAACAATATTCCTGTTGTTGGTAAGAAGGTAGTTAGCCAGGGTCGAGAGATGGCGTGGTTGCGTATTGAGCGTTACTACGACTCAGTGCCGACCGAGGATGGAGGAGAGGAGCTCAAGGTCAGCTTCCTTCCGATGATGTGTCAGCACTGTCAAAACGCTCCGTGCGAGCCGGTGTGCCCAGTGTATGCAACGTACCACAATGAAGAGGGTATGAACGCAATGGTCTACAACCGGTGCGTAGGTACTCGCTACTGCTCGAACAACTGCTCTTACAAGGTTCGTCGGTTTAACTGGTTCCAGTATGAGTGGCCTGAGTTGCTCGATTGGCAGGTAAATCCGGATGTAACTAAGAGAACCGTGGGAGTGATGGAGAAATGT
>JBIIYC010000151.1:0-6591 GCA_044347025.1 Bdellovibrionota bacterium
GCTCAAAGTTCGCTTCCGTGTTGACGGTGTGCTGTATGACGTTGCGAGCGAAGAGAAAGCGTTCCAAGCTGCGATCATATCGCGCGTAAAGATCATGGCGGGATTAAACATCGCCGAAAAGCGCCTTCCTCAAGATGGTCGTATCGGCCTCAAGATTGCGGGCAAAGACGTAGATATCCGCGTATCAACTGTTCCGACCCAGTTCGGCGAACGGATCGTAATGCGTCTCCTCGATAAGACCGGTGCGGTGCTCGATATTCAACAACTCGGGGTCGAGAAGCGAAATCTAGACGGACTCGTAAAACTCCTCAATAAGCCAAACGGAATCATTCTCGTAACTGGACCAACCGGATCCGGTAAAACGACAACGCTGTATGCGTGTCTCACCTTCATCAACAAGCCAGACCTCAATATCCTCACAGTAGAGGATCCGATCGAGTACCAACTCGATGGCATCGGACAGATGCAGGTGAACCCGAAGATCGACTTTACCTTCGCAAGCGGACTGCGAGCGATACTCCGACAAGATCCCGATGTGGTGATGGTGGGAGAGATTCGAGATACCGAGACAGCAGAGATTGCGATCCAAGCATCACTTACCGGACACCTTGTGCTCTCCACCCTCCATACAAACGATTCGGCAGGTGCCGTGAGCCGACTTCTCGATATGGGAGTAGAGCCGTTTCTTGTTTCTTCGAGCTTACTCGCTGTCCTCGCCCAACGGCTCGTTCGACGACTCTGCCCGCATTGTCGCGTGCCCTACGAGATCTCAGATGAGGAACTCAGAGAACTAAGCCTCAATCCAGCGGAGATTACCGAACGTCGCGCGTACCGACCCGGCAATGGAACGTGCCCACACTGCCAAGGAAGTGGTTACTCCGGTCGTTTGGGAATCCACGAGTTACTCCTTATCGACGACGAACTACGCGGACAGATCCTGCAGCGAATGGATTCGAATTCAATTAAGAACTCGGCCGTTAAGCGCGGTTTTGCAACCCTTCGAGCAGATGGAGGAAGAAAGGTTCTGGCGGGACTTACCTCAGTTGAGGAGGTACTGCTGGCGAGCCACGACGATATAAGTTAGTAGCGGCGATGCGGTCAGCGCCACGAATCAAGCAACGTTTTCATTATGCCGGTCTACGAGTACACAGCGATAAACCCAACTGGAAAGAAGCTCAAGGGCACCCTTGAAGCCGACAGTATCCGCACCGCCCGGCAGAGGCTCCGCGTTCAAAATATATTTCCAACGGATATCAAAGAAGCACTTACTGCCTCTCAAGACCGCACCAAGGACGTAAAGAAGCTCTTTACCAGCGACCGTGTTTCACTCAAAGACCTAACGCTCGCTACGCGCCTCCTTGCAACCCTTTCCAACGCAGGCCTCCCACTCGTATCAGCCCTCCTCTCCTTAGCGGATCAGGTCGACAACCCCTCCCTCAAACGTATCGTTGTTGATATCAAGGAACGTGTGGAACAGGGCTCGTCGCTCGCAAAAGCGATGGGGGCATATCCCAAGGTATTTCCCCGTCTCTATGTGAATATGGTTGCTTCTGGTGAGGCATCTGGAGCACTTGATGGCGCTCTTGAGAACCTGGCCGATTATTACGAAGCGCAACTTGAGCTAAGGCGCAAAGTAACGAGCGCCCTCCTCTATCCGCTTCTCATGTTCCTGCTATGCGTTGTCGTCGTAACCGTTCTTCTCGTGTACGTCGTTCCCACGATTGTCGACATATTTATCAAACAAAAGATAGAACTTCCCCTGCCAACTCGCATCGTGCTCTTTCTCTCCAACACCATCATCTCCTACTGGTGGGCGTTTGCATGTGCAGCTATTGGACTCGGGCTCTACATTAAACAGAGCTATGCAACGCCGAAGGGTCGTGCATGGTTCGACGATCTATTCCTCAAGCTACCACTGTATGGTTCGATTTATCGCAAAGTCTCTACGGCACGCGTCGCATCGACCCTTGCAACTCTCCTCAACGGTGGCGTCGAGGTGCTCGCTGCGATGGAGATCGTCCGTAATATCGTGGGCAATACCCACATGAATAAGGCCCTCGAGGAAGCTCGAGACGGCGTAAAGGAGGGTCGAAGCCTCGCAAAAGAGCTCTCAAAGAGCGGATACTTTCCGAACCTCCTCTCACAGATGGTGGCGATCGGAGAGAAAAGCGGCAAGCTTGAGATCATGCTCTCAAAGGCAGCCAAGACCTTCTCAAACGAGGCAAACAATTCGATTGCCGGACTCACTACGGTGATTGAGCCCCTGATGATTATCCTCTTGGGACTCGTCGTATTCCTGATTGTGATAGCCGTTCTGTTGCCGATGACGACCCTGATGCAGATGGTGCAGTAACGGTGCAGTAGCGGCCACAGGTCGGCTGGCTACGCTCAGCTGCTGGTCAGACCACGGCGCGCGTCCACAGTATACTCTCAAGAAGCGCCACGTTCCTCAATTGCATATAGATTTTAAGTAGTAGATAAAATATCAAGAACTACAACCTCATTACCGGCTGCTGCCACTGGCCCACGAGGTATGTCGAGCAACCGACGGCCGACTCCTCGCGGTGTCTCGCTCCGCAGAAAGCCCTCACGTTTTCCGAAAAAGAGCCGATTTTCAATAATGCCATGGGAAGCAAGAAAAAAACCTCCGATGTAATGAAACTGTCAATCCAAATCTAGGTGTGGGGATGCTCGTTCGTCCGACAAAAATTGTTGTTGTCGCGGTCCTCACAGCTCTTGTACTCCTCAACGGCTGGGATTCAGTCGCTCAGATTCCTGTCGAGAGTGACTCTCCACCAATAACGCTCCCAAGGCCAACCGCAACGTTCACACCCACCCCAACTCTTACGGCGACAGCGACCACAACTCCAACGATCACTCCGACACTAACACCGACGGCTACACCAACTGCGATCGCTCCGCAGTGCAATTTTTACGAATTAAAAGTCGGTCAAGAGTCTGGCAGCGGCATGGGCTCAGGGCTAATGCAGTTCTCGGGATCGGATCACTCATGCATTAGGACGCATGTTGCTGCCGCAGAAGCACAGTGCAGAGCGTTGGGGGTCAAGCCCCATGATGTTGATACGTGTGTGAAGGGTGTCCTCTTTGTTACTGGGGGCCGATTTACTCACACGATCTTTTTCGACAGTAACTGCCAGCGCACGACAGCACCAACGGGGACCTTATGTGGCTCAGCCTGGTACGGCTGGCGCGTCTCCCCGATCTCCCTGCTCTGGGCGAATAGCCGCTCAAGCGAAACCACTGATCTTAAGATCATCGACTTCCCGCTCTTTAACGAAGCCAACAAACGGTTCGTCGTATGGAAAGCCTCTGGCGCTCGCCCGCTACTGGTCCACGACCCGAAGCACACCGGGATAATTACCTCAGGTGATCAGCTCTTCGGCTCACGCTCATTCGGTGGCAACAAGGATGGCAGATTGTGGGAGCACGGCTTTGAGGCGCTGGCGACACTTGATCTCAATAATGACGGCAAGGTCTCTGGCACAGAGCTACAGCCACTAGGTCTCTGGTTCGACAACAACCGAGATGGAGTATCGCAACCGGGTGAGGTCAAACCACTCTCTGATCCCAAGGTTGCCGTGACGGCGCTCTTCTACCGCGATGTCGTCAAGGATGCCAAAAACGGTGACGTCTACGCCACGCTAGGCTTTGAGCGCACCGTTAACGGCAAGACCCTCCAGGGTGCCGCACTCGATTGGTTCACCGAGGGGGGAGCCACTAAGGACGATCTAATCAGTAAGATCCTCACCACCTCTCGCATGCAGGAAAATGTCGCTACTAAGGGCGCTACCGCTCAAGAGCCACGCGCAGCCAACGGCAAGAAACCTATCGACTCCCCACTACACGGGGTCTGGAGCTGGCAGAGTGATGATCCCAAGTTTAAGGACTACGGAGACTACAAACCGGGCGGATTCCTGACCTTTAGCGCGTATGCCGATGGCACGATCTCAGGACACTCCTATGTGGAGACCGATTACGCAAAGGGTGAGCCCTTGAAGAGCCAGGTCGATGTGCTCGCCTTTAACGGTACCAGTCAGCAGCTACAAGGTGGTGGGGCGCTGCTCGCGTTTGACATCAATCCCGGTGGTGACTCCAGCGGTACAAAGGTCTCTACCCGTGCTACCTATGACGAAACAGAGAAGACCCTAACCGGCACCAGCCACGCGGAGGTTATATACGATGGCAAGCCGGCAACGATAACCTACTCGTGGAAGGCTAGGCGGATGGAGTAGGATTTCCTCCTGTACCCGGGCTACCGCATAACCAAGGGGAGTAAAGACCCGGAACCCCAGTACGGTCGGAGTCAAAAGCCATCGAGCAAAGGCGGTAAAAATTACTGTAAACGGGACTCTAGATACACGAATGCCCTGCGAATCGGAGAACGCAAAAATCTGGTAGACGGAAAGCCTAGCGACCAAGCGCGTTAGCGAGCTTGGGCATAGAAGGTGGATACAAGCCCGGAGGATACGGAACGGTAACGTCCCCCAGCTTCCACTTCTCCCGAACTGCTCTCGCCTTCTGCATGAGCGCTTTGAAAAATCTAATAAACTCGACTCGCACACTGCGCTTCTCTGAGAGACACCACATTCGACGCCCCTTTCGTTTGGGCCGATAGCTAGTATCAAACACCTGCGCAAGAAGACGCTCCCTGCCGAACACGCTCTTCTTCTCCCTCACTCTCTTCTTTTCAGCCCGATCCTCAAGCAATCTAATGCGTGCGACTAAGTCCTCGTTAAGTTTCCGTTGTTCTTCCGGTAAGTGATATCCAAACGCTTCCATCCACGCGTTGGGCTCAAGGGTAAACGTCTGGATCTCATTGGATGAGGCTAGGATCTCCTCCGCACGCTTGGAGTAGCCCCGAAAGTTGTTGGCATCTCGTGTGATAGCGGTAAACTGCGGACGCCTCAGCCGCTTCCAATGTCGGGTAACCTTACCTGATTGAAACATCTTCCAGGAGGAGAACCCAGGGTATCTGTCGATGGAGGTTTCTAAATTATCCTTGGCTGGATTCGCATAGAGATACGCTACCGCTATTAAGGCTCTCGTTGGGGTTAGAACGATAGGGCTATCGTATCCCTCACACCACAGGGTGCGCTTGTTGCGTCCTAGGAGCCCGTTAATCATGTGAGCTGACTCGGTTTTGAAGTGACGAAAGAACGCCTCAACGTGATCGGGGTTTATGACTACCAAAACAAGGTGGATATGTGTCGCCTCAACAATAATGTGGCAGATCTTAACGGGGTAGAGCCCGCATGCCGCAGCAAGGCAGCTCTTCACGATCGCCTTGCACAGTGGATTAGCTAAAAGCAACAATCCCTCCTCAAGGCTAAACGTGCAAAACAGCACGCTCCCGTGAGGGTGGTATTTCATCTTCTTTTCCATGAGGTACTAATCGGAGAGCTGAACGGGAAGTTGCCAGAGGAAGAAGAAAAAGTAGCCCCTCTACAGAGGAAAAAAAGTAGCCCCTCTACAGAGGAAAAAAAAGTGAATTGATCTCACTATCTATCTGTCTCGGCTCTCCGTTCGCGTAGGATCTGCGGTTCTGTTAAACTCTCCTAAGACTTAATAGAAATAGAAGAGTCATACTCATATGCTTCATCTACCTCCTCCCACTCCGACTGCGACCCAACAAGGACTTGATCTTAAAAATGCATTCTTCTTGGAACAGCGTGTAGCGACAAACAGTCCCGAACAAGAGCAAAATGAAACGTTTGCTCGTATCGCAAGGCATATGCCGGTCACGGATCCTACTCCGAAGGATATCGGACAGGTCCCTTCAACTCCTTCCGGACTTAGTCCCGAGATGATCTCTTCGCTTAGGGAAGCTAGTGCTCACCACGAAGTTGTTTTGTTAGAGCGGGAGTTCGCAGGGTCGAAGCAATTTGTAGCAGTGGCGGGGGAATTCCATTATAAGACTGCCGCTGCGGCTCAGGAGGGAGAGAAGCTAATAGCCGCGTTTAGTGTGCGTGGCTACGAGGGGTGGCAAATGAATCCTTTAAGCGTTGGAGACTGGTGCATAAAGGTACTCTCAGCTGTACCAACCATGTTTAATGCTATACTTGAGAAGTTTAACTCGCAGAGTCAGGCATCGCCTCTAAAGGGCAGCACCATAGATTCATTACATCTAGCTGCGGCAAATGGTGATATCCCAACCTTGATTCATCTTGAGCAGGGAGATAAGAAAATTACCTTAGCCGGAGAGCTATCCAAGATCTTATTCTGTTTTCCGTTTTTAACTACCGGGTATTTCTTGCTACGGAGAGCGGTGCATAAACTGAGTAGGTCAGAACAACCGTGCCGTCACTTTAACAATTCGGCAATTCAGGCCCGTTTATACTATGGTATCATGAGCATTCAAATAACCAGTGTTCTCGCATCTGTGCTGCCAAGTCACCTACTTCAGAATAACTCACCTCTTGGCATAGTCGCAGATCTTACAAAATATGGCATAGTAGGTCAGCGTGACGACCTTATGGCTAGGAACATCGGCAGGTACTTTGTGGAATATCCAAAATCTAGTCCACTTCTTTGCGTAATTGGCAAAGGGCATGTCCCCGGAGTCGTAGAGAG
>JBIIYC010000152.1:0-6517 GCA_044347025.1 Bdellovibrionota bacterium
TTGGTTGACCTGCGGCCCAGGCACCGAAAGGTGTCTGGGTTTTTCTTTACCTCCAATGAGCGGGGTGATCGTGACGAGAATCTCGTGTATTGCCCTACTCGTCACCACAGCAAGTTTTCTCTACCTCAGCGGTCGCATCATTGAGCCCTTCATCGCTCCGATTGTGTGGGCGATTGCACTCGCCATAATCGTGCATCCCGTTTTCAGCAGGACACAACAACGGATTAATCATCCCTCGATCGCCGCAGCAATCGTTGTGTTTCTTATCGGCACCTTGCTGGCTATCCCCACTGTTTGGGTATCTCGAGAGCTAGTCATCGCTGCACTCCAGGGTATTGGTGCTGTCATTCCAACCACTATGCACGACACATGGTTAGAGATTGCGCGACGATACCCACGCCTCGACGCTCTTGCTCGGTCGCTTGAGGAATCGCTGCACTTCTCTGACCTTATACGGGAGTTCACAACAACCTTCGGGCACCGAACTACGCGCCTCGTCGCGCTGTGTGGATGGAGCGTTCTTGAGTCAATTTTGACTCTGTTTATCGTGTTCTTTCTCCTAAGGGACAGTGGGCGCTTCCTCGATACGACTCGCGCCCTGATTCCCCTTTCAGAACACCATACAAGTCGCGTGTTCAAGCGGATCGCCGACACAATTCACGCCACTCTGTTCGGCATGGTCTCTGTTGCAGTTGTGCAGGGTTTCTTGGGGGGCGTACTGATCTGGTGGCTGGAGCTCCCTGGAGCAATTATTTGGGGCACGATCATGGGGCTCCTTGCCCTGGTTCCTTACCTCGGAGCGTTTGTCGTGTGGATACCGCTGGCTGCCTTTCTCGCCGTTAAAGTCGATTGGGGCATAGCGGTCGTAACGGTACTGTGGGGCACCTTCGTCATCGGGCTGATCGATAACCTGCTGTACCCGTTCCTGGTCGGAAAGCGGATGCACTATCACTCGCTGGTTGTGTTCTTCTTCTTGCTTGGCGGCGTTGTGGTATTTGGCGCAGCAGGAGTTGTATTGGGGCCAGCGGTGTTAGCAATCACTGATTGTTTGATTGAGGTCTGGCGGGAGGAGGCAGCGCGGGAGGAGGCCTCGGGGTCGTAGATGCCCCCGTTTACGTTACGAACGGTCGGCAACATGCCGACCCTCCCGGTGGTCATTTGGCATCGAGATGCAATGGGAGGGCCGGCGTGTCGCCGGCCGTTCACGGCATTGTCGGATGATGCCCGCGGTCAACGGACATATCGGCCCACGTTAAGAACAGTCGGAACAATGCAATCGACGTGCATTGGGAGGGCCGGCGTGTCGCCGGCCGTTCACGGCATTGTCGGATGATGCCCTAGGCCAATGGCCGCATTCGTGGACGTGACGAACGGTCGGCAACATGCCGACCGTCCCATGGCGATTTTTGGACGCCTTAATGCGCCGCCTGACCAGCTTGCGCTGGTGGCTGCTCACGGCCTCTCACCTGTTGCTCAAGCTGAGGCTCCGCTTGCCCGGTCTTCACTGGAATCCGACGGGCTTGGGCGCGAGCCTCTGCTGACTTTGGGAGGCTGATAGTCAGCACCCCTCGATCAAATGAAGCCTGAATCTGCCCCTCCTCGATCTGCGAGCGAATCGGAATCCGTCGCTCAAAGGCACCGTAACGGCGCTCCTCGTAGCGACCACGACCTTTGGCGATCTCACGTTTCTCTTCCTCTTTCTTCTCTCCTCGCAAGACCAGGAGCCCAGGCTCAAATACGATCTCCACATCACTCTCTTTAAGCCCTGGCAACTCGGCGAGGACTTTGACTTGTCGCTCGTCTTCATCGATATCGATCTGCGGCATAAATGCCGGACTCAGTGCTGTAGGGAGTGATGGCTCCCACATATCCTGCAGAAAGCTATCAAACACTCGCTGAATATTCCTCGGAAGAGGAAGAAGCTCCTCTCCAAACAATCTGCTACGCCGTAACGGATAATCGCTTCGAAACATATTGCCTCCATATAGTTGGTTGCGCGGAGGTATGCTCCGCTGTCGTACGGCACCAACCTGGAATCGATCTCCACCCACGTTGATACCGCAGCAACACAGCCTAAAGGCTTTGCGTGTCAGAATTAATGACAAGGAACAGGACAAGACCGCACAAGGCGACCGCTACTGTTAGGCGTCGACGCTTTCGATGATATTTTCCCGTTTACACGAGAGACACGTCTCATAGAGCGGATACTTCTCCTGCGAACTGAGCCGTGTAAGTTGCCCCCCGCACGCAGCACAGGTGAACGACGCCCCTACGATCGCATTTGTTACGCGGAACTGACGGAGCGCAAGAATTGGAGTCAGGATGAGCCCGGAAGGGACGAGAATAAAGTGTGCTACCGGGATACAGATGCACAGAGCGGTAGCGACCAGGCAGAAGACCCCCGTTTTTATCGCCTTCTCCATACGAAGTTCCCGACTGAAGTATTTCACATCCACTGTGCCAGCGACGTGTTTATCACTACAGACGATACGAACCGGCTTAGTAACTACCTGGGATGTCATGATATCTCCTTGCAAGGGTACGTCTGATGGAGTTTTTGCAGCAAATTGCTATGCTCGGCAAGAGCGATTTTCGATATGAGCTTGGAAACTCACACCCCTACATCTGAAAGACCCGACGATACGGCGGCACTCGATCCGCGTGCCATGGCGCCGCGTGATTTCTATGCACGCGCCGCAGAACGAGGAGTGACGGATGAGGTAGCGCGTCGCTGGGCAGGTTCCGTAATCGGACGCGGAGAACGTTGCGCCGAGACGATTATGCGTGAGAGCCACATCGCCAAGCGCTTTTCAACTCACGTGGCTGATCTGCCATCGTTGTCTCTCCAACGACACCTGACATCCCCGAAGGATGGGTTCGAAAAGCTCCTCTTTCAAACCCACGATGGGATGTCGATTGAAACTGTCTTGATCCCCCTCCATAAGGCCGGCGCAGTAAGTCTCTGCTTATCGTCGCAGGTAGGCTGTGTCATGGGGTGCACGTTCTGCGCAACCGCACGTATGCCGAAACGCAGGAACCTCAGCTCCTGGGAGATCCTTGATCAAGTCGCGCAGGCTCGAAGAATCGTGTTGAGCCAGGGACGCCGCGTCACTGGTGCCGTATTTATGGGAATGGGGGAGCCGTTTCTTAATTTTAATAATGTCCTTCGGGCGGCCGATTGGATGCGCCAACCACTCGAGAATGCCATCAGCGGAAAGGCGATTACTGTTAGCACCGTTGGGCTCGTGCAAGAAATTGAGCGGTTCACCGATCTCAACCTGCCCTTTCGATTATCGATTAGCCTTGGGGCTGCGACCGATGAGAAGCGAGCTAAGCTCGTACCAGT
This sequence comes from Bdellovibrionota bacterium, assembly GCA_044347025.1. Classification (GTDB taxonomy): domain Bacteria; phylum Bdellovibrionota_C; class UBA2361; order UBA2361; family OMII01; genus OMII01. The sequence continues at coordinate 3,347 of JBIIYC010000152.1, forward strand.
TGCAGCACGTACTCCGATTAGTCGGCTACTTGCGGCAGCTCGGCGTCACGCCCTCACGCACAAGGAACGGGTAAATCTGGCATATGTCTGTGTGAGCGGTGAGAATGTTGGTGAGGAGGATGCCCGGGCCTTAGCAGAGGTTATTGGGGACACCCCGGTAAGACTCGACCTGATTGACGTTATGGATACCTCTGGCAGATACCAACCACCATCACCCGAAGAGTTGCAACTCTTTCGAGATGCGCTGGGTCGCCATCTCAACCACCCAGTCGCACGTCGGTACTCTGGTGGAGCGGACATACAAGCGTCATGCGGATCGCTGGCAGGAGCGTAACAAGTCCCTACTCCTCGATTTCGGCGTGAGGTGGTAGGGAATTCCTGAGAACATCCTGCTCCATTCGTTGCCACATCAGGTATCGCTTTCGACGATCGGGATTCTCGCAGGAGAACACCTTCACTGGTTCTTCAGTGTTACATCCGAGCACGTTGTCGTGGCCATGCACCGACATCCTGGCTGCACACGCGGCCCCGCGGGCGCCTGCCTCACGAGTCGCAAAACGGTGGAATGTGTGCCCTGAAACGTCAGCCACATACTGAACAAGATAATCGAGATCCGACCCTCCCCCAGCGAGATCAAGATGGGCTGGGAAGACCTCTCCGAGGAGCCCCTTTTCGGCCATTTCCTCGATGACCCGCACGATGAGGTTCCCTACGTTCTCCACGATCGCCCGCGCACGATCGGCTATCGTGGCACCCTGACGGCAAACCATGACATTGGGAATCCCGCGTGGCCATGCATCGCTTGGATTCTGCTTGTTCACGAAGTATGCAGTCGCAAGTCCGGATGGATTAGCCTTACACGCCTCATCGCACAGCGCCTGCAACGCCTCTGTGCTAGCACACCACGAGCGGCGAAGAGGCTCGAGCAGCACCGTACCTGTGACCGGAGAGGTCTGTTCTACAAGAAATTGAAACTCTCGGATCGCGGCATTCGGCACCAATCGAGAGTAGAGCACACTCGTTTTGAGGGAGGGCTTGATTGTCGGAGTCGCACCTGTATCTACGGTCAAGGATGCAATCGTTCCTAACGTTAAGAGTGGGCGACGTGCCGCGTTCATTCTTCCGATCAAAGCTGCCTGCTGATCGCCGAGGATCGCAACGATTGGGATTCCCTCGTAGCTAGTATGGGGCGCGATCGAGGGATTAATCCTCGGAAGTCGCCTTTTATCGACTTCAAATTGCCGACACAATTCATCACTCCAGTGTCGCTCCGCCAGCGAATACAACATCGTCCGCGACGCCATGGTGTCCTCAGTGATAAACACTCTTCCACCGCTCAGCCGAAACAAAAGAAATGAATCAAGGGTACCAACGTGAACGACCGGATCGAGGAAGCGCCGCTGCAATAGATGGATCTTACCTGCGGCAAAATTGGGGATTGTTGGGATCCCGGTTTTACCTGAAAGGATCTCTGCTCCCCGACCAAAAGCTTGGATCTGCGGATACGTGCGCGTATCTGCCCATGTCATCATCGGACACAATGGTGCGCCATCGCTGGCTTGCCATGCAAGTACACCCGACCGCTGTACGGCGAGTCCCGCTCCCCGAATAACCCCATCCTGTTCCTTGGCTATCTCCTGCGCTCTGGCAAAAACGTCAATGACGGAGGAGAGAATCCCCTCCGCGTCCTGCTCGACACACCGCTCGTCATAACGAACCTCAGGCACTGCGGCGCTCCATTCGGCAATGCTTGCTCCGGATCCATCGATAAGCACACCTTTCGTTGAGCTTGTGCCTTGATCGATGCCGAGGTAGAGGTCCGATTTCATGATACTGGTATCGGGTTAAAACTAGCTAAACTGTATACAATCCTGCCTTGTTATACGCCCGGAGCCCGCAAAAGAGCACTCAAAAAACTTTACATTTCGGCGATTTACTCCAACAATGAGGGGCTGGTACCCGTATGACACCGACATCACACCCTTCAAAAAAACGGTCCCTAACGGGGCTTCGCGCTACTGGAAATTTACACATTGGCAACTATCTCGGCGCCATGAGGCCTGCTCTGGCGTTTAGCAAGAGCTATAGCGCCATCTACTTCATCGCCGACCTGCACGCTCTAACCAACAGCCGAGATCCCGGTCTGTTGGCGACACAGACCCTCGACCACCTAGCCACATGGCTGGCTCTGGGCCTTGATACCGAGGAACACATCCTCTTTCGCCAGTCTGATGTCCCAGAGCACACTGAGCTTTCATGGTTCTTAAGTTGCGTCACGAACCTTGGCCTTCTAGAGAAGAGCCACGCTTTTAAGGACGCAGTGGCTCAAGGCGCTGATGTGAATCACGGGCTCTTTGCGTACCCGGTTTTAATGGCCGCCGATATTTTGTTGTACGACGCCGATGTCGTTCCGGTCGGAAAAGATCAGAAGCAGCACGTTGAAATGGCGCGGGATATGGCCGGCGCTTTCAACGCAATCTATGGGGATGTTTTGAAGCTCCCAGAGCCGATCATTCAGGAAGACGTGAAGGTCATTCCGGGCTTAGACGGCAGAAAGATGTCAAAATCGTACGGCAATGAGATTCCTCTTCTATGTGAAGAGAAAGCGCTCCGCAAGAAGCTCATGTCGCTCAAAACAGATTCAACGCCACTGGAGGAACCCAAGGCTCTGAAAGGTTCGCTCGTCGGAGATCTGTTTACGCTGTTCGCTTCAGCCGAACAGTTCGCCGATTTAGAGGCTCGTCTTGCCAAGGGTGGAATGGGGTGGGGTCACGCAAAAGAGGAGCTATTTGGTGCGATCAATGAGCATGTAGCGCCTTTTAGAGCACGCTACCAAGAGCTTCGTGGTGACGAATCAAATCTGCGTGCAGTCCTGAAGCGCGGCGCAGAGAAGGCGCGCGCGATCGCGTCACCGACCATGAGCCGAGTCCGATATGCGGTTGGAATTCGGTAAGTCAGACGCCCCCGTTGCTTCCCTTACTCGCGACGAGTGGTTGCGGCGAAAAGAGATCCATCAGGAGCTTGTCGGTCGTTGGGCCGACGATCGGGTATCACGAGCTACCGTGGGAATACCGGATCCAGTCTACGACTTTTTGTTTACCTATTATTCTTTTCGCCCCGCATACCTCAAGCGATGGAGTCCGGGGCCTGACATAGAACTACAGGATGCAG
>JBIIYC010000153.1:0-6504 GCA_044347025.1 Bdellovibrionota bacterium
CAATCGCTTCCCGTCCTAAGCACGTTATCCGACACACCCCTGTATCCAACGCGCGTATGCCTCCGAGCTTGAACTAGGGCTGAGAGCGATAAATTCTGGAAGCTCGTAGGGGTGATTCTCGATTACACGAGCCTTTAGTGCGTCGACGCCGGCCTCGGTGGTCTTGATAATAAGTAGCACCTCGGTGTCGATTGCGATCTCCTCTTTCCACTGGTACACCGATTGGACCCCGTCGATAATATTGACACACGCGGCGAGTCGCTCCGCCACCACCATCTTTGCAAGCGCAGCGCCGACCTCTTTGGAGGGACACGTTACGAAACAGATCACTATATCCATGCTATCCACTCACCTTTGTTGTTGGCGTTGGTCACTATTTCTCAAAAAGGCTGTTTCCGCGAGTGGATCTTTCTTGCGATTCCCAAACCGAGAATGCACGGTCGTGGCGACGAGCGGGGGCGCAACTGGGTCGCAATCATCCCGGCAGACGCGCTGAACTTTGTGCTCTACCGCGGTGGACTGTAAAATGCCGCGCTGGTGCGTACTGGTCTAAAAATCGTTGATCGAGGATGCTGTACCCAGGCGCAGGTACGTATTTACACAGCGCGGCGCCGCACCCTCGTGGGTGAGTCGAGATTGTCGAAGTTTGTTAACCTATCGATTTGACTATAGTAGTTTTTTGCAACTGAGGTTTATGAAGGCGAGTGGACCTGGTAAAATCAGGCGTCGGCGTAGGGTCGACCTGATAGCTCAACAAGGGGAGCGTATGATCCGGTATTTCCAGATTGCAGTGGCGGTGGCGGCGTGTTTGCTCGCACTCCGTGGCGCGTCAGCTGATGATGGGTCTCCGAAAAAGCTTCCGAAGAGTGGTTTGCTCGCATCTACCTCGATCACTGGGGCCAGCAATACCGTCGTCACGGACGCCTTCGGGGGGGAGGATTTAACGGGCACGGACGTTGCTCCAATCACCGGCTCAGTGTCGCGCAAAGGGAGCGAGAACTTCACGTTTCGCGTGTTCAACAACACCAAGGACACATACTCTTTCAGCGTTAGCCTTAGGCAGCGGGACGACAACGGATCCGTAGTGAAGTATGGATCGTTTTCGTTTTCTCTCAAGGGCGGCGAGTCGGATAGTCGAGATGTTCAGCGCGGATTCAACGCATCGGGCGCGGACCTCACGCTAGACTCATACAAGAATCTCTCCGCCCAGCGGCGAGACCCGTAATCGGAGCAGGTAGTGGGTACACAACGGGCACATCTCAAGAATCCAACCACCAAAGACCTCAAGGCTCTTGAGAAGTTTGTCGTGCCGTATAGCAATAGCACCGGCGATATCCGTTTTCACCTGACCTATCCGAATCAGTACTGGGTAGCGATGTCGAATCTCGGCTTTCAGGCTGTGTACGACATCCTCGCGCGAGATCAGCGTGTTATTGTCGAGCGAGGATTCCTCCCAGAAAATGCGGACGATGCTCAGCTCGGAGGGGACAAGTGGCGTTCATTTGAAAACAACAGACTCCTCGCTGATTGCGATGTTATCGGCTTTAGTCTTTCCTTTGAAACAGACTATCCGCACCTTCTTCGGATGCTTAACAATCAGGGGCTTCTCTTCTCGTCCTGGCAGGAGCGAGAAGCGGCGGCGCGTGATGCGAAGTTCCCGATCCCGCTTATCATCGCCGGAGGTACTGCCGTCACGCTCAATCCAGAGCCGGTAGCGGATTTCCTTGATGTGTGTGTTATTGGCGAAGCTGAAGAGCTGTTGCCGGAATTTATCGGTGTCATGCATCAAGGAAAGATGGAGGGCTGGTCCCGCGAGCAATTGCTGCGAGCCCTTGCGCAGATTGAGGGTGTCTACGTGCCACGGTTCTACGAGCCTCGATTCCGCGAGGATGACTCTCTGGAGGGGTATACAGTTCCCGACTTCGTTCCACCGCGCCCTCGTCGGCGCTTCGTCAAAGATATCTCGAAGTACAAAACCTACTCGAGGATCCTCACGCCGGAAACTGAATTTAAGTCGATGTTTCTCACAGAGACTGGACGGGGATGCGAGATGGGGTGTCGCTTCTGCGTTGCTGGGTATATCTACCGGCCAATTCGAAAGCGGAGCGAGGAATCGCTGCAAGAGACGGTCCAGATCGGCCTTGAGAATAGCGAGGCGATCGGATTTGTGGGCGCTTCAGTTTCGTCTCATAAGTCTATCGCCAAATTAGCGAAGAGCGTAGCGGATCAGGGCGGTCGCGCATCGCTCAGCTCGATTATGTCGCAGAAAGTGTCGAAGATGCTCGCTGCGAGCATCTCGGAGAGTGAATACAAAACGGTAGCGCTCGCACCCGAGGCTGGAAGTGAGCGCTTACGGCGCGCGGCAGGAAAGCGTGTTGCGAATGAGCAGGTCATCCGAGCAGCTTCTGAGATGGCCGAAGCGGGCATCCGTGGCTTCAAACTCTACTTCATCGTTGGCCTTCCAACGGAGACGGATGAGGATGTTGACGCGATTGCGCAGCTAGCGATCGATATTCGTAATGCCGTTGTTGCGATCTCGAAGCCGACCGGAAAGCTTGCCTGGGTTTCGCTCTCGGTGAATCCATTTATCCCGAAAGCGTCAACTCCGTTCCAGTGGGAGCCGATGCTCGATCCTAAGGTCCTTGACTCCAAGATTGAGCGAGTGCGCAAGCTAACGGTCAAGATTCCAAACCTTGAAATGCGCTTCGAGCCACCCAAGGAGAGCTACTTCCAAGGGCTGCTGTCGCGTGGCGATCGACGGGTCGGCAAACTGCTCCTTGAGGTAGAACGCCGTCAAGAGAGCTGGAAGTGGCTCATGAAGAAGACCGGGCGGCGTATCGTGGACGACGTTCCGCCGGTGGACTTTTACGTTTCGCGCAGAATAAGCTTTAATGAGATCTTGCCGTGGGAGTCAGTTGACTCTCTCATCCCGCGCTCCCTTCTTGAGCGCGAGTGTATGCGGGCGCATCACGGCGAGGATTGGGTGCAGCCGCGCGCCGACGATCAGCCGTTTATCGAGGACGAGGATCTCATTACTCGAGGAGCTGGTGACGGAGCCTAAGGGCAGGTTTCAAAGAGGAGTTAGTGTATGCAAAATTTCGGACGTGTTATTCCAGTAATTTCAGGGAAGGGTGGTGTTGGTAAGTCTACCGTGGCCGTTAATCTGGCTATCTCACTTGCGCGAACGGGTGCAAAGGTAGGGCTCCTTGATAGCGATCTGTATGGTCCCAGCATCCCGACCCTTATGGGCGGGGGGCAGGTCGTGCCGGACCACGAAGAGCGACTCATTCCACCGGCAAAGTATGGCATCAAGTATATGTCGCTTGGGTTTTTTCTTCGACATCCGGACGATGCCGTAATATGGCGTGGTCCGATGTTCAATAAGGCGATTAATCAGATGTTCGTGGATGTAAACTGGGGAGTCCTGGATTACTTGATCATCGACATGCCGCCGGGCACCGGGGATGCTCACATCTCTCTTACACAGCTGGTCAAGCTCACTGGCGCAGTGGTGGTTACGACCCCTCAGGAGGTTGCGCTGGCTGATGTTCGCAAATCGATGAACATGCTGAAGAAGGTCAACGTGGATATTATCGGGGTCGTTGAGAACATGTCGGGATTGCCGCTTCCGGACGGTTCGATCGTGCCAGTTTTTGGCCAAGGAGGCGGAGAGCGCACCGCGCAGGAGTTCGGCGTTCCGCTCCTTGCGAAGCTACCGATCGATGTTTCCATTCGCGAAGGCGGCGATGCCGGCACGCCTGTGGCGTGCGGAGATGGTGCTGCTGCACAGGCGTTTCACGCCCTGGCGGCGAAAGTGGTCGAGATAGTCGACCAGCGAATCGCGGCACAGCCTGAGCTCAAGATCGTCAACTAAGATCGTACGCTTGGCTCGGTGGTAAGCGAGCTGTTTTCCTTGCCCGCGGCAGCGCGACGTGGTTCTATCAGGACATGCGTTTTTCAGTTCTTTCGTCCGGAAGCAAAGCAAATTGTACCTTCGTAGAAGCGGGAGGGGTGCGCTTCTTGGTGGACTGCGGTCTCTCAGGAAAACAGGCCGAGGAGCGGATGGCACAGGTTGGGGTGGATCCCAAAACGCTCTCGGGCATTCTGGTCACGCATGAGCATGCGGATCATATTAACGGCGTTGCGACACTGAGCCGTCGCTACGGTTTGCCGGTGTACGCCAACGTCTCCACCATGGAGCGGATATCAAAGCCACGAGGTCGGGAGATATTCAAAACCGGCTCGGATTTCTGCATCGGCTCGGTTGACGTTACCCCTTTCAGCATTGTCCACGACGCCTCGGATCCGGTGGGTTTCTCGATTCGAGCGGAGGGGTTAAAGCTGGTTATCGTTACCGATCTTGGGAGAGTTACCACGCTCGTGCAAGAGCATGCGCGCGGTGCAAATGCAATCCTCCTCGAATCGAACCACGACCAGGAGATGCTTCAGAGCTGCAGCTACAGCTGGGAGCTCAAGCAACGCATAGCCTCCACTCACGGACATCTCTGCAACGAGGCTGCGGGACAGCTTCTTGAAGAGATAATGCACCCAGGGCTCTTCCACGTTGTGCTGGGGCACCTCAGCGAAAACAGCAATACCCCTGCGCTGGCGCTTGAGACAGCTCACCGCTACCTGAAACGGTGTGCTGAACGCGCAACGGGACTTCAGACCCTTCTTTGCGGCAATGTTTATGAGAGTTTGCCATCTCTTCAGCTTGATGAGGTGCCCCAGGCCGCGGTAGTTATTAACGCATGATTCCACGCTATACGAACGCAGAGATGGCGGATGTCTGGACAGACGACTCCCGCTACACCATTTGGCTTGAGATCGAGCGTCACGCGCTTGAGGGGCTTGTTACCGTGGGGCAAGCTCCTGCGGAGGCGCTACAGGCCTACAACGAACGAGCCCAATTCTCTTCCGAACGAGTGAATCAGATAGAGCGCGAGGTGAAGCACGATGTTATCGCGTTTCTCACAAATGTCGCTGAGCACGTAGGGCCTCTCTCTCGCTATGTTCACAAAGGGATGACTTCAAGCGATGTGGTGGACACCTGCCTGGCTGTGCAGATGCGCCGCGCTGGTCTCCTTCTCCAGGAGCGACTGGCCGCGCTCATGTCCATTATCAAAGCCCGTGCACTGGAATGTAAGGATACCCCGTGTATTGGTCGCTCTCACGGCATTCACGCCGAACCCACAACCTTCGGTATCAAGCTCGCTGGATGGTATGCCGAGTTGAAACGCCAGCAGCGGAGGTTAGGTGCTGCTATTGAAACGATCTCAGTCGGGAAACTTTCGGGGGCGGTAGGCACCTACGCCGGGATTGATCCAAGGGTTGAAGAGATCGTGATGGCAAGACTCTCCCTGAAGCCGGAGACCGTTGCGACGCAGGTAGTTGCGCGCGATCGACATGCGGAATTCATGGCATGTCTTGCAGGATTAGCAAGTTCTATCGAACGCTTCTCGGTTGAGATTCGCCACCTACAACGCACTGAGGTTCGCGAGGTAATGGAGGGGTTCACCGTAGGCCAGAAGGGCTCCTCTGCGATGCCTCACAAGCGCAATCCGATATTGACGGAGAATTTGTGTGGACTGGCGCGTCTGGTTCGCTCGTACGCCCAGGCGTGCTTCGAGAATGTAGCGCTGTGGCACGAGCGGGATATTAGTCACAGCTCGGTTGAGCGAGTGGCGATTCCGGACGCCTGCATCGCCCTCGACTTTATGCTTACCCGTTTTAGCGGGGTGGTACAGAACCTCGTGATATTCCCCGAGCGAATGATGCTCAACCTTGAGCTGACCCGCGGCACCATATTTTCAGGGCACCTCTTGCTTGCCCTCGTCGACAAGGGAGTGTCCCGAGAAGAGGCGTATGCGCTCGTGCAGAAGCACGCGCTGGCTGCGTTTGATGGTGGCGCCACCTTGCTTGAGCGCGTGAAAGCGGATCCGGCGATCGTGACGGTGTTGAGCGGCCCCGAGTTAGCCGAGCTTTTTAATCTGTCGCGTTTCTTGACCCAGGTCGATCGAATAGTAAACCGTGCGTTAGCCTAGGAGACTTTTCCATATGCGATATCAGGTGTTGGTTCGGCTCAAAGAAGGGGTTTTGGATGTTCAGGGCAAGGCCGTTGAATCGGGCCTCAGGGACCAGAGATTTGATGCCATTACAAACGTGCGAGTAGGGCGGATAATTGAGCTTGATATTGACGGCGTGTCGGCGGAGACCGCCAGAAAGCAGGTCGAAGAGGTGTGTAAACTGCTCTTGGCCAATCCAGTGATAGAGCAGTATGAGATTAAGGAGGTCGCGTGAAGGTAGCGGTTGTCGTATTCCCGGGGACCAACTGCGAGCAGGATATCGAGCACACCTTTGCGGGCATCCTTAACGCAGAGACAGTACGGGTCTGGCACCGAGACACCGACTTACAGGGCGCCGATCTGGTGGTACTCCCCGGGGGCTTCTCCTACGGTGACTACCTGAGAACCGGTTCGCTAGCGAAACTCTCACCGGTTATGG
>JBIIYC010000032.1:0-20761 GCA_044347025.1 Bdellovibrionota bacterium
ATGGCAAGCTTCTCACTATCGCGGACTTTGCATACACACGAGAAAAGGTCGCCATCTTCTGTGATGGATTTCGCTATCACGGAAATAAAGATGCCCTTGCCTCTGACGCGGAGAAGAGAAACGAGTTACAGGCGCATGGATGGATAGTCCTTACATTCTGGGGCAAGTATATCTACAATCGCCCCGCTCGATGTGCGGAGCAGATCTGGAACGCATACTGTTCGCGTCCACACTGACGCGAGCGGGCATCACCATCCGCCGCACATGGGCGCATCAGCACTAGAGCCCATACGATGTCCACGTAGCTCCGACCACAAGGCCCAAGAGAGCACTACGGCCCACAGCACAGCGGCTCAAAGAAAACTGATTCTGAATCCAACCCTTTTCACTGATTCCTTCAGTCTAATGTATGGTACAATGTGGCCTTCTAGGTCAGGAGCTCCATGAAATTCCAAACTCTTTCCAAACTACAACCAGGCGATGCAGTCGGCATAGTTTCCCCTTCGTTTGTTGCTCCAGCGGTTTTTCCGATGGAGTACGACCTGGGGCTCTCTCGTTTACGCGATCAATTCGGACTCAAACCTATCGAGCTTCCTCACGCAAAAGACCCAAACGCAACCCATGCTGATAAGATACAAGACCTGGTGGAGGCTTTTACCAATCCCTCTATTAAGGCAGTTATCACTACCCTCGGGGGAGATCATCAGATCGAGTACATCCACAAATTACCCGCGGAGCCGTTTCGCGAGAACCCAAAGCCATTTTTTGGGTATAGCGACAACACTCATTTTGCCAATTTTCTCTTCATGCACGGCGTTCCCTCTTTCTACGGCGGATGCGTCTACACGGAATACGCGAGGCAGGGCTCGATGGACACTTTTACCGAGCGGTATCTTCGAGCCGCGCTGTTTTCCGGGGGCGCAATCCGGATTGAAGCTAGCCCTGACTACAACGACGAGGATATCCCGTGGGGAGTTGCGGACAATCTCGGCAAGCGGAGACGCTATCAGCCAAATGAGGGATGGTACTGGAATGGATCCCACGATGGATATGGATACACATGGGGCGGTTGTGTGGAGTCGATCGACGAGATTCTTCGTCACGGTCGAACCCTCCCCACCTTGTCAGCCTTTGAGGAGATAATTCTCTTTCTTGAGACCTCCGAAGAGATCCCGTCTTCTAACTATGTACGACGAGTGCTTAGAGCGCTTGGCGAGCGTGGAATTCTCTCACGCGTACAAGGCGTTCTTGTCGGCCGTCCTAAGGCGTGGAGTTTTGAACAGCCACACACTGACGACGAGAAGATTGCCTATGCCGCCTCCCAACGAAAGATGGTCGAAGAGGTCACAAGGCGTTACAATCCAACTGCGCCGATCATTCAGAATCTCGACTTCGGACATACAGCACCATCGTTGTGCCTCCCATACGGCGCTCACGCCAGAATTCTTAGTAATGAACGAGCGATCGAGATACAGTACTAGCACCCAACTACGAGGAAGGCACCAATCACCCCCCGCTCACACAGAGCTGCCTCTGAGCGCCAAGCGAGACATTCACCGTCTCCCTGTGGAGTCATGACAGAGCAGAGCGAGTTGGAAACGCGGAGCCTCTAGCTCCGCTCGAAATGTAGCATCGCAACGAGGCGGGATTGTAGGCGGAGCTGGAAGCTCCGCGGTCCGTTGTAAGACGTTACGGTCTTACCTTAGATAACCGGCCGAACCGAATCTCCAGTCTTCAGCCACGATGACCAAACCAGCTTTCACCGGATTTTCATCAATATACCGAATGACTCTATCACGATGTTGGACATCACGAATGTAACGATCAAAGAACTCTGGGAACCACACTTGACCGGAGCGATTAAGAACTTTATTTGCAAGCCTTGCGGTTCGTCCTTTGAAGAATCGAAGCATCGATGCGAGCGATACGCCGCTACGCACCCGAACCAGCATATGAATATGGTTCGGCATGACAACCCAGCGAATGACTTCATGGCCGTTAACCGAGAGGTTCCCAATCGCCTGAATAATGATATCGGCGACCTCAGCTTGGGCTAATATGCATGATCCATATCCAGCATCAAGGAGAAACTCAATTCTCCTCCGACGCTGCTGCGCGATCTCTCTTTCAGCGGCGCCACTCGCTTCGAGCGCTTGCAATTCCACTGCCAACGAGGAGTGAACATGCCGAGGGACTGAATCGGCTAATCGAATAGTGATGAATTGGGTCAGGCCTGCAGCGTCATAGTGTGGAAGGTATCCTCGACTAGACCATCCATGATTTGTTGTGAATGAAGCCTGTGCTTTTAGGCGAATTCGTTCCCTATTCATCATTGGGGGTATCGAAAGCTGTACTATAAAAGTTGCGGAGCGGAACGCGGAGCTTCTAGCTTCGCTTGAAATGTAGCATCGCGACGAGGCGGGATTGTAGGCGGAGCTGGAAGCTCCGCGGTCCGTTGTAACGGCTACCGGAACGCGGAGCTTCTAGCTCCGCTCGAAATGTAGCATCGCGACGAGGCCAGATTGTAGGCGGAGCTGGAAGCTCCGCGGTCCCTGGGTGCAAAAGAAGAATGCCCACGCCTTGAATCGAACAAGGGACCTCAGAATTATGAGTTCTGCGCTCTAACCAGCTGAGCTACGTGGGCAAAGGGACTAAATTGGAGCCCAGAGAGTGCCCTAATGGACAAGAAAAAGCAAGCACCCCTCCCCCTTCAGGTGTCGTAACTAGCTAGGTTTATGCCTTTTTTTGCCTGAGCGGGGCATTTCAGGGCGGGAATCGCGGCAAAGATGCATTCCAATACCAACGAAATGGCATCTTAAGGTACATGTCCAAGGATGAGACTCTTCACATTAACGGGGCTGAGGTAGCCGCACAGATACTGAATCAGCTCCCCGCTGAGGAGCGTTCTCGCCTGGTTGAATGCGTGCGGGTCGCAAACCCAGAGGCGGCTGTCAGGATCGAGACCATCATCGTTAGTCATCAGGTTGCAGCAGTAGAGAAGGCACGTACCTCGATAGAGAAGATTACAAAGCTACGCGATCAAGATGTGCAGCAACTTCTACGCGAGGTTCCGGCACAGGATGTGGCGATATCGTTAAAGACAGCAACGCCGGAAGTCGCCGAAAAGATCCTTCGAAACGTATCAGAATCGAAGCAGCGTCAGATCGAGACCAGTTTCAAAGAGCTTCCTCCGATGCCCTCCTCACTTGTGGAAGCTGCACAGGGTCGCATTATGCGAAAAGCTGATGAGATCTACACTGAGGAAGCACCGGCGCAAACACCGCGTAGACTTCGCTCGCGCCTGGCATAATCACGATCACCAGGGATCTGGTTTCCCGTTAAACCGTCGCTCAAGCCCAGCCCAACAGCCCTGATAATCGGGCTGCAGGGATTCGCTCGTCGCTGCATACGTTGTGAGATGCTGCGGAAAGCGTGTCTCGAACATAAACGCCATCGTGTTCGTCAGTTTGTGCGGCTGAAGTAGCGTTGTGCTTGCTTTAGTAAATGCAGCCGAGTCTGGGCCGTGCGGAAGCATGCAGTTGTGAAGGCTCACTCCCCCCGGAGCGAATCCATCGGGCTTCGCATCGTACTGTCCATAAATGAGCCCCATGAACTCAGACATAATGTTCATGTGATACCACGGTGGCCGGAACGAATGTTCGGCAACAAGCCAGCGCTCAGGAAAGATCACGAAATCGATATTTGCCGTTCCCTCCTCTCCTGATGGTGCAGTTAGCACGGAGAATATGGAGGGATCCGGGTGATCAAACAGGATCGCTCCAACCGGCGAAAACGTTCGCAGATCGTACTTGTACGGCGCGTAGTTTCCGTGCCAGGCAACTACATCAAGGGGAGACGCGTGCAGAGCAGTCGCAAAGAACTTGCCACACCACTTAACCGTAAGGGTGCACGAAGCGACCTTATCCTCGAAGGCAGCAACGGGAGTTTTGAAGTCCCGCGGGTTTGCCAGACAATTCGCACCGATCGGTCCTCGATTCGGGAGAGTAAATTTTGCACCGTAGTTTTCGCACAGATATCCTCGCGCCGGTCCCTGGGGAACTTCGACCTTGAATTTTACTCCGCGTGGAATGATACCGATCTCACCAGGTGTAAGATCAATCTTTCCGAACTCCGTGAAGAAATGAAGAGCTCCCTCCTGCGGAACGATCATCATCTCTGCGTCAGCGTTGTAAAAGTATTCATCACCCATCGAGGCATTGATGAAGTAGAGACTTGCGGCCATACCAGCCTGGGTGTTGACATCACCGGCAAGCGTCATCGTGCGCACACCCGTGATGAAGGTAGTACGCTCCGTCGGTGCGGCAGGGGGACTCCACCGGTACTGACCTATCGGCAGTGAGTGATCATCAAAGAACGGGGCTGTCTTCCAAAACGGAATCTGCACAGGAGCAAAGCTTCCGCTGTGCTTTACCGAGGGCTGAATACGATAGAGCCACGATCGCTCATTAGCCCCGCGCGGAGCGGTGAAGGGCGACCCCGAGAGCTGCTCTGCATACAGTCCGTAGGCGCATTTCTGGGGAGAGTTCTGCCCTATCGGAAGTGCACCTGGGAGTGCCTCCGTCTCAAAATCATTACCGAACCCAGGCATGTAGCCTGGAACTATCGCGCTTTTCATCGGGCTCCGTTCCGGTGTGAGGATCCTAGACCTGTTCTCCTAGTCTACAACAATGCCGGGCGTCCGGTTACTGGGAAAAATCGTCGGTGTCGGCAATGGCTTACACCACTCGCGTCGACCGAGGAGTTCGGGATGTGACCTACTCCGTCGAAGCTCTCGTCGTAACGGCTGTGTTGAACATATCCATAGTCCGTAAGAATGTGATCGTCGCTCCTTTCTATTCCTTCCGCCGAACACACTGCGTGCTACCATAGTAGAAACTTAGGAGAGAGGACGCCCAACTATGAATCGAAGTATCGTAAAGGCAGTGTACGTAGCAGCAACGTTCGCGGGTGTTGGGCTTGGCGCAATCGCCGTTCCACAACTCGGCTACTCTATGGGGACTCCACCATTTGACGCGGATCTCCGCACTGATTTTTCACCAGCAACCAAACAGTCACTGGAGGCAAAAAAGTGTCTTGACCTCTCTGAGTCAGTTGAGGTGGTAGCGACCTACCAGACTATCCGCCCTCGCCAACCGATCGTCGGAACAGATGTGTCGGTGGCATTGGATTTTCCGGCCAGAGATAGAAAGGGTGCGAGACTGATTCCAGTATTCGTCAACGGCCCGACCGATGCCACGGGCACATTCACCGTGTCCATCCCCTTGGCGCAGGCGCTGGAAGAGGCGAAACGTTTGGTGCGAAAAGATCGTGGCTACCGAGGAGTGAGACGAGTCAAGGGACCGCTCATGATAACATTCACAACTGCCGACACACTCCAGAGGTCAGTACGGTATGTGCCCGCGCGTGGTCTCAAGTTTCGATTATGTCGCACTCCTGAAAGCACTCCGCGAGCTCGTTAATGCCCGGCTTTCGGGATTAGCATAGGTCATTCGAAACTTGAGGCTGCGGGGCTCGCGAGCGATTACTACCGAGCTTTCGGTGGAATCCAGAGCTCCATACCAGCATGGATGGTGTTGGGATTTTGGACTGCGAAGATCGGATTTACCTTGATGAGGTGTGCGAGATTAATCCCGTGCTCCCGCGCAATCTTGGCTAATGATTCTCCACCCTCCACCGTGTGCACGCTACCACTTCGACCAGAGGGGTCGCGTTTTGCGGCTGCGACTTTTTGGTCCTGGTAGTAATCCGCAAACATACTCGGATCAGATCCTGGGATCTCGCCACCAGGCGCCTGCCCCTGTCCGGGAACCTCGCGCGCAGGATACACAGGGATCGCACGCGGAACCTGATTGGTCCCCGCAGGATTTGATGTCGGTGTAGCCCCATCCTGACGCGATGAATGCTCGCTCAAGCGTTGGCGAATCTCCCCTCGGGTATTCGGCTCGCTTCGGATACTGGCACTGGCAAGGTCGTCCCCCTTGCTAGGCGCCTGCTCCGGTTCTGCTGCGGGGCTTTTGGACTGTACTTTGATGTCCGACCTCATGGCGACTCCTTGACGTTGCCTGTCCGTATACACGAGTAGTCGGCGCATTCCGGACCAACTTAATGAGGCAAGGCTCGTTTTCGCTGTGGGCACGGGGTGCTCGTCCCGTGCCACCACGTAACCCGCCGATATCTCAATCTTTGTATCGTCGTGGTGAGCAGGTACCGACGGCCGAGTGGTGGGGTGTACCTGATGGTGCTCTCGAAAGGTAGGGTGTACCAGGGGGCGCTTGCGAGGTTACGATTCGATACAGGACACTCGGCTCGGAGTAGTCCCGCCTACAATCCCGCAACCATGAGCGATAGTACCAGGAGGGATGCCGCGGGAAGCGACTTTTTGATCGGATCCCGCACTTTGGCATGCATCAACACAGCGGCGAGCATCAGCACCGCCATGCCAACGGCACCCGCCACTGCTAGTGGCTTGTAGAAAATGCCGATAACCAGCGCGGTCGCGCACGCGAGTTTACATGCCCGCACTACCTTCATGCAGGTCGTGGAGAGTCCGTAGACATGGAACTCTTCTTCCATGGTTCGTGCATCGCCCCCACGCCACGCGGTTTGTTTGTGTGGGCGAAGGAGCCACACGTTGTAAATCCCGAGAGCGATAATGAGCTGGCCCACTACAATGATATCTGGTGTCATACAGTACTTTCTTCGCCAAACACGCTGGTTGGTCGTAGAGTACCAGAAGGAGGTCCTCTCGGACCAGACGAGGATTAGCGCCGCGTGGCCACGCCCGCGCCGGATTAGACGGCGGTCTTGGGGGCACTATCCAGAAAAACGTTCTATTCGAAGGCGGCTTCAGCTACACTAGCGCCACGTTTCGTTCGAAGGATACCTATGACACCAATACTTCAGTCAATTCAGGAAGACCGAGGTCCGCTCGTGGCGCCGAGTCGCCGTCTGACAGCCGCCGTAGTGAATGACCTGGCCAATCTCGGAGATGCGCGGGATTGGCATCCTGCGTTCGATCATGAGCGGGGCATCCTGACGGCCTCGGCTCGGGGAGAGCAAGGTGCGTATACACTTATTAGTTTTCGTGACGAGCACTTACTCATCGTGGCACGAGACTCTCAGGATATAGACCTCGGGGTCATCCTTGCGCGGGAGGATGTGGGGCTTCGTGTGCGGGAGATAGCCCGCTCATTGGTTGATGCGAGCCAGGAGGAAGAGCGAGTATTCAAGGAGCTTCCCCAGCTAGCGCGCCACCGGGTGAGCACGGTTAGCGAGCCGGGATGCTGGCTTCTTTCTACCGCAGATACGAAGGGATACCTCTACTTTCAGACCGGACCATCGAACATTCAAGTGAGCCGCGAAGGGGAACATGGAGCTCCATACACCGTAATGATTCAAACTGGCTCCGAGTTTCCGTGGCGCGATATTACGGAGCGGATTCGGCAGACCCCCATCGCACACGAAGCTATCGCGCACCTCGCCGCAAACATCCTTCCGTGAAGGACGCGCAAGGGCGCTCGTGATACCAGCGTCATGACCGGGGCGATTTGAGTAGGGCTCGCCTATTCGCTATACTTTTGTAGCGTTACAAACCGAACGCTCACAGTACGTTCGCATTTACCTGTTCATCGATATGGCCAACGGAAATACCGCTCGCTCCACACGTTTCGATAAATACGCTGCCTACGCGCAATCGGTTCAGTCCCCGGATGAAGATGCGCGCTTTTTACGGCTCCTCTACCGAAATATTCGAGGTGAGGAACCTAAGGTTCTGCGAGAGGATTTCTGCGGTACATTTGCTCTCTGCTGCGAGTGGGTCAAACTTGGCGATGATAAACGTGCTATCGGGCTCGACATCGATCCGGAGCCGCTCTCATATGGAAAGGAGCAGTATCTGGCAGCGCTTCCACTCCCTGCGCAGAAGCGCGTGAGGACCCTTGAGCGCAACGTGCTGGAGAAACAGGCATCGAAAGCGGATATTATCTGCGCGATGAACTTCAGCTACTTTGCATTTCATCAGCGACAAACGCTTCTCCAATATTTCAAGAGCTGCCGTCAGTCGCTTCGACCGGATGGCTTGTTCGTCGTCGATACGTTTGGTGGGCCGCAACACGGAGAACCTTCGCTTGATACGAAGCGGTATCCAGGGCTGACCTACTACTTCGAGCAAGAGCATTTTGATCCGATTAACAATCGCACCCGTTTTAGCCTTCACTTTAAACCGAAGGGAGGACGCGCGCGGAAGCGAGCCTTCACTTACGATTGGCGGATGTGGAGTATCCCAGAGATCCGTGACGTCATGATCGACGCAGGCTTTAAGGACGTAGACGTCTACTGGGAGGGTACAGGCCGTAATGGGCGTGGTAGCGGACGATTTACGCGAAAAGAGCGCGGCGATTCATGTCGGGTATGGGTAGCGTACGTGGTTGGACGGGTGTAACTCCCCTCGCCAGAATTATGGGACCACGGGCTCCTAAGCCATCGTCTAATTAGCTGATACCACCGCATTCTCGACACTCTTGGATAGTCAGCAAGGGCGCAAACACCTCCTCAATCGCTCGCACGCATTTGATTACGGGCTGAAAGCGTAGGACAATCGGGCTCGTTTCTATCTGATGAAAGCTGTATGCATCAATCTCAGGCGAGAATTTCGCAACCATCACTCCAATCTTCGTCGATTCCGCCGCAGGCAGATTCGCTCCCCCTTCTTCGGGTTTTACCCCCACCTGTTGAACGTGATGTCCTTGCTCCGAGTGCGCAGGCAGAACTCGCCGAACGCATATCGCACTGCTTGGAGGGACAGCAGGATAACGATCTTACGGACGACCTTCGGCAGGCAACAGATCGACTCGTGGCGCGCGGAACTGGCCTTATTCCATTAGACACGCACCTTGAGGAGTCCCTGATGCGAGGTCTTCAAACGACCTCGTGGGCGGATATCTGTGCACGCGTGCTACTGCGAGCTCAATTAAGCTCTAATGGAGTCCTTGCTCTTGCTGAGGCAGCGCGCGATAGAAAAGGTCGGGGGAAGATCTTGGCAATTTCGCTGTCTGAATGCGCCTCTCCTCAGGAGAAGATCTTTCTGGGCGCCCCTGCGAACAAGCTTTTTGAAGCTGTCACCTCATCATTTTACAACCCTCGCGGATTTTACGTTGAGCAGTCGCTGGAAGATCATGGCGCGTTCATCAAGGCTCGAGTGAGGCATCTCTCCGCCCGATACCAAGCAGATCCTGACGATGCATGTCTCACTGCCCTCGCTGAAACAGCTCTATTTCTAGGTCGGTGCCTGAGGCCGACGGTTCGGTGTCGAGCGACAGAGGCTGCATCTATTGTATCGAGGTTAGAGCTGGCAGGGCCCCTTCGTAAGGCAACTCTAGACGCGGCTACCGGGCTGTACGGAAAGTTTCTGAGAGTAATCTCGTACGCCCACTCAGATGCCGACCGCATCGCTCTTTTGGTTCACAAGCTGCCTCGTGAGAGGCTCCTTCCGTGTATCAAGCAATCGCTCTCCGAACACTTGGCCGCGAAACAAGCGCAGGAAGCAGCTTTATAGCAACTTACTACCGGACGGGGCGATGTACGTTTTGCCCTGGGCTAGGGCACTGTGTACACAGGCAGGGGAACACCTCTCTAGCCCCGGTCTTGCTGCACGCCCACTAACCCATCGAAATAATTAACACCCCAGCAACCACCAGCGGTTTTAGTCGCCGCATCTGCCCCGAGGTAGCTTGCCGCTAACAAGGGCGCTCCTGTCGATTTGCTTAGCGTGCTAACCCGGAGCAGAATCGGGCTCTACGAGTACGAATAGCACCGTATGTTAAAATCAGTAGCCAAAACCAGCCCGAGCTCGCCTCTCGAGATGGCGACTCCTCACATCGCGCAAGAAGCGACTCATGTCCCTTCTATCGCGAATGTGCCTAACCATCCCCTGTTGGATCCGGATACGCAGAAAGCCCTCGCAACTCGCTTATCGAACACCTGGGATAGCCCGGCTAAGAAGCCGTGCACTGAAGAATTGCGGCAGTTAGACAGGGCTCTCTCGGAACCAGCTAACGCCAGACCAATTCTCGATGCAGCACTTGAACGGGCACTTATTCGAGGCTTGCAATGGGCTCCCGTTTCGGGACCGTGTGAGACTATCCTTGCTCGCGTCACACTTAGTGGCGAGGGATTATCGCTCTTTGCCGATTCCCTAGCACGACAATTTCCAGCAGCAAGAGAACTCGCTTTTGACCTCGCGAGAAACCCGCTCCCTCAGAGCGATCTGTTTGTTGGTCCTGGAGCGGCGGTTATTTTTAATGCTCTGACACCATTTTTCTACAGCCCGCATGGACACAACGTTGAGATGTGGCTACCCAGGTACCGCCGTTTTTTTGATGCTCGAATCAATTATCTGACAGGTCTCAAAGCATCGGAGCAAAATGACGAATCTCTCACCGCACTCGCTCAGACCGCTTTCTTCCTCGGCCGGTGCCTGCGGCGAACTGTGCGATGTAGAGCGGCCGAGGCCGAGGGCCTGTTGAGAACGCACAAACTGGTGGAGCCTCTACTAGAAGGGGTCCTCCGAGGTGCAACAGGTCGCTTGGGCCTCCTGCTACGAACGATCTCTAAACCTTTGTCGGCAACGGAACGCATCACGCTCTTGATTCGAAAGCTTCCGCCCGAGCAGCTCCTTCCGACCGTTAAACAGGCACTTGCCGCGCATCTTCTCAGAGACCGCGCGCAGATTTGAACTCGTGGCATACCATGCAAACCCCTACTATCATTACATTCTGTGCGATTCTGACATCCACTGTTTTTTAGGGCATCCGCAGGCTGTGTTACGTTGCACGGGGGCAGGAAACCGGCATACCGACTATGGATAGATACGGGTGTTCTTTACAAACTGGAGTGGGTAGACTGTTTGACTTCGCATCGTGGTGAGTGCGCCCAGGCTGTATAGCTAAGCGGCGACCTGATCACGATGCGAACAGATCGAAAAAGGTTTTGTGCGTGCACGTGTCAGTCGGGGCTTGTCGCCCTACAGGAACAGGGTGAGAGGCCCCGACTGATACGGTGAAAGGATGACGTATGCGGACTGGATACCGTAACGACATTACTACACCGAGTCCTCAGTTGGGCTTTTCACGCAATGAACGAAAATACGACCACACGAACACACACAATGGCAACGACCGTCACCTCGATAGCATTCATCGCTCTCGGGGTGGGAGCCACCATGGCAACATGGATGGTTGGATACGAGGGCAACCTACAGCGCTTGGCGACGGAGCTGATACTGGGGGTTGTCCTCGGATTCGGCGCAGCGTTGCTGAATGACTGTGTCGACCGACGGCTCCAACCGTGGACGATATGGTTGACCTGGGTCACCGTTGCATACGGGGCATTCATCGCATACCACGCGGTAGCTCCTGATGTGACAACGGCGAAGATGGTTAAGGGTGTGCTGGGAGGTGCTCTCTACGGAGCCCTTCTCGCAAGCCTTATGAGCGCCTTCATCAGCTTCCTGGCTATGAGGGCTCTTCGACGCGCATCCCCGACAGGTTCGTGAGGATGCAGCGGCCGCCAGATTGTCTTCACGACGTTTGGCGGCCGCGCATCCCTTTTTCCTACGGTTATTTCAGATCTGTTCGCATCTTCCTTTTTTTCCCCCGTATCATCGTCACATATTCATGCGGCCCATGGTGGCATTCGTTACCGATATGGCCGGCCGGCAACATGCCGGCCCTCCCGCACATGTCCATTGGGAGGGTCGGCGTGTCGCCGACCGTTCGTCACGGATAACGATGAGGCCTGTTGCCCATGGCGGCATTCGTTACCGATATAACCGGCCGGCAACATGCCGGCCCTCCCGCACATGTCCATTGGGAGGGTCGGCGTGTCGCCGACCGTTCGCCACGGATCACGATGAGGCCAGCGGCCCATGGCGATATTCGTTACCGGAATGGCCGGCCGGCAACATGCCGGCCCTCCCGCACATGTCCATTGGGAGGGTCGGCGTGTCGCCGACCGTTCGCCACGAATCGCGATGAGGCCTGCGGCCGCCCGCGGCATTCGTTACCGATATGACCGGCCGGCAACATGCCGGCCCTCCCGCACATGTCCATTGGGAGGGTCGGCGTGTCGCCGACCGTTCGTCACGGATCACGATGAGGCCTGCGGCCAAGGGCGATATTCGTTATTGAAATAACCGGCCGGCAACATGCCGGCCCTCCCGCACATGTCCATGGGGAGGGTCGGCGTGTCGCCGACCGTTCGCCACGGATCACGATGAGGCCTGCGGCCAACGGCGATATTCGTTATTGAAATAACCGGCCGGCAACATGCCGGCCCTCCCGACACATGTCCATGGGGAGGGTCGGCGTGTCGCCGACCGTTCGCCACGGATCACGATGAGGCCTGCGGCCAACGGCGATATTCGTTATTGAAATAACCGGCCGGCAACATGCCGGCCCTCCCGACACATGTCCATGGGGAGGGTCGGCGTGTCGCCGACCGTTCGTCACGGATCACGATGAGGCCTGCGGCCAAGGGCGGTATTCCACGCCGTTACGATCGGCTCACGCCGCTCGACCAGGTCTTATACGCACCACTAAGGTTGCGGCACGAGATGCCGTGCTGCTTGAGGATTCGGCAGGCGTTGTATGACCGCTGACCCGACGCACAGAATACGAGCACATCTCGCTCTTTCGGAATTTCTGCAATGCGAGAACGAAGGCTATTGAGGGGAATATTCACAGCGCCTGGAATACTTCCGTCCGCGTGCTCATCCTCATCGCGCACATCAAGGATAAAGGTAGCGCTTGAGAGCCCCGCAACCTCATTCCACTGCGCCTGCGATACAAGCCCCGCTCGCACGTTCTGACCAACCATACCAGCCATGTTGACCGGGTCCTTGGCGGAACCGAATGGAGGGGCATAACAGAGCTCAAGATCGAGGAGATCGTCGATCTGCATCTCAGCTTGAATGGCAGTAGCGATCACATCGATTCGCTTATCAACGCCCTCTTTACCAACTGCCTGAGCTCCCAGCACTGCGCCCGTGGTCTTGTGAAAGAGAACCTTAAGGGCTAGCTGCGATGCTCCCGGATAGTACGAGGCGTGATTCGCGGGATGGAGATGCAGTGCCTCAAACGGGATGCCGTGTTTCGTCAGAAGCTTTTCATTAGCACCCGTGCACGCAGCGGTTAACGAGAACACACGAACGATGGCCGTACCGATAGTGCTTTTATAGACCGAGGGAATTCCGCAGATATTGTCCGCAGCGATTCGCCCCTGCCGATTGGCCGGCCCGGCAAGAGGAATGAATGCCGGAGTGCGAGTCACACCATGCATCACCTCAACACAATCACCCACCGCAAATATTGCCGGGTCCGAGGTCTGCATGTGCTCGTTTACCTTCACGGCACCTGTTACCCCGAGTTCAAGCCCCGCCTCACTCGCAAGCTTGGTCTCTGGGCGCACACCGATGGACCAGATCACGAGGTCGACTGCGATCGTCTCGCCGCTTTTCGTAACAACCTCACGCTTCTCGTTACCGAGGTCACGGATCTCCTGCACGGGATCGCTTAGGTGAAGCCGGACGCCCTTCGCTTCCATCGCCTTCTGGATCGGTGCCACCATCTCCGAATCAAGCGGCATCAATACTTGCGGATTCGATTCAAAGAGGTCGATGTCGACGCCTTTGTGATGGAGCTGCTCCATCATCTCCAGTCCTATGAAGCCACCGCCAACCACGGCAGCCTTCTTTCGTTCCCCCTGCCCTAGCCAGGTGATGATACGATCCATGTCAGGGATATCCCGGAGCGAGAAAACCCCCGGAAGATCAAGACCAGGCACCGGTGGCTTTAACGGCGCAGCGCCGGGCGAGAGCACAAGATAGTCGTAGCGCTCGCGGTAGACACGACCCGTTGCAAGCTCAAGAACCTCAATCTCTTTCGTGCTGCGATCGATCTTCTCAACGCGGTGCTGAACACGCACGTCAATCGCGAAACGGTCGTGAAGAGTTTGTGGAGTGTGCTGCAGCAGCTTCGCACGCTCCTTAATCTCTCCACCCACGTGGTACGGCAATCCGCAGTTAGCGAACGAAACGTAGGGACCTCGCTCGAAAACGATTACCTCTGCTGTCTCATCAAGCCGCCGCAACCGTGTAGCTGCGTTGGCTCCACCCGCAACTCCACCAACGATAAGAACCCGCTTCTTCATGCCCTATTTCCTTTGGAAAACGGCGTCGCCCGACTACTTGCCGACCACTTCTTGCATCTTTGCGCCGATCTCATGCGGTGAACGAACCACGTGGATTCCGGCTGCAGAGAGCGCCGTAAACTTAGCCTCCGCAGTATCGTCTCCTCCACTGATGATCGCACCAGCGTGGCCCATACGACGTCCAGCCGGAGCGGTTGCACCTGCGATAAACGACACAACAGGCTTTTTCATGTTGGCTTTTACCCACTTCGCGGCTTCTACCTCAGCGCTTCCGCCGATCTCACCGATCATCACAACAGCATCGGTATCTGCATCCTCATTGAAGAGCTTCAAGCAATCGATAAAGTTGGTGCCATTCAAGGGATCTCCTCCGATACCGATACAGGTCGACTGACCCATGCCGAGCGCAGAGAGTTGGAATACCGCCTCGTAGGTGAGGGTTCCACTACGGGACACAACACCGATACGACCTGGCTTATGGATAAAGCCCGGCATGATGCCGATCTTCGCCTGGCCCGGGGTAATGATACCTGGACAGTTTGGTCCGATCAGACGAGTGCGCTTACCTTCCATGAATGTCGCGACCTTCATCATATCAAGAACTGGAATTCCCTCGGTGATACAGATCACGAGATCGAGGTCTGCATCAACAGCCTCCATGATTGCATCGGCAGCGAATGGAGGTGGTACGTAAATGATCGATACGTTCGCACCAGCCTGCTTCTTCGCTTCATGCACGGTGTCATAGAGAGGGATACCCTCGAAATCCTGACCACCCTTTCCTGGCGTTACACCAGCCACCATCTGCGTGCCGTACTCACGGCATGCTCGTGTGTGAAATGCTCCAGTCTTTCCGGTAATACCCTGCGTTACTACGCGTGTGTTTTTATCTACTAAAACGCTCATCGTGTTCCCCTTAACTCCTTACTTCGCCAACGCCACGATCTTCTTCGCTGCATCATCCATCGTGTCTGCAGGAGTGATTGCAAGGCCCGATTCAGCGAGCATCTTGCGGCCAATATCTACATTTGTTCCTTGAAGACGAACCACCAGCGGAACTTTGAGGCCGACTTCCTTGGCTGCCTCAATAACTCCCGTGGCGATCACATCACACTTCATGATTCCACCGAAGATGTTCACGAGAATTCCCTTCACATTCGTGTCCGAGAGAAGGATTCGGAACGCCTCGGTAACATTCTCCTTGGTCGCTCCACCACCTACATCGAGGAAGTTTGCTGGTTCGCCACCGAATGCCTTAATAATATCCATCGTCGCCATAGCGAGACCGGCGCCATTCACGAGACATCCGATATTACCGTCGAGGCCGACGTAATTGAGTCCGTACTTCTGTGCTCGTAGGTCACGAGGATCCTCCTCGTCGTAATCCTGCATGTCGTGGATCGCTTTCTGACGGAACGCTGCGTTGTCCTCGAGGGCCACTTTGGCATCGAGAACTACGAACGTGTTGTCTTTGGTGAGAACCAGCGGATTTACCTCTAGGAGAGCAAGGTCGCTCTCGATAAACGCCTTGTAGAGCCCCTTCACTACTTCCGAGAAGTGCTTACGAGCCTCAACCGGAATACCGAGGTCGATAGCAAGCTTGGAGGTCTGATACCCCTGAAGGCCTACCTTAGCGTCAACACGCACGTTCAAGATCTTCTCAGGGGTGTTGTGTGCGACCTCTTCGATCTCCATTCCACCCTCTGTAGAGGCGATAATCGAGATGCAGCGCTTTGCGCGGTCAACGAGGATGCTGAGATAGTACTCCTTGGCGATGTTGCATCCAGCCTCGACATAGACCTTACGGACGAGTTTACCTTGAGCGCCTGTTTGTGGCGTAACAAGCTTCATGCCCAAGATCTTCTCTGCGCAGGCACGAGCCTCGGCAGAGTTCTTGGCGAGCTTAACACCACCGGCCTTTCCTCGACCGCCCGCATGGACCTGCGCTTTAACAACGCAGATTCCGCCACCTAATTGATCAGCTGCAGCTTCTGCCTCTCCGGGTGTGTAACACACATGACCGGCGAGAATTGGAAGCCCAAACTTCTTGAGCACTTGTTTTGCTTGGTATTCGTGAAGATTCATACAATACGTCCTTACCTTTTACGTGATCGTCTTAGAGAATTGCGAGGAGTTGGCGAACTCGCTCTGCAGATTCATGAAGTGCGGTCTTCTCGGCAGCGGTGAGCTCGATCTCAACAATCTTCTCAACTCCGCCCTTACCCATGATAACCGGAACCCCGAGGTATATTCCCTTCAACCCGTATTCGCCATTCATCATCGCTGCAGCGGCGAGAACGCGACGTTGATCAAAGAGGTACGCCTCAGCCATTTGAATCGCCGATGCTGCCGGCGAGTAAAATGCCGAGCCGGTCTTGAGAAGCGCAACTACCTCTCCGCCTGCTCCACGCACACGCTTCTCAATCGCATCAAGCCGCTCGTTCGAAATGAGGTTCGCAACTGGAATGCCGTTGCACGTCGTGTACGAACGAACTGGCACCATATCGTCTCCGTGACCACCCAATACAAAAGCGGATACCGATGAAACCGATACGTTAAGCTCCTCCGCCAAGAATGCCTGATACCGAGCGGTATCGAGCACTCCGGCCATACCCACAACACGATGCGCCGGGAATCCCGTCTCCTTCTGCATCAAGTACACCATCGCATCGAGTGGATTGGTAATCACGATCACCAACGAATTCGGGGCGTGGTCCTTAATGCCTTTTGCGACGTTGCGAACGATCTCAGCGTTTGTCTTGACGAGATCATCACGGCTCATGCCGGGCTTACGCGGGAGGCCCGATGTCACAATACATACATCGGCACCGGCGATATCAGCGATATTGTTCGTTCCCGTAACCTTGAAGTCGAGTCCGAACACCGGGGCAAGGTGAGAGAGATCGAGCGCCTTGCCCTGCGGCATACCGTCAACCACATCAAAGAGCACTACATCGCCCAGGTTTCGTTGACCACACAGGAGGGCTAACGTTCCTCCGATCTGTCCTGCTCCGATAAGAGCGATCTTTCTTCGTCTAATCTCACTTGCCATTTCTTACTCCTACATCCTGTAGATTAAAAATCACTTTGCACCACTCTGCGCGACCGGTTTTGGGCTGGTGGGGGCAGCCCCAGTCTGCGCCGAACTTCCTTGCCCGACAAGCCCCTCAACTACTCCAAGTTGCTGAATTAGCTGATTCATGTCGGTTTTTGACACCTCAACCCCTGAGCCCTGGGCCGGATTCACGGTCACAAACTTGGGATTCCCCTCAGAGAGCTGCTTAGCTACCTCGAGCCGCACCATCGCTCTTCCACCCTTGCCGGAGAGGGCCGCGATCTGTTGGCGCAGTCCCTCAATCTCCGCAGAGCCTTCCGCCTTAATCGCTTTCGCCTCGTTGGCTTTAGCGGTGTAGTAGGCGTCGCCCTGGTATACCGACTGCTCCTTGTAGCCTTTCGCCTCCGCAACACGAGAGTTGTACTTACTCTCCGCCTCCGAATACTCGGTGTGCTTCTTTGCACGCACCGTCTCGATGCGGGTGCGCTCGCCCTCGATGTCCTGCTCCTTCTCTTGGATGTCTCGGAGTCGATCCTGGTAGCTGGTATCTTCAGAGCCATCCCGCAGCAATCGAACGAACCGGTACTGCTTCAGATTTATCGCCTCAACGTCAATTCCCCACGGGGAAAGCGTTGAGCGGGCGGCCGCGAGCGCTGCGTCGACGGTGTCGTTACGTTTCTTGTCATCCCGAAACTCGGCGGTTCGCAACTGATTCATGTTGGTCCGAATCTCTGATTGCACCACAGAAACCACCAGATCGCGGACAGCCGCATCACTGGTCGCAACCTCTTGCACGAGCTTGACCAGGCTCGCAGGATTAGGATCGATACGATACCGAACCGTCAACTTGAGAGCAGCCTCGTTGCCGTCCTTGGCACGTGTATGAACATCCTCGTTTTGGACGAGCTGGGTAGCTCCGCCACCATCACCCATTCCACGCCCCCAACTGAGATACTGCGGAGATGTGTCGAAGCGATAAATATCCTCCCATGGGAAGACGACAACGGTTTGCAAGGGCGACGCAACGCTTGCGGGCCCTCCTACACCACCACCGAGAATTGGCGGAAGCTTTCGAAAACGGACTCCATATTCAGTTGCTCCCATGTGCTGCAAGCCGGTATCGCAAGCACTGAGAACAACCGCAAACACTAGAACAATAAGGGCTCGCATCGCTGTACCTCTACTTTTCATTCGAAGCCTCCGCCACGTCTAGACGTCCTTTCGCCTCTGGCCCGAGTAACTTCTTTACCCACGAATCGAGATCAAACGGATCGACGTTTGCAACAATTCCTCCCTTCAGGGTTGCCAGCAACTTTGCCAGTTGGAGCGCTACGTAGACGTCGCTCCCAGCCTTTGCAAGAACATCACTTCTTTGTTTGTCGACATCGGCGCGCGCCTCCGCGACGAGCAGGTCACCCTCTGCAACTTTTTGACGACGGTAGAGGTCTCCCTCCGAGCGAATCTTTTCGGCCTCACTGACTCCCTGCTTGTCGAGGTTCTGGATCGCTACATTTCCATCGACCTCTACTTTATTCACATCGCGCTGAGCTTCAGCGAAATCACCCGCCACTTTGTTGTAGGCAGATTCGAGCTCCTGCAGATTCTTTTTGAAGATCGCCTGGTCGATCTCCTCTCGATAGGTGTACCGACGCAGCAAAATCCCTTCAACCTGTATGCCGACTGGAGCGAGCGAATCACGAAGCGCATTTTCGGCAAGAACGACCCGCTCTTCTCGCGCCTTTGGATCGTAAAATTCAACCGTGGAGAGGGCTCCCAGCGAGCGTTTTAGTTGGTTATCGGCGACCTGTGAAAGATACTTGGACCACTGAACATCCGTAGCGCCCACGTTGTTAATGAGATCGTTGGGGCCCCCGTGACTACGCCCATCATCGGTTCCCGCTTTCGAATAGAATCGATACATCACCGACACATCGATATCGACCGTTGTTCCATCGATTGTCGGCACATCAAGCGAGCCAAAGCTTCCCGGATGCACTTTGACATCGCGATCAAAGTTTATCACCTGCACCGTCTGTGGCACTTCGTAGATCGTTGAGTATCCGGGTATCGTCCAGTGGAAACCCGGTGCGAGCGGCTTCTCAAGTAAGCCTTGTCGAGGACCGAATGCGATCTTGCGCACTCCGACGGATCCAACGGAGACAACGGTGCCGAAAACAAAAGCAACACTCACGAGGACCAGCGCGCACAGGAGGGCAAAGAAACCAAGTGCTGGAAGGAATCCACCTCGCTCACCGTGTGAGCCCGAGGACGTGGCTTCTTCGATGCGAATATTCGAAGGAGAGCGAAGGTTAAAAAAGTTCATGAAACCTACCTTTGTGATGTTCTGCACCTGACGGTCACCCGCCCCGATCGAGTACCACGAGACCTTAAACTGTGCAAATAGTTACAGATTTTTTCACCTATCGACCGTTTCTCTGTGGAATTTACGCCGCGCTCGCAGTATATACATCTGTTGGGCCAACGTGGCCCCATCTAGCCGCGAGAGACACTACCCGATGGATAGCGCAAAGATCGAAAAGTTCATGCAACTTGCCGGACAGTCAGTGAGGGAGAAGCTTCATAGCGGAGACCCGAAGCAGCGAGCTCTTGGAGCCCAACTCCTACTCTCAGAGGTGCTTGAGTACGTTATTCACGGTCTCGGAGTCACACCGGAAGTAAACGGCACCAAGATTACGGCTCCAGATGCCCTCAACTATCACCCGAGCGAAGAGCCCGATCACGAGGAGATGATCGATGGACTCGCCGATGTAGCCTACACCATGTATTGGAATGCGTGTGCGTTTGGCATTCCCCTCGCCGAAGCGTTTGAGCTGGTGTGCGACAACAATCTTGAGAAGTTCGTAAAGCTCGACGGTTGGACAGCCGGAGAGATAGACCTTGAGCCGGATGCATGGCACTGCAGCCTCGATGTCCAGTGGCCACAGGAAGTTGTAAAGGTTTCCGTACTCAAAGTTGGCGGAGACTTTTATGCTGTAGGAAAGGATGCTCGAGGCAAGGTTCGAAAGCCGTCGACGTATCAACCAGTTGACCTAGCCAAGCTTGTAGCCAACGCATAAGTGTCCACTCACACCAATTGTCGCTCATAGCTCTCGATGGGAGTCGCGCCGCACATCGTCCTCGTTCACGGCCTATCACGGTCAAAGATCGATATGCTCCTCATGGAGCGAAGGCTACGTTCCCGCCTCCCGAATGCACACGTGTATCGATTCGGGTATCGATCGCGGAAACTATCGCTCACCGCGGCGGCAGCGGAACTGTGTGATTTTGTACATGACATCACCACCAGCGAGCCCGTCTCCTTTGTAGGGCATTCACTCGGGGGAATTATCGTGCGCGCCTTGGATGCTTCCGGTACCTGCAAAGCGCCCCTGCACCGACTGGTAACGCTCGGCTCGCCACATGGGGGCGCAAAAATAGCGAAGCTCACCGAACGCTTCAAAGTCGTCCGCGCCATCTGCG
>JBIIYC010000033.1:0-20684 GCA_044347025.1 Bdellovibrionota bacterium
GCTGACGTGAGATAGCTTGGAGTAAACATCCAAGACGGGATCTAACGAATCAAACTAACCGTAGTCCAATCACGTATTCTTAATACCGCTCTGCTTCGGGCCGACTAGACTGAGGCGAGTATTGCTCGTGCTCTTGGATTGCGCGTCGATACAGTGCGTCGTTCGATCGATATGTTCTTCGATGCGAAGATTTTTCAAACGCGGACCGTCCATATCAGTCCGCACCGATCGGGGCTGTCGCATCATCATGTATCTCTGCTGCATCAACAGTTGCGTATCGCATCCAAGCCCTCGGGGAGCGAGGTAAAATCCTCCCTGCTGGGAAAGCGGATCTTGGAATGCTCTTCGCTTTTCGAAGTATTCCACGCGCCCCTACAAGAACTACAGGACGCTGGTTGGTTCGTAGCGCAAGAGCTTCGGTTCATCGCGGTCAGACCCCGTTTGTGCGTTTGTAAAGCCCGGTACCATTCTTTGGTGAATCTCGATGGTACCTCGTGGGACGATCGGTTCCCCAGGCACCACCTGCACCCTTTGCTCGGTATTCCACTTTTTTCCTTCCTTTTTGACTGAAATCCCTTTAGCTTCGGCCTTATGTTCGGAAGTAACCATCCCCACGGGGAGATCCACGAAGTACATCGAGAGGTGTCGCCGCCAGAGGTGAGCTGTCTGCGCAGTATGGGCGAGGCTCTTGTTTCATTGGTACTTCCGCGACCGATCGCGTTCACGGTTGAACCGTATACGACCCGGGTGTATCATTTTGTGTTTCAGCCGGGTGAGTCGTTGCATCCGGTTGCCTTCACCGCATCAGCCCGCAGATTGTTCTGCTACAATGCGCAGTTTGGGGATGGGTCTCAGTCGGTCGTGTTTGTTGTTGGTGGATCGCTCGCCCAAGCTGAGACGCACGGTGGGCTCACAGATGTCCTGTCAGAGATACAGGAAGCAGCACGGACCCGTGGTGGAGTATGTGAACATGTTCTCACCAGCGTGAATACCCCTGAGAGCCTCTCGTGTCCGAGGGAGGAGCAGGCCATCGTGCGTTCACGACACCATTTCAAACTCCTATTACATAAGACCGTATGGAGTGATGTTGTGACTCCACCACACCTTGAGCTCATCAATGTAAATCTTCGTTCCTGGTCGCGCTTGCCGTGTTTGTGTGTGTTTGAAGGGGCTGAGGATAGCGAATGGATCCGGCTGCGTCTCCAATGGGGGCGAAATAGGGACTACGAAACGACCTACTCGTTGGTGCCTTCGACCGCTCGTCCGGAATGAGAGAATCTCGTACCAATACCGGGGCTTGCTTGTAGGTAGGCCCGTGATATCAGCGACTGGACTGCCCCTCGCATCGAATTAGATCCAGATCGAACAGATTCTGCCAGATCGTTTCGACCTACAATTGGCGAAGCCGCTGACCAGTACCGTGTTGTGGGCTGACTTTGACTTGCGTCTAAGGCTTTGAGATCATTGCCCGGCTATGATGAGACACCCTACGCATACTGGATTACTGAGATCCGCTGCGAACGACCAGACTGAGGTCGCTGGGCAGAATGCGTCTGCAAATAAGCTTGAGGAACTTTCCCGACCTGTAGAGCTACCCGGAGGCCACTCGTTTACGAGAGCGGTAGCTGCGGTGGGGGAGAAGCTGTCGGCCGCCGCGCGGATTGATGTTGTTGAGCTTGCCGGCAGCCTTGCGTCGGCGTGGGCGAGCTTAGATCGGCAGGAACGCAAGGGTATCCTATCCGTGTGTGCTGCCGAGCGAAGTCGGGTCATTAATGACCTCGCCCGGCGCGCGATCGAATCCGTCGATCGCCTAACGACCGAACAGGTCAGCGATCTCCTCTCACACTGCGTAACGTTGGGGGTCCGAAATGGAGAACTGAGCCGCGCATTGTCCAAGCGCGTTGCACCTGAAGTCCAAAACATGCCGATGAAGGAGCTTGCGCGAATACTTCGAGCGTTTGCGGAGCTTAGGTTTAATGACACGCGATTGTTTAATCGAGTGGCGGCCCGTGTCGAGCGATTTGAGGGGTATCTCGCTCCTCAAGAGTTGGTCGATCTCTCTATCGCCTATGCGTTGCCCAACTCACGTGATGGTGCAGTGCTTGAAGCGGGTGACGCAAAAAGTGAGCCATCGTACCTCGACAAGCGAGATACATGCTTGAGCTTCGATCTCGCACTAACCGCGAGTGAGATGGCGAGAAAGCTGCCACAACAGGCGATCATTGAGATGCTCGAGGCGCTTGCGCTGCGGCCGTTGGTAGCATTCCCGTATCGAGATGCGGGCGCCAAGGCAAAGATGATAATGCGGAATATCGTGTCGCTCGATTTGGGCTTCGTGCAGAGCTTGGAACGTGACCAGCTTTTGGACTTTATCAGTGCATGTTCAGCGTTAGGCGCAAGCTTCAAAGATCCATCGCAGGGCGCTGGGTTGCGGCGTGTGGTAGAGCGTCTCGAAGAACAAGCTGAGAGACTATCTCTGGGTGATGTCGTACGGTTTTTTCGAGCTTTGAGCACAATGCGTCCCCGTGACGTGGTCGGAGGAGAAAGAATAGTTGAGCGAGTGATTGAGCTGCACAAGGAGCTTGATCCAGTTTCGTTTGCCTCCCTTGCGCGCAGTTGGCGGGAAGGGCACCTGATTCCAGCGAGGGCTCTGCACGTCCTGGCCGGTCGCGCGTTGGAGATCGCTCGTAGTGCATCGGATGAGCAGTTTGCAGACATAGTGGCGGTATATTCACATGCCCGGTTTGGTGCCGACCGAGCTGTTGGGCCCAGGTTGGTTATGGCCTATGTCGATGGTGGTGTCGAACGTGAATGGGCCAATCTTGAGTCATTCGCGCTCTTTGCCACTGGGTGCGCGCGTGTGGGCATTGTGCATCCATCGCTGTATCGGTCGTTTTCTCAGATCGTTTTGCACAACCGGGATCTACATGCTATTCCCGATGCACGGCTGATAGCTCGTCTTTCGTGGTCGTACGTAAAGCTGGCCGAGCCGTTTATCGATCGAGCGGGCCGAGTCGATGATCTCTTCGATACCTATTTTTTTCGAGAGCTTCAAAGCTACCTTCTTCCGAGGCTTCCGGAATTGACCTCGATTGACCTTTCAAACTCGGCGCGCTCCATTGCGATGGTAATGGGCTCTGGGGATAGCCATGACCGGATCTCTGGTCCAGTGGAGATCCGAGAGCAGTCGGTCACTCTCTTGCAGTCTATTGCATCCACGCTCACGCAGCGCATGATCCGTCGTCCTCCTGAAGGGATTAATCCGCATGAGTGGAATGTGAGCACTCAAAGTGTGGCAGTATTGTTGTGGGCGCTTGGCCGGACGCACCTCAATAATCCAGAGCCGCTCCGGACGGTAGTGAGTGTCTCTACCCCCGAACTCTCCGCCTATAAGATGGAGGAGATGTCAAAGATAGTATGGGGGCTTGCTCGGTTGAGATACCGCGATGTTTCATTCTTTGACGCCGTTGCAGCCGAGGCCATCAGCCGGTTTCGCTCCCCCGATGCGGCACAGAGATTCTCGCTTCAGGACGTGTGTATGCTCGCCTGGTCTTTTGCGACGCTGAACATTCCGAGCGACGAGCTCTGTCTTGAGATCGCAGATTTTGCCGACCGCAACGGGAAGTCGTGGTCGCTCCGTGATCGTATTCAGTTAGGGTGGTGTTTTGCTATTCTCAAGCCTGATCTTGTCGGGCGAGTAATGACAGAGCAGGATCTCGCCATCGTGCGTGACGAAGATGAGTGGCGGCAGGCCTATCATAGCTTGCTGGGCGGAGGGATCGTTCCATCCACCAAAGAATTCGCCATGTTGGATCTTCTGCGAGATCGTTTGAGGGATAATATTAGCTCACAGTTCGAAGAGGAGATCTTTGATGAGCTCGTTGGGTCGCTCGGAATTCCATACGGTTTAATCGAACGGAATGTTCTCGTCGCTGGAGCGCCGGTAGATATGGTAATCGGTCGACTGATTGTTGAGTGTGACGGTGATAAGTGGCATTACGCAGAGGGGCCCGACGGAGATGTCCTATTGGGTAGAGATGCCCTTCAGGATCGGCTCTTTAGAGCTGCGGGGTACGAGGTCATTCATGTGCGAAACGAACAGTATCACGGTGGCGGGCGTATCAAGCTACTTCAGGGGCTTCTATCGGCACTCGCGCAATCTTCGGGGGTTATTGATCGGCCTTCCTGAGAAGTGGGAGAAACACGCTTTTGAACGCGTGTTCGTACGACTGCGTGAGTAGCGTTGTGAATCGTTCTCGCATCGGCGGAGTAGAGGTGAGTTTTCGAGCCAGGGCCAGTGCACTAGTCCCCACGTCGCGAAAGTCCTCAGGATAATCGGCTGAGAGTTTCCGGAGTGTTGCCGTTAGGATATTCCGGCTTACCGAGTACTGCGGCAGGTCGGATGCGAGGAGTCGAACAACCATGACTGGCGCGGTGGAATCGTTTCGAAGCGCTTGCCAGTCAGAATAGGCCTCTGAAAGCTGCACGAATGAGACTGTAGCAGTTCCTCCGTTGGGAAATGTCGCTGTGCGGTCTGGGTTGTTGCCGTTCGGCATGCCGTACCGTTCCAGGAAGAGGTGACTCGCTAACTCATTTCGGAGGACGGAGTCGCGGTACTCAGTGGCATCGACGGCGATGCCAGCGGCCTGGAAGTGAGCGAGGTCTCGCTTGCACTGGATCGGATTAACGATAATCACAGACTCCCTAGGTCCTACCTGCTGAGTAAGCGCGGAAAACGAAGGAAGGATCTCCTCCGCTGTTGGCAGCGATAGCTCCGCCGATACCTCAAAACACTTAGCCGTGGTGGGGCTAGCTCCATCTACGGTCGCTTCACTCACGGGGAGGGGCACGACCGAGTACAATCTGAGGATTGGAAGGAAGCGTTCTCGATTGTGATCAACCTCTTGAGCGTAGAGGAAGAGACCCTTATCGAGTAGGGATATCAGGATCTCTCCTCGAGCCTGGCTGCGTGATGGAGCAAGCGAATCGCGAGCACCAAGTCGCAATGATGCCTCTGCAAAAGTAAGATCTATTTTTTCTTGGCTCTGGCTCTGAGAGAGCGCGGTAGTTTGAGATCCGCCTGCGAGAGCCCCTGTTTCTCGATTGAGATCGTTAACAAAGGTAGCGAGCCCGTCTTGTAGTGATGGGGATGCGCCGCGAATAGTGTCCGGTCTAAACGAGAGCCCAGCAAGGGTAGTAAGGAATGTTTTTGTAAATTCTCTGCGGTTTGTCGGATCACGATCCATATCTCTATCTTACTCCTTACAGGAGGACGAAAAAAGGTTCAGTCAAAGCCCCGTATGGCGACCTTGAGGGGGCGCACTAGAAACGCGCACGTGCTGGCTCGTTTCATGGTCTGCCGACATTCCCTCAGTGGTATGGCCGTTATGTATCGGTCTGATGCCTAGCAGGGTGGTGAAAAAAGGTTCCGTAGTGAGCATTTTGAGAGTTTTGACGAAACAAGGCGGGGATGACGAAAAAACCGGAGGCGTATCCTCCGAGATACGTTGAGGATTTTTTCGGCGGCTCCAACGAAGTCGCAGTCAAACTATCGAAATGCGCAACAGGAAGTCTTTCATCACCCTGCTAGTAGGAGAGCTTATTCGCCAGTCTGCTCGCTCCTCTCCGGGTATTTGGAAAAGACCTAAAAACAGCGGGTTACCGCTTATCGGGGTGTTCGCTCCACTGGCCACTAGCCACGAGGCCGAGCAGGATATCGAAGAGAGCAGCCTGTTCCCGCAGTGAGGGTACTGGGCGATAGTCGAGCCCTGCGAGTCTTCGAACGATCTGGCGGATAACTTCCGTGTATCCTTCCAACCAGCCAGTGCCGTGAAACGGACGCTGGCATGAGCCAAACGTTGCGTCGCTTCGACGGATAACCGAGTACGATCCTCCGATACCATGTACCACCTCATCAGGATCAAGAAAGCGCCAGGTTAACGCTCCGCGAGATCCGAGCGCCGTTATCTCGAAGTTATTTGACGTCCCATGAAAGGTCTTGGATATCGTCGCTCGGGCTGAGATGCCGGAGTGAAAATCAAAATCGAGGTACACATGAGAGTCTCGGTGCTCGCTTTCGGCATTCACATACGAGAATTTCGCGCGGGCCGAGGAAGGTAGCTGGCCAGCCAGCCAGATCGCCATATCGCTCCAATGGGAGCCGATATCGAAGAGTGCATCCGAGGGGCCACTGAACAAGGGATCGTTCTTCCACGCTTGGCGTGAGGGCTTTCCAGGATTAAGCGCTACCTGAGCCGAGGAGCTCTGCAGATACGAACCTTCAATCGAGAAAACCTCGCCGATATCTCCTCTGGAGCACATCTCCTTGATCGTTTGAGGTCCCCACATCATTCGGTACCCGTGGCACACGCCAACGGGGAGGGTGATATTGCGTATTGCGTCTACCTGCTCTTGAGAGATGGCGACCGGTTTGTCGACGATAACGCCATCGAAGCCTGACGCCACACCCTCAAGCAGGGTTGCGGTGTGATACGCGTGTGGATTCGCTATGCACAGCAGGTTGGTGGCTCCCGGCTGAATGTAGCGAGAGAGCGAGGATCCCCGCTCGATAAACACTGGTTTCGCCATGTCGATCTCCGGCTCCAGGGTTTCGACGATTCGGAGGCTTCGCTCCATTGCTTGGCCAGCCATACCACGTCCGGCGATCACAGGATTTAGTTTCATATATGCCTCTATCTGTACGGAGTGGGCCCGCTGCACAGAGCGCCTACCAACCAGACTCCCGTAGCAGCGGGATGTCCTACCCGCTCGTAGTAACATCGGGACGTTATCCTACGTCACAGCGGATTGGAACATCTTGTGCGCTCGCCCGCACGACGAGCCAGTTTCGTTCAATCGGGGGGTGAAACTGATAAGCCGCCGAAAAGCTTCTTTTCTTTGCCAGGGCGTCATAACCTCCTTTACACTGGAACGGAGGGGCGATTCAGCATCCTACCGCCGTCCGGGATTGGTTTCAGCGGCTATGATCATCGACAAAACCTTTACCATGTTTCGGGCACTATCGAGTGTTACGCTTGCAGTCTGTGGCGTTGTAACCCTGGCCCTGATCGGCTTCCCGGCGCAGCATCTCTTGACCGAGGATATCACCAACCTTGGTGGAGACCTCTCATCGGATCTCCCCGATAGGCACTCAATTCAGGTACCGGCGCCGAACGTGACCAATCCCGAGAGGATCAATCAGCAAGTCGCAGGGTTTCCCGTTTTTCACCGAATTGCGACGAAAGCAGATGGGCTCGGCCCGCGATACATCAATAACTCCTGCGGTGGATGTCATGTGAATAATGGGCGTGGCCCTGCGGTACTAAATCCTAAGGCCAAAAACGGTAGTACGATGGTGGTGAAATTACAGCGAAGGAGGCTTCGTAAAGACGGCTCTCCTATCGCCGTGAGGGGCTTCGGCTCGCAACTCCGCGATCACTCCGTGCGGAGCAAAGACAAGCCCGACACCATGCGTCTATCCTGGCGGGGAGTCCGAGGTCAGTATGCAGACGGTTCAGTGTATCGATTGCGAAAGCCGAAGCTAACGGTGACCTCTAGGACTCCACTGCCGCGCGGCTCGGTTGCTTCGCTGCGGATGTCGCCAGCTCTGATCGGTCAGGGGCTTCTGGAGGCGGTTCCGGATGCCACCATCACGGGGCTTAGCGATCCAAACGACGTAAATGGGGATGGAATATCGGGACGAGTGAATATGGTTCCCGATGTCTCGACCAATCAGAGTGCTGTCGGGCGTTTTGGATTTAAGGCGACGCAGCCTACGGTGTTCCAACAATCTGGGGCAGCACTGTTTCAGGACATGCAGATCACAAACCCACTGTTTTACTCAAAGCCCTCTCGCTTTGAAGTGTCCCTGGAACAGCTTCATTCGATGGCGGTCTACTTGCGGCTTGCGGGTGTACCGAAAGCTCGGAACCAAGGGGAACCGTCAGTGATGGCGGGTAAGGGGCTCTTTGTTCAGCTTGGATGTAATGCGTGTCACGTCATGACACTGACTACAGGAAGCCATACAGACCCGGAGTTATCTAATCAAACGATCCATCCGTTCACCGATCTCCTCCTGCACGATATGGGGCCCGGACTTGCTGATGGCTGGTCAGAGTATTCTGCTCAGGGAAGAGAGTGGAGAACTGCCCCACTGTGGGGGCTCGGTTTTGCATCCCAACTCACAAAAGCGGGGGAGAAGCCGTTGTACCTGCATGATGGAAGAGCCAGAACGATTGAAGAGGCCATTCTGTGGCACGGCGGGGAGGCTCAGGCATCCAAGGAGCGGTTCCTTGCCCTTCCCGCAGGTGAACGCAAGAACCTATTGGATTTCCTGGACTCCTTGTAAGCGACGACATCGCCAACACTGCTGGCGAGACGCAGCGTTACTATATCTGTATCAGCACACCTTGGGCACCTTTTGTTACGGGTCGGTTCTTCTGTAGTCGCGCCGTATTAATTGCACTTGCTCTCAAATCGCGGCAGCGATGCCGCTGTTTTGAGGAACGACGCGTGAATCGTTGCGATACGCTTGATGATGCTGGCGGATGTGACCGACAGTTTTCCTCGCCCGAGAGCTCTGAGGGTGCGGCCCGTTCGCTGACTCAAAGTTACAAAGTTCTGCGATCGGTTGGAAAGCGTTTGAATATCTGCGGCTCTATCGATGGCAGCGCAGTTAGTGCAGTTCTTCGTTATGCTCGAGAAGCTTCCCCAGATCGCAGACCACTGCGCGAGGTAAATGGCATCTGCCTCTCGTAGGTAGCTTTGAGCCTTGGCTCGTGTCGCCGCATTCGGCTTGAGCGCTAGTATTCGGTTCGCAAGGCGGCGTATGAGTTTACGTTGATCGGCCGCGATGTTGTCTAGGAGCGCAAGATTCTTGCTATTGTCTGTATCCGTGCATTCAATCGGGGCTCCCTGACAACGCTCCGTCGCGATTGTGACATCGACGGTCGCATCTCCGAGGATCCAGCGTAGAGTCGACGTGGAGGGGAAGGCCGCCGTGAAGACGTCCGTGATCCGGCCAGGTATGAACTGGGTCGGTTGTCCCTGATCATCAGAGCCCGGCGTTAAGCGATTATTGGTTCCGACCGGGATAACGATCGTCGTCGAGCTGTTGTTTTGGTAGCCAAAGTGCGCCAGCAGAGACCCATCAGTCTGAACATCCACGCACTCCGCTACAGGGGTCAGTGGGATGGGACTTGGCGTCGATGTCGGTGTCGCCGTTGGCGTGGTAGTGGGTTGATTCGTCGGGGTGGCCGTCGCCGTCACGGTTGGTGTTCGAGTTGGCGTACTCGTTGGGGTGTCAGTTGGTATCGGGGTAGCGGTGCTCGTTGGTGTCTGCGTAGGACTACTTGTCGGCGTGCTCGTAGGTGTATTGGTCGGAGTATTTGTTGGTGTGCTCGTCGGTGTGTTAGTTGGAGTATTCGTTGGTGTGCTCGTCGGCGTTCCGGTTGGTAACGGTGTCGGAGTCCATGTTGATGTGATTGTTGGTGTGGTAGTTGGAGTCGTTGTAGGCGTCGCCGTGAACGTACTCGTTGGGGTGGCTGTTGATGTCGGAGTGGTAGTTGGGGTTGCCGACGGAGTTGCGGTCAAAGTTGGGGTAGTAGTCGGGCTCGCGGTTGGGGTGTTTGTTGGAGTCGGGGTCGATGTCGGTGTCGCCGTCGGCGTGTTGGTAGGCGTCGGTGTTGGAACTTCAAGGATGGCCGCCGAGAATGCAGTTACGTTGCCGCAGGTTAATGCCCATGATCCACTGAGTCTTCCCGGGTTAATGCGCGGTACGATCTGACTCTGGATCACGGAACATCCATTCGCGGGCCACGAGAAGCCGCACGAGTAATAGGAGACTCCGGTCACGTTGTAGGTGTAGCCATCTTTTGTGATTCTGTATTTGCAGGTGTGACTGCACGTTGCCGCGAACGCGGTTGTAGATTGTCCAACAACGACCAGGAGTCCACACGCGAGCAGCAGTGAGCGCACGATGTTCGCAACGCAAAACAAACGACCCTTAGCCTGCTGCCGTAACGGATGTGATGAGGGAGATGCGGGTGTCATACGAGCCTTCGGTCTACGCGGTTGTTGTGGATAGGGTTCGACGGCTATACGGTAACAGGCTGCCATCACTAGTAAAGCTTTTGACCCCACATGGCTCGATAAGCCCTGAAAATCGCTCAGATCCGATCCTGTCCGAAGTGGTCGTGACAGCTGGTTTCGGCGGTGCCCCGGGGATGTCGTAACACTCAAGAATAGCTCATAGAAAGCCGATACCCACCTATGGGGGAAAGCGGTTCCCGGGAGGCATGTGTATCAGGAACCCATCCGTCCTTCTCCAGGGGAGCTTTCGAGGCGGACTCCCTCGCCATGGTTTGGTAATGGCGGTGCTGGTTCGTCTCGATTAAGCTAACCAGGTGCTCGCAAGAGAAAATCTCTGCGAGGAGTCCCACGGTATTTAGTACACGAGCAACTATGAAAAAAGCTCTCGGCATATCAATCGTAGTAGGCGTAGTCGTTGGCTCACTCTTCTGGTGGAAGATTCAAGCAGATGCGCGTCGTGAATTTCTCCGAGGTTTGCAGGTCTCGTATGATTCAGGGGATCTCAACGGGGTGATCGCGCGAGCAGATCAGGCATTGGCGACACAAGGTGATGATGTTGATGCGCTTCTTGCGGCGGCTACAGCCTATGCGATGAAAGGTAGCGTAGGGTTTGCAGAAGCAGCAAACGGAGTAAAAGCGATCGAGTATGCCGATCGAGTTTTGCAGATAGACCCGCGTAATTCTGAGGCGTACCGAGTGAAAGCGTATGCTCTCGAAATTCAAGAAAAGTATGATGACGCGCATGCGAATTACGACAAAGCGATATCGTACAATCCCAACAACTTTCAGGCTCTCAGTAACAAAGGGCACGCCTATGATCTTCAGGGAAAGTGGGATGATGCTGAACGACTGTACCGGGAATCACTTGACGAAAATCCTGCCGGTGAACACGCGCTGCTGAATGTGTCTCGTTTGTATATTCGTCGAGCAAAGTTTCCAGAGGCTAAGCAATCACTAAAGACCCTTTCAGAAACGACCCCCAATATTCGATTCAAAGCCGAGGCATACCAGATGTTGGCAGAGATTCTACGGAATGAAATGGACTATGCGGGAGCTGCGGAGGCAATTGAGCGCTCCACGGAACTTGACCCGGGGGTTCCACAGGCGTGGGTAACGCGTGGTCATGTGCGTCTGATGGGAATGCTAGAAGCCGATGATGCATCAAGGACAGCCGTTGTAGCTGATGTAGAGGCGTATGCGAATAAGGCGCTCGCTCTTAATCCCAATCAGGCGTCTGCATACACTCTACTCTTTGATCTTATGGGTGCACTCGGTCAGCCAGAGCGTAAGGAGCAATACAAGCAGAAAGCCCTTATGGTGGTTGATCGTGACATCACTCTCGGGCAGCAGGAGCGGCAGGCTCTACGAGAGTATCTCTTGGCCGAGGTGGTGATAGAGGACGCGCCTCAGCCAGCCGGAGCAGGGGGCGCCCAAGCGCAGCCTTAGCAGGAATGATTTCGTAGCAGGGTGATGAGGCGCAGGAGGACTGACTGCTGCGTAACTCTCAAGAGCGCTGACGATACCATCCCCTATCACACGGGCGGGAGACTCAGTCGATCGGCGGACGCATACCTGGCGGCGCGATCAGAGCGCTCAGGACATTCGTGGAGCCAGAAACGTCTGAAGCGATCTTTCTTTGAGCCTCTGCAAGTATCTCCGCCACTGCAGATGCCCGTGCTGTATGGCTCTCGAACCAGCGTGGCTTTCCGCAGTCGGCGAAATCGATCAGAACAGGCCGTAGTGTCGTTGGGGAAGGGCGGTGTACTAGAATATTGGATGAGGAGAGCCTCCAGTATATCTGGCGGTCAAGGATCTTTGCGAGAACTGCCTCAAGCTGTCGAAGAAATTCCTGGCTCACGCGAGGTACATCCGAGAGTTTCGGCGAAGGCGTCCGGTCACAATCCACAATCAATTCTGAGGCAAACACGGGACCATGCTTTGGATCGAGTAACCACCCAATTCCGCGTTGGAGATTTTCTCCAAACTCGGGAAGGGCGGCTCGCGCCTTTCGGAGCGCTTCGAACTCGGCTTGAGCAGGATTAGAAACAAGCTTGGTAATCCAAGATGAGTAGCTCTTCACGCAGGATCGGACACCATTAAGCAGAGCTTCATGGGCTATTCCATCTCGCCCAAGCCCGATCGTTCGGATGTACTTCGCGTAATAACCGAATAGCTCTCCGTCACCAGCCTGTTTCGGTAGTGCGAATCGTAAGGGTGGTTCAAGCTTTCCAAGCATGGAACACTCACAAAGAGCTTGGGCTTGTATTACAGCTCTCCGAAGAGTCCGCCGGCAAATGGCGTGTAGGCGTACTGATCTGCTCCGAGACTGATCTGGCACATGCCAACCGCGCCCGAGAGCTCACTCACAGAGAAGCCGCCAAGGGCGGTCGACTGGCACAATATGCGGGCAACGTCCCCCTGATTGACGGCTACAAGATATTTTCGGATTCCCTCAGTTTGGAGATAGAAAGTGGTGTCTTTGAACGTGCCGAGTTTTTGGTAGTCCTTCGATACGTCGAATCGGGCCTCTGGATGGGAGTTAAGCGCGAGCGCACGTAGCTCAGAGCCCTCGGATAATGAGAGGGAGGCGAGGGATGCTGCGGCTACAATTGGGAGATGCTTCGTCAGTAGGTTCATATACAAAATCCTCAGATGATTGGGGAAGGGGGTTATCGCACAGCCTTTTGTATTTCTCAAACTGGGATTACGACCTCTACGTAACTACTAGCACCAGATCGAGACTGATACCTCCTACAGATTGCAGAGCAGCGGTTTCCCAAACTGCAGCGGTTTATAGTTTGCGCGAATCTCTTTCGCTCCTTCCTTGCCCGTGAGTAAGAGATTTCGAGCTTTCGATTGGGCGTTTGCGAGGAGTTCTCCCAGTTCAGTAAAGCTCGATCGTGATGCTGTCAGTATCTGTTCAGCGTACACGCTGAACGCATCAGGTCCGACCCCTAGGTTGTTCAGACGAACTCGGCGAATCATCTTTGAATGCGGGTCCGAGTCCGAGAGCCGGCCTAGATGGTGAACCAGAGCTGCAGTTGTTAATCCTTTAATCTGTCTGCGACTTAAGTCTGTGTCCCGCAAGATACTCGGCAGGGAGTCATACACCTTAAATGGTGCCGATGCGCTCGATCCACGTTGGGCCATGAGTGTCAGGCAGGCAGTCGTAGGGTCAAACTTGACGAAATTCCGGTAGAAGCCACGTGCCGCGTTGAGCTCTTTTCCAATCACGAATCCTG
The DNA here is from genome assembly GCA_044347025.1 of Bdellovibrionota bacterium. Classification (GTDB taxonomy): domain Bacteria; phylum Bdellovibrionota_C; class UBA2361; order UBA2361; family OMII01; genus OMII01. The sequence continues at coordinate 13,332 of JBIIYC010000033.1, forward strand.
ACAGAAAACCCAGGGGCACCTCGTGCTCAGGCAAGAAATCTGAAAGGTGAAAAACACGAGCCGCGATGTTTGTAACTGAGGGGGCAATCAAGAGATCGTTTCGCGCGAGCTTTCGTGATGCCTGGTAGATGTACTTCTTGTCCCAGCGGCGTTGGGCATCATAGAACGCACGCAGGTCATTCGCTACTTCGTCTTCGAGTCGCTCTGGTGCTGAGTACTGAAAGGAGATCGCGCTGCCAGAAAAGAGGTAGTTCACGGCCCGGTAAATTCTGCGCTCTGACTCAGAGAACTTGTTGTGATTCCACGCTGACAGGATTCGATTGAATTTCGGCAGAGCCTCGAATCCTACCAGCGCCTCCCGTTGGCGATAGCCCCGATCGAAATACGCAAGTGCTCGGGTGAGAAAGGCGTCGGAGAGGCCATCGGACGCGCTCGGATCGTATATATCTGGGAAGAGAGAGTCTCGTTGGTACTCAAGCCCATGGAGATACGAGCTCTCGGTATAGTCGGGTGTGGCAAATACTTTCCCAAGTACATCAAGGAAACGCTTGAAATCGTCGGGAAAAACCGACACGCCCATAAAGAAGTGGCACCCAGTCGCTGTGATTGGGAGCACCTGATTGTTCGCCGGAGAGGCTAGAGCGTTGAATTTCATTGATACGTGACTGGGACTGCGGAAATGAGATCGGTTCTCGCCTAGGGTGTTGAGGAGAAAGATAGCATGCATCCAAAGGTCACTCGGTAGAACCGAGAGATCGAAGCCGATGTTGAGATGAATCCGGTTCTCGTCGCCGATCGGAACGCTCGTTATTCTCTCGTTTTCGTCCTTAAACGGGAGGCGGATCGTGAGCGCCTCTCTTGCCGACAGAGCGATCCGCTTCGTGATGAGATCATAGTCGGGTACGTTAACCTGGAGTGGGCGGGGGGAGTGATCGAGCTGTTTTGGCTGATGCGGTGAAGCCAGCGCCTTTCGTTTGGCAACTCTCACGGGCGCGGGGTCTTGCTTGAACACGAGTGGTGTCTTGTGGAATATTTTCTCCACGAACCGACAGAAGTCCGGGTAGTGCTTCCTCGCGTTGTCGTGCATCTCGCGCGCGACAGCGCTTCGAGTAAGGAGGTTGAAGTTAGGATATGAGTCGATCTCTTCGGTGATGGGCCAGAACGCATCTTCGGCCGAATTCGATGGATAGTTGTAAAAGTGTCGAAGGCCGGCAAGCGCTGAGTTGAAGGTCGCAAATGGGAGCTCTCGCTCGGTGACCCTCGTGTACGAGGTAAGGACCAGTTCTTGGATAGTGCTTTGGTCCTCTGGCGCGAGTTGATCGACCTGGATCGCAACAAAGTGTTGTGATCCGAGAACTATTGGGGCGCAACTCGACACGACGCAGCGACCCTTCAGAGAGGCCTTCTCCCATTTTTGGGTATATTTATTGCGATCGAGGTAGAAGAGAGAGTCCCACAACATATTGAAAAACAGAAGCTCTTTGAGCGAGCTCGCTTTTTCAGTTGGGATAAGGATTACCAGGTTCGAATTGTGACCGGTGATACCAGGCACAGCCGGATAGGTGCAGTGCACTTCGTGAGCGCGCGACATATCAAACTCTGGAGGTTCATAGTTATGCGACTTCCCCGAGGGTTTGAGGGTTTCCAATAATCGGAGGGTCGATGCAGGGGAGGTTGGATGAGCAATGAAGTAGACCGCGTTCTCTGGGTAATAAAATCGTTGGTGATACTTCAGGATGTTTTTGTGCTGTAGTTTCTGTAGTCCATCAGGGCTTCCTGCAAAATCCATTTGAGGAAGCGCCTCCGGGAAGAGATGCAGCACCGCATTGCGAAGCGCTGTGTTCTGGGGGTGAAGGTACGACTGCCGCATCTCGTTGAACACGACGCCGGCGGGATACGTAATGGAGGAGCGCCCACGTACCCGTTCTCGACGGAGGCGGTACGCTTCAGTTTCGAACGCCTCCACGGTTAATGTTGGATTGAAGAGGCCGTCGATTACGAAGTCTGTGAGCTCCTTAAAGCCCCCCTCTGATAGAGCAGTTCCGTAGTACCAGGTCTTGTTGTAATAGGTGCAGGCTCCTGGTGCGCAGTCCGATGCGTGATGAAGCTCTCGGTAAATATTTTGACTCGGAAAGCGACGAGAGCCACTTACAATCATATGCTCAAGGACGTGTTGCTCGCCGCGAGATGAGATAGCAGGGGTGTTCACGCATGCCCCGAAAAAGCGACGCACGTTTGGGCCGATAGCGGTGTAGCAGGTGAGACCGTTGTCCAGGGTAATCTTAGTGATCCGTGCGTTGACGAAATCCGGCGCACTGATGGGACTCACCCCCGAAGCAGGTGTGGCAGGAATCGATGCTGGTGGCCTAGTTTGCGGTTGAAGCATAGGTGGGTGGGCCCTGGCCCAAACCGATGTTTTATGACACTTTGACGGTCGTTTCAAGGCTTGGCTCAGGCGGCGACTAGCAGGGTGGTGAAAAAGGGTTCCGTCGTGAGCATTTTGAGAGTTTTGACGAAACAAGGCGGAGATGACGAAAAAACCGGAGGCGTATCTCAGAGCATACGCCCCCGTCTCCATGACCACTACGGCGCGCCCTGGCTCGCTGATGCCGAGACGGAGATGTAGCGAAGTCTGGTTTGGTTTTTTAGCCATTCCCCCGTGTTTCGTTGCAAATCTCACAATGCTAAGGATGGAACCTTTTTCACCACCGTTCTAGCTGAATTCGGACGCAAGGGCTGCGAGAAGCTCCCACGGAATCTTGGAGGCCTCTTCTCTTTGGGTTGCTTGAAGGGCACTCTCCTCGCTAACAACAAGCGGCGGGTACACTGACCAGCGTACGGTGTTAAGGGCTGTTACCTCAACAGAGAGGGCTCCAACTCGGGTGTGGTCAAGCCATAGCTCGGCGGAGCGGCGGAGCTCTCCATGGTCGGCAGTGAGATACCGAAGTTCGGACAGGGTGAAGGTTCCTCCGCCCAGAGATGCGATAGCGGCGCCCATCCCTGCAGAAGGCTGGTCGTCACACGCGCAAAGCCGGAGGATCTCGGCGATTACACTCTCACATTCAGGAAGGCGAAGTCGGTGGCAGATCTCTTTTATCGCGTATCCTTCGGGGGCCTTGATGAGAACACACCCGACGGGCCGAATGGGAATCGAAGAGAGGTGTCTCGATGCCTCGTCAAGGTCGCCTGTTTCAAGGTCAGCCGGGAGCTCGGGTAGCGGGGTGTCTGTAAGATACACGTGATACGTACACTCGTGATTTGAGATTCGGGCGATCGAACCTCCAACCTCCCGCATGGTTGTCCATTGCTGGTCGACAATCTCGGGAAGCCGAGAAACACCGAGTTTCCGCAGGAAACTATCGCAGTATTTCCACAACTCTGTTGGACTCGAACCACGAACTGTTTGTTCAGAGATAACTAATGAACATACGAGCCCCGGTGTCGGTGATTCAGCGTGGTACCGCAATCCGAGAGTTATCGAATCGATCGCCGAAAGCGATACCTGTGGCTCACCCTCCTCATCGGGTCGCCATGAGTCGACCTCGATTTCGTCGATATCAACATGCGCTAGGCGGATTTCCTGCCACGTGCGTGTTCGGTTCGATGAAGGTCCGTTATCCGCCTCGACTCCGCCACCGCATCGGACCGCAAGCCCGAGCAAGGGACGAGCATGACTCTCGTCGACCTCTACCATGGACACGAGTTGATCCTGGATGCGGACGATTTCTCGGTCATTGAGCCGAGTTTCCGACTGAAGAGCGACTGCAAGGGTCTCCGCCACCGTTGTACGAGAGTCTGGGCCTCTAAACGAGAACCCGAAGGCGTCGAGTATTGCCGAGATCTGACGCGTTGTATCGGGGACGAGCGCACCGGCCGGGTCCGGAAACAGGATGTCGACTCGTCGCAAGCCGCAGCGGGATCGAACGAGTGGTACAGAGAGTTCGTCGGTGACGGCATCACCCCTCTGTTTTCCATGGCTGTGGTGCATGCCACTCATCGTAGTCTATAAACAGGCTCGAGTCCTAATCGTTGCATCGTTATGGTTTGGTCCGGGCGAATCCACGCGATCTCACCGAACCACCCCTCGAGTCCCGTTCGAAACACTACCTCACCAATAAGGTCGGCGATGTTCACGCGTGATGCATTTCGATCACCGACAAGGACAAGGAGGGTTTCCGGATCTGGTTCGCTGGTTACCTTATCACAGATATAGAGCTGTTCTATGTGCGAATGTTGTTCGCAGAAAAGGCCGAGTTGGTGACGCAGCTCACGCGAAATCGCCCCCGCATACTCCACGAGGTGGTACTCGTGATTGTCGATAGGGGTGCTTTCTGCCTCGCGAACTCGAGCCATAATTTCAACCCAGGAGGGGGCAACAAGCTTATCGGCTGAGGTGGATACGATCTCAAGTCCCAGGGTGGGTGTTTGTGTGCAAAGGATCTGAAGAAGATCGAGCCCCCGGTGTTCAATCAGCCGCACCGTTGATGGTGGATCCTCAGCGGATGCATGTCGCTTAAAGTATGCTTCCGCGGTCTCTCGCTCAAGAAACGTTATTGCATACCAGGTGTCGTCTTGTTGGGTGCAAAACAATCGATGCGATTGCTTCTGGCCTTCGCCGTGTGTTTCTACTCCGATGAACAGAGTCGCCTCTCGCACAGCGTCTGCCAGTGGCAGTAACACCGTCGGTTCATCTGGAGCGAGACTCAATAGAGCGTGAAGCTTGCTGTGCGGCGTGCTAACGAGCTGCGCGTTGTCGGCCGATGCCGGGGATGTAGGGCTAGTGTGAAGCATGTCGGTAGTGTAAGCGCTTCTGCGGCTTAATCAATGCGGATGGCCATCCTCTCGCTGTTTTGCAGGTTAGGAGCTGCTGCGATGTGTTCGGATCTGTCGACCCCTGTAAGAGGGTGCGAGCGCACGAGTTATTTCCACGGAAGAGGCTTACACGGACAGCGAAGAGGGCTGCTTGTAAGCGGCAGCAGAGGGGCGTGGCGCGTCGTACGCCGGCAACGGGCAGATAAGGGCGACGGGTTATCTAACAGGGTGGTGAAAAGAGTCTTCCTGTTGCGCATTTCGATAGTTTGACTGGAACTTCGTTGGAGCCCCCGAAAAAATCCTCAACGTATCTTAGAGGATACGCCTCCGGTTTTTTCGTCGTCTCCGCCTTGTTTCGTCAAAACTCTCAAAATGCTCGCTACGGAACCTTTTTTCACCACCCTGCTAAGGGAACGACAGACTCCCTTGTGATCGATATGTCGTTTGAAATCCTTTCCCCTTGCATTACGTTGTGGGTCCTCGTAGTAATCAGCGAGTTAGAAACGTCCCCTATGCATTGAGATTCGTGCGAAATGAGGGGGTTGTCTTGGGGGAGAGTGCACCGATGATGCGTTTGAGTCGTTTAAGTATTCAGTCCAAGATGATTCTGTTGCTTCTCAGCGTGACGCTTGCGTCCGTATCGCTAATCGCTGTTGTAGGGTACTCCGCTGCGCGAGAGATCCTTGCGCGGTCCGTTGAAAATCAGCTTCAGGGAATTCGGGTTGCTAAGACCACCGCGATGAAGACTATGCTTGAGGCGTTGCGGGACCAAGTGGTTTCCATGTCGGATAGTCGTGCTGCAATTGAAGGAATGAGCGATTTTCGTGACGCGTATCGTGAGCTCGCAACAAAAGCTCTTACCCCAGCTCAGGAGCAGGAACTTAGGGGCTTTTATGAAGCCCAGTACCTCCCAGCGCTCACCAAATACATCAAAGGTGAGCCGGTGCTTGAGCAGTACATCCCAACAAACCCAGCTCAGCGGTACCTTCAGTATCACTACATAGCGTCTAATCCGAATCCATATCTCAAAAAGCATCTTCTGGATAAAGCTGCAGGTGATACGACTCCGTACGGAGCTGCCCATGACAAGTGGCACAAGGTTTTTTCTCGAGCGGTAGCGATCTTCGGCTTTGAGGATCTGATGCTCGTTGATGCTGAAAGCCTTGAGGTTGTGTACTCCTACCAGAAAACTGTGGATTTTGCGACGAACCTTGAGACAGGTCCGTATGCCGATACTAATGTGGGAGATCGGTTGCGAGTGCTTCGATCGTCGCGAGATCGGGATGATTTTAGGATCGCAGACTTTGAGTCGTATCGCCCGAATCTGGGTCTCCCGATGGGATTTGCGATGAGCCCTATATTCGACGGGCCGCAGATGATCGGTATTATTGTACTCCAGTTTCCTATCGAGAACTTTAATCGGGTGCTGAGTGGCAATTACAACTGGGAACAGGAGGGGATGGGAAAAACTGGAGAGTCGTTTCTTGTGGGCCAGGACCGAAGAATGCGGAGTCGCTCCCGGTTTATGTACGAGGATCCTGAAGGTTTTCTCAAAACTCTGCGGGAGAGTGGTGCGAGCTCCGAGGTGGTCGACCAGATTCAGCGCCAAAATACGGTGATGGATAACCTCACGGTTACTAGTGAGAGTGTTGACGCAGCTCTCCGAGGACGGAGCGGAATAGCGCGGGTAAGCGATTATCGCGGCAAGCGTGTCTTGAGTGCATACGGTCCGATTGACCTCGATTCGCTGCGTTGGGCGGTTCTGACCGAGATTGACGAGGCTGAAGCAAATGCGCCGATCCGCGAGTTCGGAAGACGGGTGGTTATCATTTCGACGGCGCTTGTGTTGGGCGTGAGTCTGCTTGCGCTGTTCGTTTCGAGTCTGTTGACTCGGCCCCTTCGTCGACTGACCGATGGTGCACGCAGACTCGGGGCGGGCGAGACGGGGGTTGTCGTTCCGGTGAGATCGAAAGATGAGTTCGGGGAGCTCGCAACGGTATTCAACTCGATGGCCGAGAGTATCCACGCGCAGACTGAGTTGCTTGAGCAGCAAGTCAGAGAAAACCAAGAGCTGTTGCTGAACATCCTGCCTGCCTCGGCAGTGGCACAGCGTCAAGAAGGAGATGAGCACGCGCGGCAGGAGTTCGCCGATGTGACCGTTCTTTTTGCCGAGGTGTGTGGAATGGAAGCGCTTGGGAACAAAGTGGGGGATGGTGATGCGCTCTCGGCTTTAAGCGATCTTGTGGCAGCTTTTGACGAGGCGGCAGAGACGTTCGGAATCGAGAAGGTGAAGACGATCGGTGGCGCGTATCTTGCGGTGTGTGGACTCTCGGTATCGAGACCCGATCACTCGCGCCGCGTAATACTGTTTGCCGAAGAGATGCAACGCATTGTGGGGATTTTCAATCGTGAACACCATGCCGAGCTCAAGCTCGCTGTCGGTATCAACTCCGGTCCTGTAGTTGGAGGTATCATCGGCCGACGCAAGTTCTTGTATGATCTGTGGGGTGATACGGTGGCGATCGCCAAGAAGCTTGCGGC
>JBIIYC010000154.1:0-6412 GCA_044347025.1 Bdellovibrionota bacterium
GCCGTAAACGAACGATTCCAAAAGAGGATATCCGGATGAGAGGCGGTGAAAGCATATCCTCGGGGGCCGTGCGGATCTCTCGTTCTAACGTCTGAGAGCGACTTCGCGTCTCCATCGAGACTCCCCAAACGATAGCTCCCTAAGACGATCGGCTGCCTAAGATATAGATTGAGATATGGAGCAGACACAGTGCCGGGATTGAGACCTCCCCTCTGCGCCATCTCTACCACCCGATTAAACTCAAGCCCCTCATCAAGTCGCACCAGATAGGCACTGTGGCCGTGCATAAGCATGACCCGTGGGATCGTCGCGATCCCGACGATGGCGACGAGCGCAATCATGATGAAACACCGTCGTGCCGCGTCGCTCTTCATACTACTTAGATGGAACCTCTGCTACCACACACACTCTCTGATGTAGCCCACTCGGAATTAATGACCGCACCATGAGAAGCTTTTTGGTAGTGATGTCGAGAATCACTGCAGAACGAGGATCTGCATGCAGGACGATGCTTGATCGAATGACCGACGAGCGGCCCTCTCGCCCGACTATCTCTCCAAACAACTGCATAGCCGTCTCTGGTGATGGTGCCCCCTCAATCTCGGCAACATCCGCGGAATCTAGAACCACGCCATCACGCGCGAGGCACTCATGCTGTGGAGCAATGATGCTCCCTATTTGGCTATCATTCGCGGTCTCCATTCCCCCAAGGCGAGTCCCCTCCACACGATATACGGGGGGAGGCTCTGGGAGTGCTGCGTACAAGCTGTTCGCCGCAAGAAGCGCGGAGACCTCGCCTCGAGTCCGTACCACCTCGTTGAGGCCAGAGAAACCCAACACGTCTCCATCCCTCAGACCATTCCTTCCTCGAACGAGGACGCTTACGTAGCCACTCGTATTGTCTATGCCGATATCAACTCTATCACCCAGCTTAACTGTCAGATTTCCCTTCACGGGATACCCTTGACCATTAACCAGAACTTCGCTGTAGCGAGAGACATGAGCACTTTCATCAAAGCGCACAAAGACCTGCGAGATATCCTTCCTGTCCAATGAGGCGAGGCTGAAATCTGAGCTAGCGATGGGTGGCGTTAGAAGAACGAGGATACCTTGCCCACCGGTTTTAGACCCGACAATGACTTTTACGGTACGGGAGTCATGTTGATAGATGCCCGAGGCGCGAGTGCGAACAAACTCGGCGTGCACACGGCTACCAACTGGCACCGTGCACAGAATAGGTAGGATCGTTAGCATCTGGAGAAATTTCATCATAGTGACCGAGGGGAACTTCTCTGAATACACTCGCATCGGCCGCGAAAGACTGAAACATTAGGATCAGGGCTGCCATCGTCCACTAAAAAGCCAAGGAGGGCTCATTCGGAGGCCCACATCGCCTACTACCCTTCCGAAATTTTTTAATAGACTCAAGCCCGTCCGGGGCTGTGGAGCCTCTACGAGAAAGTCGCAGGCCTCGCCTACGTTTGGTTAATCCCTACACCGCGTCGGTTTAGGGATGGCGATTCGGGCTTAATAGCTAAAGTTGTTGAACGTGGGGCCGATTGCCTCTCCATTGCCATCGGAGTGCATATGGGTACATGGAACAATCTTCTCGCTCGGCTTTTACTGTTAGCCTTGGCCGTCGTCCTGAGCGACTCAGCGCACGCGCAGACCAAAGCCCGTCCCGTATTCGGGTCGCTCAAGGTTTCCATAACAGGCCCGTCAAACGCAGCGGTCCAAGGCGGATGGAAATACTCCCCTGCGATAAAAGGAGCACCCTCTCAATTTCTGAAGTCTGGTGCCACAGTTGGTCAGCTTACACCAGGGGTATACACGATAACTTTCCTCGATGTTCCTGGCCTCCGAAAGCCAGCTGATATCACAGCGACAATATCAGCGAATAAAACCACGTCAGTGAACGGAGCGTATCTTCCAGGCAGACCGGCAGAGTTGACTGCCATCTACTCACCAGGAACCTACTCTCGCTGCTACATCACAGAAGCTCTCCTATCGTATGGCGGCTCCGCCAACACCGACTTTTTCGACAAAACATTCCCCGTAGGAGAGAATAATTCGTTCGATCAGAAAACGATGATAGCGACGATGCGGTCCGAGATCGCTGGTCGACTCGCCGCTCGGGGATGCCACATCAGCAATGCGGCAGCAAATCACCGGTGCTCAATCCCTTCAGCCGAACTCCAGGAGATCACTGCACTCTACAACTCTGAGACTCCCTGGAACGATGCTTTGGTCTCCGGCCATCGAGAATCTCTCACCATCATGGTAGACGACAAGATCTCGCCAACGGGTGTAGTGCTTGAGTGGCGTCGAGATGTGAGAATGAGTAATGTAGACGGAGGAACGCTAGCTACCACCGATCCGTGCGGACCTGACAACTCCTGGCTTACCACCACAGCTCTTACGTACGGCTCGTATTCCACTCTGACGTCGGCAGGACCTGGAGTAGTGCGAATCCCAAAGCCCACCCCGGTACTTAATGTGGAGCAAACCCTTCTTCGGTATTTCGTAACACCGGTTCTCATTAAGGGTCAGTACTACTCGCGTGACCAATCCAAAGAATTTAACGATGCAAAGGTGTGCATGCCCCTGAGCGGCACATCGACTCCCTGGCTGCCCAACACACCCAAGGATGTAACCACTCTTCTGAACTATCCCGGAAAGAAGGCTACGAGCTCGAATTGCACGCTCTTTACGGCACTTTCCCCGAATACAAAACTCTTTGACATCGCCACGACAACCGATGCGGCCGGGATGCGCGCCATAATTGAGGGTTTTATGAGTCGCGAGGGCTCGAATACGCGCCCCGCTTCGCGGCCCCTCTCGTTGCAATCGAACCCTCAGAAATTCTGGGTCCTTGTACCTGAGGCCACTGGCACACCGACGCCGATTCCTGGCGTCGCCTGCACTCCGCTAGCCTGTAGCCAAACACAGGAGCGAGTCTGCTCTTCGGCAGACGGTTGTCCGAATGGATGTGGATACAGTTGCGTGACTAAAGCACCTGTGGCGACCCCGCTGGCAACTGCATCGAGCACTCCGTCCAGCACAGCTACTCCGACCTGGACACCCACAGCAACTGCTTCACCAACCCCAACCTCAACGCATACGCCGACGTGGACCTTCACCATCACTCCAACGGTAACACAAACAGCGACCTACACGCCCACACGCACGCCATCTAATACGCCCACCACGACGCCCTCTGTTACTTCAACCCCAACCCCCGCAGACACGATTACCTTCACCCCAACGGCTACTCCCAGCAACACCCCAACGGGAACATTCACCCCGACTCCTACGCACACTCCAATCAACGCCCCGAACGAGGCTCCGCAATTCGCATCGATTCAAATGAACAATCCATACGCACGAGTCGGACCCAATCGAGAAGTATGGTTCGATGCATCCACTGGGCAACGCCGCCTGGATATCATTGTTGAAGCAATCGATGATGGTCGAGCGTTTACAGGAGAGCCTAACTCCGTACCAACGCTATCCATCTACCCTGCGGAGATAATCGGTCTCGCGGTGTCTTCTGACGGATTGCGAGCGGTGCACTACAACAGCCCTGGTGGCACAAGTACGAGCGCGAAAGGTGGTTATCAGCTTACTTTCAGTATGGACGGTGATTATATCTGTCGATTAATGATTGCGGACGGCAGGCTATCTCGAAAAGAGGATGTGCTGATTCATGTCGCAGGAATGCAACCCACACCAACGCCTTCGGCCACGCCCACGCCTATACGGCAAGGAAATCGAGCGCCCGCGATAACGCTGCCTAAAGGCGCCTACTTTAATCTATTCAACAGCGCCAGTGCTTTTGTGCTCGACGTTGGTATCAAAGACGACGGCCAGCCAACCAATTCGTTGAGTGTTAGTTACCGATGGAACGTTAACGGGACGTGGCTGCCGGCCGGCGCTCCAGGAACCCCCAAGCTCACACTTGGGCAAGGCAACCTCCCTCTTGTTGACTCTACTGGACGGTCATACATTCCGATTACCTTCGCGACGCCCGGGTATTACATCCTCCAAATTCGCGCTACCGACGGTGTGCTCCTAAGTATGGAAGGCATAGATTTCGATGTGACCGAGAATACACCCCCACAGATCGACCTTGGGGCGGACGTGATCTACACAGTCGGAGCGCCAGAACCTCGCGTGGTCGCAAAAGTCAGTGACGACGGCAGTCCGACAGGGACCCTAACCTATTCAACATCATGGCCAACAACGGTCCCAGGAGTACTTGCCGGCACTCGGGTTGGACTCGATGGTAGTCCGCTCACCGACTCCAACGGAGATGCATACTTTCCGTTAAGCCTGAGCGCACCGGGACAATACGTGTTCCGTGTAACCGTGAGCGATGGGGCAGCATCGGCCTCTGATGACGTTACAATCACCGTCTTAGCACCAACGCCCATTCCGATCCTGCAAACTTCGCCACTGTTGCGGCCGATCGCAACCCCAATCCAGCTAGCACCTAGCGTGATAGTGCAAGCACCAAGTTTATCGCTGCAGCCAGGCGTACTACCTTCACTCGGAACGCCTCGACCGCTTCTTGCACCAACACTGATACCCTTCTCGCAAACGCCGATTATGGGACCAATCCAACGTTAGGAAAGCACGTTCTACTTGACGTCAACTCGCTACGCAGCGCGCCGTCGGTCGTTATTGATCCCACTTCTACGTCTGAAGAGGATCCGGATGTCATTACCTGGAAATGGAAACATCTTACGAACGACATTGCGAAGGTACCGCTCGTAATTGAACCGCAAACGCTCCGGATGGTTCACGAACACCGCGAAGGTTGGCGGCTTTGTCGCCACCTGCGTTGCATACAAAAGCTTAATCGGAACGCCACGGTACACAGGGGGTGGCTTCGAAATAAATGCATCGCCGAACACCTTATTAACCTCGGCGGTCGAGAGTCGACGCTTTGATGCTTGGTATACCTCGGAGACCGTATCCAAAACGGAGAGGCAACGCTGTCCGGTTTTTGCCGAAACAAACAACACCGGCGCATATGCAGCAAATTTGAAGACGTTCCGGATAGCGATGCGATACGCCTCCGCCATACGCGGATGTTTCTCGATAAGGTCCCACTTGTTGACGATAATGACGAGGCTTTTACCTTTCTCGTGAGCAAGACCAACTATCCGAGCGTCCTGTTCAGTTGGCACCCCCTCAGCAGCATCCAAGAGGAATACCGCCACATCACTCTGTGCCAAGGAACGGAGTGTGCGAATGTTACTGAACCGCTCAACGGTATTGTCCTTCACTCCAGCCTTCTTTCGAAGACCCGCGGTGTCAACGATCTCAAAGTTCTGGCCGTTACGGACAAGGCTGTTCTTGATACTGTCACGCGTTGTTCCAGCGATCGGCGAGGTAATCATTCGCTCTTCGCCCAACAGCGCGTTTACGAATGTACTTTTTCCAACGTTAGGCTTACCGATGATAGCGAGGTTAATTTTCTGCGTGGCGGCATCTTCCGCTTCGACTTCAGGCAGCTCCTCAACTCGATCACCCGAATGTTCATCAAAGGAGAACTCTGCATCGGGATCGAACCCATCTTCGTCCTGACTGTTCGCCAGGCTGAGCTCTGCAGGCTTGAGGATCTCTGCCATAGCAGCGATCAGATCACGGATTCCGCGACGGTGCGCTGCGCTCAATGGAATAATCTGCTCCAGTCCCAAGCTATACAGCTCTGCTGACGTCAACGCCGCCGACGGCTTCTCGCACTTATTGGCGATGTAGATCGCCGGCTTGCCGATCTGTCGAATGAGATCAACAACCTCACTATCAAGGGGATGCAGGCCATGAAGACCATCGAATACAACGATTACGAGATCACTCTGCCGAATTGCAAGTTCGCTCTGTGCGCGCACAGACTCATGAAGAGCGATATTCTCCTCACCAACAAGCGCCCCCGTGTCCACAAGATTGAATGGAAAATCGAAACGGGTCACGACCTCGTAGTAGCGGTCTCGCGTAACTCCGGGCTGATCCTTCACAACAGCCTTACGACGCCCTGCCAAGGCGTTAAACAGGGTCGATTTTCCAACATTCGTTCTTCCAACGATACACACCGTTGGCATGGTAAGGTTATTCGTCATTGGATACCCCTGCCACACTGCTGTTAGCCAAGTCGTCGCTCTCACTTCCGTCAGAGTCATCGGATGGTTTCACAACAAACCCTTGATCGATATCATCGCCCCCTTTGAGGTGCGTCAAAGCCTCCTCGGCGGCTGCCTGCTGCGACGCCTTCTTGGTTGGACCGCGACCTCGTCCGACAATCTGTCCATCAACTTCTACGACGGAGATGAATATGGGCGAATGCTCTGGACCCTCAACGCACTCAAGGCGATAGACAGGCCCCTCGCTACCTGAAGCATGGAGCGCC
>JBIIYC010000155.1:0-6371 GCA_044347025.1 Bdellovibrionota bacterium
CAGGAGCTGAACGAACGACTCGATGAGACGATCTTCCTCGCCAAAGTTGGCGGTACCACCGCGAGCGTCGTGCGTGAAACCGCCCACGTTGCTGGCGTAGGCGTTGGGTTTGTAATAGCTGGTCCCGCGGGAGGCGCAGCTGTCAATCAAGGGCTGCGCATGGTCGAAGGGGCGACTGAGGAGCTCACGAAGGTCGCCATGGGTGAGCAGAGCTACGAGGAGGCGCACGATTCCTTTACGGAGCGCTCCAAGCAGGCTCTCGTTGAGAGTAGCATAACCCTCGTCGCGGGGGCCGCGGGAAGTAAGCTCAACAAGATAGTTGGCGCGATGAGCGGACCGGTAGCTGCGAAGAGCGTTGATATCGTTGGCACAGGGCTCGTGCAATCGGGAGGCACGGCGATTCAGATCGGCGTGGAATACGCGCAGGCGAAGAGTGAGTTTGACAAAGAGAACGCAGGACTCACTGGCGCCGAGCGAGAGCAGGCTTACAAAGATTTCATGGCGCAGAACGGCTTCACCCTTGAACAGGTGAGCAAACGGTTGGGGGTCAGCTTCGGTTCGGGGGCAGCGGCCAAGGTGCTCGGAGGTCTTGCGAAGAAATTCGGTGACGAAACAGAGGAGTTTACCAGTGAGCTCGGTGAACAGATCGGACACGGACAGCCACTCACCGCCGAGACCCTCGTCGCGGCCGCGGTCGGAAGTCACGCCACGAAGCGCGGCGTGCAGAGCTCCGCGAATGCACACAACGGAGGAATCGCTCCCCCAGCGCCGAACGATCCGCCGCATGTGAAAGCCGCCGCAAGCAAGGTGGAAGAGACGCAGGCTGCTTATGAGGCCGCGAAGGCGAGTGGCCAAGACGTGGAAGCCGCCGAGGCGGCGTACAAGTCAGCGATCAGTCACGATAACGCGGTGCGGCAGGATCACGTCGACAAACCGGTAGAGAAGCCGAGCACCGTGGTTGAGAATGCTCGTAACAAGCTCTTTGAACGGCTTAATCAAGCTCCAAACGTTGAGGTCACCTCGGTAAGTGAGAAGGGCACGCGCGATCCGATCCTGCCGAATGGAACACGGGTAGCCGCAACAACGGGGTATCGTGATGTCACCTTCAAGGACGCGCAGGGCAACACGCAGCAGGGGATAGCGTTCCGCGGCGACTCTGGAAAAACTGAGATGGGCGCAGTACTCCACATGTACGACAAGGTGAACCTTCCCGGAAATGAGAAGCTCAAGGCGCTCCTCCCTGAGTTCAAAGGGAAGTTCGAGAAGGATGGGGTGACCTACCTCGTATTCGAGAAGCTCTCAGGTGATAAGCCACTGAGCGAATTTGACCAACTACCTGATGCGGCTCAGAGGCAGCTCACTGAGACCCTCAAGCCAGAGTTCCTGGAGTCTGTGAAGAACACCGGGCTCAATCAATCCCGAATCTTCGAGGCAGATTACATCTTCCAGCAGCCCGATGGCACGTTACGCATAGCTATTCCCTTCAGCGCCTTTGATTTCTCGACGCAGCTGCCGAAGATGTTTGATGTTAAGACGCCAGGGACATCCGGTCGCGAAAGCAATCTGCAAAAATTAAAGGTATCAGCAGAGAAGCCGGTATCACGTAATGTCGATGAATCATTACTGAGAAAAACGTGGGGATTAAATGGTAGCGACCCGCTTGAGTTACATATCACCTTTGCTTCCACGTGGGGAGAGCCCGACGTTGAAGCCCTTCGTAATTACTACGGGCCAGAACGAGTTAAGGAGGGTGATAATGGGCAGCATACCGTTACCCTAAAGCCCGGCGACAAAATATTGCTCACACGGTTGGTACGCAACATATCCCCAGCCTCGGCGCATGAAATTCTGAAAACTGGAGTCATTACGCCACGGGTTCTGCATGATGCTGATTTCGATGCCGCTGCATTTACCTCTCGGTATCCAACTGTCGAAGAACGCTTCTGGGGGCAATGGAATACAGGTAAGACGGGGATAAGCACCTCCTTGCATCAGCCCTACCAAGATATCCCGGGTAACTCGGCTCCTGGCTTGGTGTCTCAGCTATACACATTCGAAGTTCCAGTGGAGAACGTCGTATATGTGCGCCAACCAGGCCAGGTCAGTGCTAATTCACTTGACCTGCCTGCTGATGTTCGGGAGAGGCCTGAAGAATTTGTTTTCTTGCCTGTCGATCGCTCCGTCGGGGATTCGGGCAGGGAGTTCCTTAATGAGGAATCTGAAGCAATTTTTGTGGGCAATTTCGTTCCGAAGCAATATGTGAAAGATATTCAAACGAATGTAGGAACGGCGGATAAGAAAAATGATATTTCTAGGCTGCCGACTGGGGCGGCAGGAGACTCTAAGAGCCAGGCTGTAAAACCCTTTGATCCAACCACCCTCGATCGACCTGACTCTCCGCTTAATTTCCAGGCCAATTCACCATACTTTAATGAAAGCGGCGGCTGGATTGGTCGAGGAGCCGTGCAAAGCGTAGCGGATAAGAACAATTCACTCCGCCGCGTCTATACCGATCGCCCAGCGATGGCGGCTGAGTTCTCCACGATGGAGAATCCGCCGAAGCTGCTGCATGGAAGCACATCGGCTTCGCTCCTCATGTACACCGACAGCCAAAACCGCCAAGGACAGCTCCGACCAAGTGGCGCCATCGAGAGTTCAAACGGGGCGGTGTTCTCAGGAGAGATCGTTTTTGGAAAATCGAACGGAGATATCGCGGTCGTCGATATTACGGATATCCGCACCGCCGTTGATTATTCGAAGCAGGACGGATGGAGCCCAGATATCGGACGGCAACGACTTGCCGACGCGCAGGCGCGCTACGAGAGCAACAAGAAGATGGCCGAAGAGGGCGGCTATGGCGACCGCTTTGAGAACTCGATCTCGGCTAATGGGAGCAGAAACACCATCGCGACTGAGAAGCTAAGACTTGCGGGATGGGATAAGCTTTCTCCCGACGAACGAGCGCTCGTCTCTCAACAGTTCCCGGTCGTGTACGGTATCGACACGAATCGGCAGGGGGCCGTGACCTTTCCAATTATATCCGATATTCAGAGCGAACTGCGGCTCCGAGGCGGAACAACGGGTGATGAGATCCGAGCGGTGTTCGTTCCGAAGGATAAGATCCCTCTTGTGCAATCGCTTGTTGGTGACAAGGGGCCACGGGTCCTCGATATCGATCTCCTCAAGCCTGACAGCGCACTCAATCAGCCGAATCAAGGCGATGCTGCCTCGAACCGGGGTGCTATCCAACGCGCTCCGGTCGATGCGGTGCAAGATCCGACCGAGGTCGTCAAAGCGCTCATTGAGCAGTCCGGGGGTGCTGACCTCGCTTCCACTACCGCGCGCGCGATAAGCCAGGACTCGCTGATTAACCTTGAGCGTCGGTACGACGCGATGCTTGCACGTGATAAGCAGCTAGAACTCTCGCCAGAGGAGATCGCCGCGTTCCGTCAGGAGGTGACTACCACCCTTGAGGGTGTGCGGCAGTCGTTGGCGGCCCAGGGTGTTGACGCTACCTTGATGCGA
The DNA here is from genome assembly GCA_044347025.1 of Bdellovibrionota bacterium. Classification (GTDB taxonomy): domain Bacteria; phylum Bdellovibrionota_C; class UBA2361; order UBA2361; family OMII01; genus OMII01. The sequence goes on from JBIIYC010000155.1 coordinate 3,526, forward strand.
GGCCCACACGGCTATCCACTCCTGGAGCTTGATGGCGGTGGTGATACGCGCCTTGGTAGAGTGATCGGAAACGCCAAGTCTCAATTCGAGCGTCGAAGCGGGGGCGCTCCACTCAGGGTCACCTGGGACCCGATCAGTAACCTGCAAGAGCGGGCCGGTGGGTTCTATGTGAATCAGAGCCGCACGCTTAACCTCGGCCGTAACGGTGTCTTAAACCCGGACGCGCTCGATCCGACAACGATTCATGAGTTAGGGCACGCGTTTCGACACGCGAAGCTCCTCGGAGCTGCAGCCGCGCGGAAAGCCGGAGATGTTGAGGGGCTTCAGAAGCTCCACGACCCTCTCTACGGAACGGTGGGTAATACCCACCAGGATTTTAGTCTTGGAGATAAGAACGCAACCATCGCGTACAAAAACTTTTCCTTCGATGAGGTCTCTAGTTGGCGGTCGGATGTGACAGCGAACCTCGCCAACATTACGAGCGCGATTGAACGGGGTGACCATGCTGCCGCTGCAGCGACCCTTCGATCGGCTACCGACCGGGCGTCGTTGTACGTGAGCCTGAGCGCGCGATTGCGTGCCGTAACAGCACAACTAGAGGCAACGCTCTCGAAGCCCCGCAGTGGAGCTGGGGAATTCTTCCACGGCGATGGGTTGAATGGACACGTGGATTTTATTCCGAGCCCGCGGTTTGATGGTGTCGAGGCGATCGCGACTTTTATCAAGCAGGACGCGGCTGGCCAAACGAAGGATTCATTTTCGGTCTCCATCCCGCTGATTGAGGCTACTGGGGTCGGAGATGGTGATTTCGAGCGGAACGTAGAGCTTCTGCGAGCGCAGGTAACGCGGTCACGCGAGGCGCTCGACAGTGAGGTGGAAGGATTTCAACACTACACGACGAGATTACGGGAGCTGGGGGCACGCATACAATGATGTCCGAAGGTGTCGTGAGGATGAACATTCGAGGACGCGCGCGCTGGGGACGAGTCGTGGTAGTAGCTCTCTTGGCTTCGCTGGTGATGGGCAGCGCTGAGGCGCAGCAGCTCAGTATTCGGAGCGGCGGAGTGGTGATGCCGTCACAAGGCTTTACCGTTCCCAGCTCTATGACCGGATCCCTTGCGCCGAGCGTTGATATCCCTGGGATGCCGAGCGTCGCGAACGGTGGATTTGAGCTGCCGGAGCCCATGAAAAATGTGGCGGTGCCGGGTCACAAGGTGGAAGGGAAGCTCTTCGCGCCAGTGGCACTAGAGAAGGTCAAAGTTGATACGTCTAAGGGGAACCTTGGGACTAATGGTGACGATACCACACAGGAAGATATACGAGACACCGGATGGGGCACGATCGTGTGGCCGCAAGATGACGAGGCCCTTAATTGGTTGATTCAGGAGGGGCAGGAGTGGCGCAATCGCGCAGCGGTTGTCGCCGCGTGGAAGTATCAACGCGATCTTCCGAGTAATAACCGCGACACCTATCGGTACTATCAGAGCCTCGCCGCCCAGTACCTTGAGTTTCAAGCGGGTCCCGCACAGAAGACCCTGCCACCATTTTTCGATTACACACGTTTCGCCTCCTACGAAAATAAACAGAGCGCGAGCGAGGATGAGTTGGCGAGCTTTGTGGAAGATGGTGGAAGCGCGCTTGTCGTTACCTTGATCAATAAGTCCCCCTTCGACCTCTGCGTGAGCTACCTCTCCCCATCATCGGAAAAGATCGCCGACCGGGTGAGCGTTGCGAACCCTATCCACATCGCGCCGAATGGGGTGCCCACTATGATCGCGCTCCGCACCCTGCCGGGGGTGTTAACCGCTCAGGACGCCCGAGTCGTGTTCGGTATCGGAAACTGCGCCGATATGGAGAGCCGCCACGAGCAGCTTCGCTTGGTTGGCTTCAAGGTTGGGCCGTCGAGTGTGGAGCCTAAGGAGGGGCAAGAAGAGGAAGAGAAGCAGGAGGATTCGGGGGGAGGAGGGTGCCCGCCGGGGACGCATATGGAGCAGTTGCGACACCGAGAGAGCTCGTACGAACAGGGTTGGCAGAACGGGAAAGGAGTGGTTTGGAACGAGAGGGACAACGCATGGAGTGAGAAGGCGCGAGCCTTCCTCTGTGTTCCCAATAACAGGTGGGATGTGCTGACCGAGGCGGGGGTTAAGGATGTATGTGACTTGTATGGGGGAGATCGCTCGGGCCTTCTAAGACACAACTCCGAGAGATATCCAGCAGGAATTGAATGGGAAGCTGAGCCGTACGATTTCTCGGATTATCGGAATACCCTGATCGCCTCAATCAAAAACAATGGCAACCCACTCTCGGGTGATAGTCTGTGCAAATGTAAGGAGGGATGGTCCCCTCGGGGGGCCACCGCCGACGAGGTCTGCCGACCAGCATGCTTGAATTCGCCTAACACTGAACTCGCGCATCGAGGGGGCGCTAACAGCGATCCGGTGTGTCGGTGTGTTGCTGGCTACTACTTCTCCAGCACGAGCGGGTGTCAACCTGTCACCAACCCGACGCCGTGTCCGAAGAACGGCGGGGAGAATGAGTAGGGGGCGACCCGTGCTCGGGAGGTCGGTCATTCCTGCTCGCGATATGGTTGCGTGAGGCTAGTACCAACTGGTACTCCGCAGCTCCAATTCTCCGGCACAAGCCGTCGGCAGTCCACCAAGATTAACCCTCCGGTGCGGTAATCCCGGATACCAAGGGGATCTCAGCGTCGACGTGACGCCGCAATTGCATCTCTAGCGGGGATACTTCAGACTCCGATGCCAATCGTGACCGCTCTGTGGCCACTCAAAGCTGAGTTTCTCTGCACACTCCGTTCCAACGGTTGGTGCGCCGGCATCTGCGCTAAG
>JBIIYC010000156.1:0-6265 GCA_044347025.1 Bdellovibrionota bacterium
ACGACACCGACTGTAAGCTCATTGCTCAAACGATTATCTCTGCCACCGATCAGCCCCAGGCCAAATCAGATAGCCCCTTCTTCCGCAACAACGCTCTCGCCATCCTTAATGCAATCATGGCGGGCTTACTCCACGATCCGAATGAAACACTCTCGATGCCCCGCATCCACGAGATCGTTCAGTCCGGAATGAAGCCGATGTGCGACTGGCTCGAAGCGCACCCAGCAGCGATCCGTAACTCTCGAACCTTCGTAGAGCTTGCCCGATCCGGATCTCAGAATGCAGACACAATCATGTCTGAGCTTAGTATGCGTCTCTCGGCATGGGACCTCACCGCTATTCGCGCTACGACCTCCCAGATGGAGCTCGATATAGAGGACTTAGTTGCGAAACCAACGCTCTTTATCGTGGAGCTGCGCGAATCAGAGCTTGAGATGCTGCGTCCGATGGCGAACGTCATCGTAGTTGAGATTCTTCGCTTCCTTACCAAGCGAGCCGAAGGCTGTCCAGGACACCGCCTGCCACGACCTGTCGGATTAGTTATCGACGAGTTCGCGAGCGCGCTCGGTCGACTTCCTGATATTCACGTCAAATTGAATACGCTCCGTTCACGTAACGTGAGCATCGTTGCTGCAATCCAATCAACTGCTCAAGTAAAAGCAAACTACGCTGATGATTCCGACTCAGTGCTTGCAGGCTTCAGCACGAAGATCTTCATGCCAGCGCTCGACCTCGTCGATGCAGAGTGGGCATCGAAAGAGAGTGGCCAAATGACGATCCGATTCCAGACCCAGTCCACTGGTGCGAATCGAAAGATGATCGAAGTGTTTGCGAGTCGAAACGACAGCACCCAGGAGCAGGTGCAACAACGAGCCGTTCTCACACCCGACGAGATCGGACGTCCGGCAGACAACATCAATACCTTCTTCATGCCGAATACGCCGGTGTTTCAGGGGCACATCATCCCCTTTTTCCAGATACCGGAGATGCTAAAGCGACTCACCGAGTTTGAGTCGGAGGAGAAGCAGTTGAAGCTCCGTGCGGCTCCCATTCACTACGAGGAGAAGCCGATTGAGATCGCGCCAGCAGCGACCAATGGCGCCGGCGCGGCACCGGGCGGGCTACCGCCAGGAATCACGAACACAGCCGGATGGACTGAACAGCAGGTCACCGACAAACTCGAAGAGGTTAAGAAGACCCTCGATTGGGAGAACACCACCGGGAGCGCGCGAAAGTGGTGGGAAGCATTCGAAAACGAAAACAAGACCCGTATGCCTCTCGTACTCCGACTCGCCGAGGAGCTCCAGGTGCGAAAGGCTACCATCACGGAATTCTTCCTCGCCTACGTGTACAGCAATACCGACAATATTCAGGCCAATTTGAGTTACCTGGATTACACGCGCCTCAAGAAGGAGGAGGAGAAAAAGAAGAAGGAAGCGGCAGCAAAGGCACTTCAAAGCGCCAGCGGCGCCTAGCACAGTGGTGAAAAAAGGTTCCGTACTGAGCATTTTGAGAGTTTTGAAGAAACAAGGCGGAGACGACGAAAAAACCGGAGGCGTATCCTCTGAGATACGTTGAGGATTTTTTCGGCGGTTCCAACGAAGTTGCAGTCAAACTATCGAAATGCGCAACAGGAAGTCTTTTCTCACCACCCTGCTAACCCAGCTCCTGCAATCGCCGTATACTGCTTTTCGCTACGAGTCGGTTAATACCTTTGCAACACTTCGCTGGAACACACCCCACGAGGGAGACACCCATGACCGCCAACGACCAACAAGTCGCCCCTCCCTATCGATTAGGAACTTTTCAAAGTTCCACTTTACCTGTCCGCGGAGGTCTTGTGGTCCTCTCGTGGTAAGGGCACGGAACACCGGCTGCATACCATCTCCCCGGACTGACGCCTTCGGAAAGAGCGGAAATGTCACGCCGTGATTAATCCTACAGAAGGACTCTATCTCTCCGTCGGACCCCGGTTCTTGGCCCGCAAAGTCGTTGCTTGGAAAACCCAGCACCACGAGTCCCTGCCCCTCATACTGTTTATACAACGACTCCAGAGCATCGTACTGCCGGGTAAAGCCGCACTTCGAGGCCGTATTTACCACCAGCAGGACCTTACCACGGTAACGCGCCAGGTCTTCCAACTCACCTTTGCGATTGAGCACCATCAAGGGGTAGAGCGGTTCGTTCTGTGAAGCGGTAGCTCCGGTTAGACCGCCGAATATCGTGTGTTTTAGGCTCATGGGGTCAACCATACTGGGCCGGTCCCGGTTCGGCAATGATCTCAGCCGCCGGATTCTTTTTGATTGACTTCCCCACGAAGTCCCCGTACTCTGGTTAAATCATGAAACGAACTTGGCGATTTTCTTCCAGCTTTTTCTACTTCCCGCACCGCGGGTAATATTCGTTTCTTTCCTTCACAATATTCATAGCCCCCAAGCCTCTCGTTGAGAGGTGACATATACGAGACCCGATGTATGGTTACCACCGAAAATATCCGCGTTGACGCCGTCGATGCCCTTCCAACCCCCGCTGACGTAAAAGCAAAGCTCCCGCTCTCTACGGACCTTGAGGACCAGATAACGGAGTCTCGCCGTGTGACTGAGCGAATCCTCGACCGAAAGGATTCTCGGAAGCTGGTCATCATAGGCCCCTGTGCCGCTTACGACCCCGAGGCTACCCTTGAGTATGCCAAAAAGCTCGCCCTCCTGGCAGACCGCGTGAAGGACACCATGGTCCTCCTCATGCGGGTGTATTTCGAAAAACCGCGCACTACAACCGGCTGGAAGGGGCTTATCAACGATCCCCGACTGGATGATTCATTCCACGTCGAAGAGGGGCTCTACGTTGCTCGCAAGCTTCTCATGTCGGTGGCTGAGACCGGTTTGCCGATCGCCACCGAGGCGCTTGATCCGATCGTGCCACAATACATCGGAGACCTTATCTCGTGGACAGCGATCGGTGCTCGCACCGTTGAGAGTCAAACCCATCGGGAGATGGCGAGCGGTCTCTCCTCCCCTGTGGGATTCAAAAACGGCACTGATGGCAACATTCAGATCGCGATTAATGGAATAACTTCAGCCGCTCATCCACATCGCTTTCTCGGTATTAATCAACTGGGCCAATGTTCAGTCGTGCAAACGCGCGGCAACAAGTACGGACACATAGTATTGCGTGGTGGAAAATCGCCCAATTACGACGAGGCGAGTGTAACAACCACTGCGCAGTTAATGGAGCGTAACGGCGTAAAGCCAAATATCATAGTCGACTGTAGCCACGGCAACTCAAACAAAGACCACAATCGACAAGCCCTCGTGTTCAACGATGTATTGCACCAGATTACGAGTGGCAGCACCTCGATCGTTGGATGGATGTTGGAGAGCAACCTCCATGAGGGGAGGCAGGATCTCGGCAAGGGCCCACTGCGCTATGGAGTGTCGATTACCGATGCCTGCATATCGTGGGAGGCGACTGAAACACTACTCGTACAGGCGGACACGCAACTCCGGCGCTGACGCAGGAGCGTACGAGAGGCTACTCGTAGGGTGGCAAACGATGCCGCATTTGGCAGAATTGTCTGCACCTGTGTTGGATACGTCGCGTGGAATCCCTCGCTAAGCCGGGTCTCTTACGATACTCAGGAGGGAACGAGTTTTCATCACCCTGCTAGTGAAGCACGACCGGACTCCCCGGTCCGCTCTTCGCATCGCCAGCGGCACCAATCAGCATCGCAACCATCTTTCTTTTGATCGTCGTGTCTTTGAAGAATTTCGAGACGTCGTCGATTAGGCTCGAGTACCCAGGCGTGAGGGCCCAAAATGAATTGTACGCATGCACGAGTCGTTCACGGTGCCGAGCACCGCGACTCTCAAGGTAGGAACAGATACGTTGCTCTGCAAACTCCGGAAGTGGAGTTCCCTCTTTGTTCATCTTGATCAGGTTGAAAAGCTCGCGGGCGGACGCGCAGATCTCAAGCCCGTATACTCGCCCAGTAAGCTCTTCCAAGAGGTTCTCGCCGACTCCCTTCTTACGACATCCGAGGATGAAATCGATTCTATATTCTCGTCGGAATGCCAACGCGATTTGGAACGTCATTTCGTCCATCCAGTTGATGTCGGCCGGGATCCGCGAATTTGGATGCTGCGCCGTCGGCACTGCCAGTATGTCCCTCACCACGGCGCCTAGCTCATCACCTGACAATCGTTCGCTCGCTTCGTAGAGCTCTCGAGCGACATCAAGCGCCGAGTATCCCTCGATGTGAAGAAGTGTTTCATTAATCAGGTCGAGGTCTACCTTCATCTCCTTTACCGCCCTGCGCAGTTGGGCGTCCGGATTGAGCAGATCGTACGTTTCTTCAATAGTCCGCTGATCATGCTTGTGGCGACGAAGTATCTCCAGTAACGAATGGATATCGACGGCATCAAAGCATTCTAACATGCGTTGGTTGATATCTGGGTCGATCCCCTCAAGACACAATACCGTCTCAGCAAACAGCTGCGGTGAGAGGATTTGGCGAGCTGCGAGGATCTTGAGCTGCAAACGAAGGCGCGGAAATGCACGGTCGAAGCTCCGCTCAAACGCCATAATCCGTGGCAAGGCCCCCGACCAGTTTCGGCGTAAGCTTTCGTGCTCTGCTGTTGAATCCCGCTTCAAGCGCGCAAAGAGTCGTCGAGCCTCAAATACCTCCGGAAGAAGCACCGCCGAGAGCGCTTCGATAAGCACCTCCTCTTCGCTTGGGTCCCCCAGCTTTTGCAGGACATATTCATCAAGTGAGACAAAGTATGTCTTCTCAAAGATGTTTCGAATAGTCTGAACATGGCGAGAGGGAATGTCTCGCAGTACCGCAGCAGAGGCAGGATCATCGTGGATGTGAGCAGCTAATCCAGCACCATCGACACCGGCTAACATCAGCTCGATGGTCTGGTAGGTGTCTGGGGAAAGACACTCTTTAAGCGCTGCCAGCAGAGGCATGTGCGGATCCGTTAAATCGTAAAAGGCGCGCTCAATTCGATTGAGCTGATCATAACTTCGATCAAAAAGTAGCTCTCGAATTCGGCGATCCAACGAACCCACCACTCCATCATCGTCCATCGTCTCTGCCAATAGCACTGCGGCCGCCTCGTCCTCTTCCGCATTACGATAATGATGCTGCCACACGTTCGGCGGTGGCTCGTCACCGCGATATCGCGCCATGATATCGATATTCAAAGGCCAGCGACCGTGTCCATTCATGTAACGATCGAGTAAGACCGGGAGTTCCACCAACCCGCCTTTACCGAGAACGTGGGAGATTCGCTTCTCGATATCAACTGACAAAGGCGAACCAAACAACGCCTCATAGGCACATTGAACTTCGAGACACTGCCGCGGCGGCACGAACAGGAGCGGTTGAATTATCTCGAAGAAGTCTCCCGCACACCCTATACGCTCATGCATCGATATCGCCACTCGCCGGGCATCAAACAACGCCAAGGAGGGGAACATCGTTGGATCAAGTTCATAGCCGTACATCTCGTGGAGCGCGTCATTCGTCGCGAGGAATCGATCAGAGGTCATCGCTGCGACATGCTCTGCTATAATCTCGAATTGGTTGAGCACCCGATAGTATGCGCTATCCTTGTCATGCCACATGCGCCGCTTCTTGAAGCGCCGCAGAAAAGGCCCTATTCCCTGCATATGATCTCGATCCACTACGTCACGAGGATCGCTCAGTTGATCATCGATCTCAGACGTCATGCTCTTCGGGTACAAAATCTCATGAATCGCCGCTGCTTCTTGGTGCGGAGCCCATCCGATGAGGATATTGCCCAAGCGCTCGAAGTCACCCTGCGAAACCTGCCGTCGTACGTGTGCTTCAATGCTGGATTCAAATTCGCTTGCATGGGAGGGACAGAATTCGAGGTAGAACCGATTGACGATTGCAACTTCGTCTGCACTTCGACCGAGGAGAAGGTATCGAAGCGCTCGCATGTCATCACGGGCTCGAAACGCTGATTTCTTCTTCTGTTCATACACCTCGGTTTTACCGATACTGCGACGCGCAGCAACCTGCGTGTCGGTGCCTGATTGCCCAAGAAATCCATGGATCTGTCGTGCGAGCAATTTATACGGAATAAGGATAAATTCCTCCCGCACCTCGCGGACTTGCTTCTCTGTACAGTCAAGCAAGATATCGGTAATCCGTGCATCCTTATCAGCATTCATCCCTTGATAGAGATTCCACAGCGCTTCAGCGACACCCTGAACATCGAAGCCAGCTACGATCTTT
>JBIIYC010000157.1:0-6253 GCA_044347025.1 Bdellovibrionota bacterium
GTTTTTAGTGGGTGCTTTTTGATGATATCGGGCCGTTCACGTGCACCTGCTCGTGCACGTAATAACCTCGTTTTTAGACGGAAACTCAGCGGGTTATGCCGTAGCTCTGCCCCGCTACTACCCACTAATTCCGTCGATGAGCCTTAAAACATGACAACCGAGCGCGCGCTTGAAAGCCACTCCTCAGATCGCTTCAGGAGGGTGGCGCTCAACTCCAACTGGGTTGAGATCGATTGCGCGCCGGTTCCACCCCGACTGTTACGACGATTCACAACAGCCTCGAGGGTAAGATCGTCAAATACATCCTGCTCGAAGATCGGCGAGAATGACTTAAAATCAGCAAGCGTGAGATCAAGCAGACTCTTTCGTTGCTCAATACAGTACCGCACTAATTTTCCAACCACTTCGTGCGCTTCGCGAAACGGAAGGCCCTTCTTGGCGAGGTAATCCGCTGCATCGGTTGCGTTAGTAAATCCGCTCTCAGCGCTCGTACGCATCGCATCGGCTCGTACCTTCCACGTTCGTACCATCGACGCCACAACAGTGAGAGACCCGATCAAGGTGTCGACCGTATCGAACACACCTTCTTTGTCCTCTTGCATATCTTTATTATAGGTTAGAGGGAGGCCCTTCATGGTAGTGAGCAACGAGAGAAGAGCCCCGTATACGCGGCCGGTCTTGCCTCGAACAAGCTCCGCAAAATCGGCATTCTTCTTTTGTGGCATCATGCTACTGCCCGTGGATAGTGAGTCGTGTAGCTCGATATATCCGAACTCGCCGGAGGTCCAGATAATAATCTCTTCGCATAAGCGTGAGAGGTGCATCATCGATATTGCGCTGAGCGCTTGATACTCAAGCACAAAGTCACGATCACTCACCGCATCCATGCTATTCTCGTACACACCGTCAAACCGAAGAAGCTTGGCTACGAGTTCTCGATCTATCGGAAAGGTTGTTCCTGCAAGAGCTCCTGCACCAAGTGGTGAGACATTGGCTCGCTTCCACAGATCGACCGCACGATCGATATCACGCTGCACCATCTGAACATATGCCAAGAGGTGCTGCGAGAAGAACACGGGCTGGGCACGTTGTAGATGCGTATACCCCGGAAGAATGACGGTTTGATGAATCTTGGCCTGCTCGGCAAGAGCCTTTTGTAGCTCCCGCAGCGCATGCACGGTCTCAACAAGTGACGCACGAATAAACAGATGAAAGTCGGTCGCCACCTGATCGTTACGACTACGCGCGGTGTGAAGCTTACCAGCAACGGGACCGATCTCTTCCGTTAGGTACCGCTCAATATTCATGTGAATATCTTCATCAGAGAGCCTAAACTCAAGCTCCCCGCGCTCGAGTCGCTCACGTACCCGCACGAGCCCCTTCACGATACTATCGCTCTCGTCTGTCGAGATAATGCCGGTTGCTCCGAGCATCGTCGCATGCGCGATGCTTCCCTGAATGTCAAACGGCGCAAGGCGCTTATCAAAGCTAATTGATGCGCCGAACTCCTCCGCGAACGAATCTGCTGATGCCGAAAACCGTCCACCCCACAACTTTTGCATGGCATGCCTCACGAATATACCGATAGCAGTTCAAAATGTACGGTGAGATTTCGCCGATTACAAGACATCCCATCCGTAGCCGCCCCTGGCAAGAACCGAGTCTGCGAGGCTAACCGCCTCGGAATCGGCGTTGCGTACCAGCGCACGCAGATTGGACGATATTCGGCCACGTGAAAACTGCGTGAACACCTTCGCGATACGCAGCTCATCGGCACAGGCAGCCTCGCCCTTCTCTGAAATCAGAGAAGAAATCCGCGAGACCACGCACATGCCAACAAAGAGGTCCGTTGCAACATCAGCCAAACGCTTCGTGGCGAGCTGCTGCTCAATGATACCCTTACGGTACCGCTTGAGAACCATCTCAACCGACTGGGCAAGCTTCGCGACACCCTGCTCAAGCGCGACCGATTCGCTCTGGAGGGACGCGGACACCCCCTCGCAGCGACTCCTTCCGATACTCGTAATCTGACCAACCTTTTTTGATGCGTACTCCGACAGGACACCGAAACCCTTGATTGGGTCGTTAAAGATCCCCTTCACGCTTCTGGCCACGTCAGCGAGATTCTCTCCGGGCTCCTTGACGCCAGATAAGCCAATAAAGAGCCGCAGAATCTCATTGGTTCCTTCAAAGATGCGATTGATTCTGCAGTCTCGAACAACTCGCTCATACGGAAACTCCCGCATGAAACCGTTACCCCCCGCTATTTGCAGCGCTTCATCAGCAACCGTCCACAGGGCCTCCGACACAAAGACCTTACTCATCGCCGCTTCAACAGAGAAGTCCTCGACACCGGAATCAATCAGATGCCCGACCACACTAACCACACTCTCCGATGCAAAGCAGAGCATAGTCATGAGCGCAATTTTGTCCTTGATTAACTGAAACTCCGAAATACTCTTTCCGAACTGCTTACGCTGTGTGGCTTGCCCTACCGAGAGCTCAATCAGCCGTTTCATCGCACCAACACAGCCGCCACCGAGACCGGTGCGTCCGTTGTTGAGAACAGCCATAGCGACCTTGAAGCCCTTGCCCTCTTCGCCCAGGACGCACTCAGCCGGCACTCGCACGTTATCGAAGCGAACGGTTGTTGTGCACGATGCGCGAATGCCCATCTTGTCCTCTTTGGGACCGGTCGAGACGCCAGGCCAATCGCGCTCAACGATGAAACCTGTCATCTTGCCGCCAGCGCCCTCTGTCTTCGCAAAGACTGAATAGAACCCCGCCGTTCCGCCGTTGGTAATCCAGATCTTTTCACCATTGAGGGTCCACGAGCCATCGGCGTTCTTTACCGCATGCGTCTTTACCGATGCCGCATCGGATCCCGATCCAGCCTCCGTGAGGCAAAACGCAGCGATTAATTCGCCGGTGGCGAGCCGCGGTAGGTACTGCGCCTTCTGCTCCGGCGTACCAAAGAGGAGGAGCGCTTTCAAGCCGATGGAGCTGTGTGCACCGATTGTGAGCGATGTAGATGCATCGTACCGACTCGTCTGTTGCAATACTCGCGAGTACCCGGAATTCGATAGCCCCAGGCCGGAGAACTCCTCGGGGATAATCAGAGAGAACAGCCCCAACTCCTTGAGCTGATCGACGTACTCGGCAGGCTGCTCGCCCTTAACATCATACGCACGGAAGTCTTCCCCCTTGTTAGCCATAAACCGATCGATCGATTCGATCACAAGGGCTAGCGTCTCTCGCTCTGCCGCCGATATCTTCGGGAACGGCGCGAGCTGTTCCATACGAATCTCTCCGAGGAAGAGACCTTTCGCTGGACTATCCGGATGTAGTGGGCGTGATGATTCTGACATACGTAACCTTCTATGAACGGCTCGGAGTTACCTCGCCGGTTAAAAACTGTGCAATACGGTCAAAGACCTGTGTGCGATTAGTTCCGGCAGCGTGCCCTCCGTGCACCCACTCGACCGTAACATGAGGCCACTCCTTCTGCAGGAGAGTAATTTGACTTCTCGGCACGAGATGATCCCCCTCACCCCCAATCACCATGATAGAACGCTGTGGCGTGGCTGGTTGTCGTTTGAGCGGCGAGTGGTCAGAGAAGAGATCGATGAGAAGTTCCTCAGAGACGCTACCTGAACAGCTTCGCTTAAACAGGTCGACGGCCATATCCCCCATGGAAACGAGAGGAACGAGGAACGCTGCACGGGCGACTACGTCAAGCGAGACCCACAGTGCGCCAACATACGCACCGAGGCTCATACCAACACACGCAATTCGGCGATGCCCTCGCTGCTCCAAATACAGCTTCAACCTTCGCAAGTCATACAGTGCATGCGCCATCGCAACGCAGGTCCGGATTGGATCTGCACTTGGGAAGAGTGGAAGATCCTCCGGGAGACCCTGCGGACGCCTGCGCCCGTGGAAGGGAAGCTCTACCAGCGCCACATTGCACCCGAGTTGATAGAAGAGCCCTGGAAGAAAGGCCAATGAGTTCACCCGCTGGTCTCCCATCGTCCACCCATGAATGGCAACTATCGTAGTGCGATCACTCTGAGAGCCAGCATGCTCCCACAACCGAACATATGAGGTCGTGTTGGCCTCAGCCGAGGAGTAGTCAAGATCGTGCGCCCAGTCTCGCTCCGGAAACTGCGATGGAAATTCAAGGTCGTAGACTCCACCACTCGGAAAGCCATGAATGTGCGTAACCGTTGCCTGCGGCGCCACAGCTGGAGCAACAAAGAGCTTCTCAATTTCGCCCGCCTTGCGAAGCATGTGAAGCTTGATCTGACTGGTCTTGAGTGATGAGACGTCGAGCCCCGGCGAAAAGGTATCAAGAGTAACAGTGGAGAGGCTTCTGCCCAGTCTTCCAAGGACCCGATCGAGACTCGCTCCTCCCAGGACCGTCAATCGCTCCACATCGCTCAGACGAGCGTCATCCCGCCCATTCAAGACACAGAAGTCTGAAGGCGAAGGTGGTTCGGGAATTGGGGGCTTAGCGGTCACGAGTCGGTTCTCCGGGGCATCGACGCAAGGCTCCGATTAACTGTCGCAACCCCGCTTACTTATGATGAATGCGCCGCGCTGATGGATGTGCCAACGCGTACTTTTTTGCGCCGCCTGGCGAGCTGACTACCCACCCAGCTCACTTCCCACGGCTGCCCACCGTTTATGCAGTGCCGAAAGACGTCCGACTCACTTCTCGGTCGCCCACCAGTGGCTCGCACTCGCGATAATATAACGTCGTGTTGACCGGAATCGCCTCGGGGACCTCCCCGTAGCGTCAGGAGGATGAAGATCGCAAGCCGGCAAGTAACACCCGAAACGCCCGCCTTTCGGCATCTCGTAGCGCACCGAGATTAGACTTGCCCCCATCCTCATACTCCGTCCGTGCCGCGAGGAGATCGCCCAGAAAGGTGCGAACGGGCTGAGGCCAGGTATACTCTGGATTATCCAAGAGGGCTGCAAAATACGGTGAGCCGCGCTGAAACAGACTCGTCTTGTGATACCCAGTCCGCAGCAAAAATGGCTCGACCTGATTTCGCTCCGGGACAAACTCTGCCTTCATGCCTACTGGCCGAAGCAGCTGATGTGCGACCGCAAGGTCGTGCTTCCGTTCTGCGAGAGCGAGCAGGCCCTGCTCCTCTAACGCCCTAAAAAACGCCATCTCGCGGGGAGTCACCCGGGTCCATTCAGCGCCGACTGCGCATGCTATCGATACCTGTCGAACGCAATTCACCATGAATGCTCGCAACTCCGGCTCGCAATCCCTCTGCGTTGAGATCTCTCTGAGGCGCGGAAGGGCATACTTCAGACCGCGAATCATTTCGGGAGCGATCGGCGTGAGGTCGTTGAGCTCCAGTCTCAACGCGCGGATCTCCGCTACAAGTTGGGCAAAGTCGGAAGTGGAAGAAGCCACAAAGTGCGCACCAAGGAGGGGTTCGTTCTCTGGGATTCGCATCCGTGAAGCCAGACGGTCCCACGCCTGATTACGAGTGATGCCACTCGCTATCATAACTTCAGTACCGGCTCGTCCCTCGGGAAGAGATATCGCATGAGCCACATTCGACACCGATGACTGCTGGACTCCAAACCTAATCGCAGCTGTCGTTGCTAAGGATCGCAATCTATCAGTCGCGCCACGCACATCGGAGCTCGCGCACCCCAGCGCTTCGGCCGCGTAGGCTATCTCCACACCACCTACGATCGTCTGAGGAAGCTCGACTGCTCGCGCTGCCTGCTGACCGCGGGTTCCGCGAACGTTTGTAGGACTACCTTGAAGTGTCACGTCTCGTATCTCCTGGGTCAGTTATGGAGGGTCCCTCCAATCACGTAGCTACTCTCGTCGTGGTGGCACTGTGCCATGTACCCGCCAGGTGGGAATAGATACTTCCCCTTGCGCACCCCGGCAGCTTCAGTGCCCCTTGGTTGAAGACCCCAAAAAATCCTTCGTGAATCTGCTGAGATAGCCCGCCTGCGTTTGCACTACGCGCGCCATGGACCACTCATGCCGAGCCGGAGCCGTTTTCCACCACCCTGCTAAGGACCCCTTAGACCCGGGGCCCGACCGAAATGAAGAGCCTTCCATCCTTAACCTCACACCGCCGAACCTGGCGAAGTCGCTCGTCCTCATGCGGCTGCCCCTGATCATCGATGTCTGGAGCATTTACCGCTCCAGTGATCCACTGACTTGCATGCCCTTGCGCCATATCCTCAAGAGTATGTCCGTTCAACGTGA
>JBIIYC010000158.1:0-6231 GCA_044347025.1 Bdellovibrionota bacterium
CGGCGCCCCTGGGTCGAGCATCATTAGCTGCTGGCTGAACAACGGCTACGCATATGCGAGTGGAACGTCGATGGCCGCACCTCAGGTTTCAGGGATCGCGGTCGTGACGCAGGCGATCTGCGGAGGCTCCCTCAGCGTCTCGCAAGTAAAGGACGCTATTCTCAACAACGGAGTTGCCTACTCCTCCCTCACTAACAAAGTCGCCACAGGGGCGATCGCAAACGCCTATGGCGCTGTAACGGCAGCAGAGGCCGTATGTCCAGCCACCGCGACCCCGACACCCGTGCCCACCCAGTCAGAGACCGCCACCCCTCAACCAACGGAAACAGCTGCCCCAATACAAACAGCCACGCCAACCCCTACAAGCACGCCAACCAGCACCCCAACTTCAGTGCCAGCAACGCCGACGTTCACCCCCACAGCAACTCCTACCCGAACCGCCACACCGACACCGACGATCACCCCCACGCGAACGCCGACAATCGCGCCGACATCGGCGCCTGTAAAACCGAAACCGACACCAAAGCCCCGGCCGAAGATGCAGATCGCGCCGACAAGCAACATCACCCCAACATCGCCACTCACGATTGCATTCTCGGATGGTGCGAGTTCGAGCAAAGCCGTGGTTCGACTGTTTACCCAAGATACCTACGGTCGAACCTATGCCTGCCAACCAACGACTGGACGCCTGGTTAACGGCGCCGCAACCTTTCAAGGAGCCCTTGGAGCGAACATCCGTTACTTCAAGAGGATCGCTATCGCCGCAAGCCTCGATACTTCTAACTTTTATCAAACCGCCTCAGTAAAGAGTCCGCTCGATAATTCTCGCGCCTCGGATGGGCTCAATCGCATGACCTCTGTATGTCGGGCGTTTGAGACATCGATCACAGGAACCAACAGTAGGTCTCGGGCGCGCTTTGCAAGGATGTCTCGCCGCTGATAGGTCGAGTGCCGCTAGCATGACGGGCTGACCGCCCGGGTTAGCCTGTCAAAACCCACGGATACTCTAATTTCGGAGCCTCCTCTATGAGCAGGCCCGGAAACGAGAATTCTTTGTTTCGGGTATGAGGCCCTTGACGTTCATGGTCTCGTTGACGAAGGGTTTTGCCTCGCTTCCTTCGGCATAGTGTGCTCATAATCGTTGCCATGCCTACCAAGATATCCTTTGTATCCGTTTGCATCGCAACACTCGTGGCTCTGTCGCTTGGGTGTAAAAACCACCACAACTCCGCCCCCCAGACTCCACATATCGCATATATCTCGAACGGTGTGGCCTCATTCTGGACGATCGCTGCCCTCGGTGCCGAGGCGGCAGGTCGGGAGACAGGCGTAAAGGTCTCCGTTCACATGCCTGCGGAGGGCATCGCAGATCAAAAGCGCATAGTGGAAGATCTTCTCGTGCGCGGGATCGATGGGATTGCGATCAGCCTTATCGATGCCGCCAACCAAACGAGCCTCGTTAATGAAGCCGCCTCTCAGACAAAACTGATTACACACGACTCTGACGCTCCTGGATCGAATCGACTGGCATACGTCGGGATGGATAACTACCAAGCCGGTAGGATGTTGGGCACCGTCATCAAAAAAGCTCTTCCACAGGGTGGATCGCTCGCGATCTTTATCGGCCGAGTTGAACAGGACAACGCGCGCAAACGCCGCCAGGGTGTCATCGATGAGGTTTTAGACCGAAGCTTCGACCCAGCGCGCTACGATCCTCCCGGCTCTGAGATATCGGGGAATGGCTACAGCTTCGTCGTGACGCTCACCGACCAGTTTGATCGGGTTAAGGCAAAAGCGAATTGCGAAGATGCGCTTCTACGATATCCACAACTGGCGGGGATGATCGGACTCTTTGCATACAATGCGCCTCTATGCTTGGAAGCCTTAAAACAAACCGGCAAACAGGGAGTCATCAAGCTCTTCTATTTTGACGAGGCGGACGAAACCCTCCAAGGTGTACGGGAGGGCTCCATTGTTGCAACCGTAGTCCAGAATCCCTACGAATACGGATTTCAATCGGTCAAGCTCCTGCGGGACATACTGGCAGGCGTCCCGAACGCAATTCCGGAATCAAAATTCATCGACATACCGGCACGGACCGTGGACCTCAGCAACGTTGACTCCTTCTCGGACGAGCTCAAAAAGAAGATGGCCTTGAAATGACGAACCTTCTGGAGGCTACTGGGATCTCAAAATCATACGGCACCAATCGAGTGCTGTGCGATGTGAGTCTTACGGTCTCTGAAGGCGAAATTGTCTCTATAGTCGGCGAAAATGGAGCCGGCAAAAGCACCCTGGGAAAGATACTGGCCGGCATCACCCCGCCCGACGCAGGAACGATCCGATGGCGAGGACGCTCCGTGAGTTTCGAAGGTCCCGGGGACGCCATCGATGCAGGCATCGGGATAGTTCATCAGGAGCTGAGCCTCATCGACACCCTCACGATCGCGGAAAATATCTCACTCGGGCGCGAGCCACTCCGGTATGGATTTTTGGACCGTAACGCAATGCGCGAATGTGCCGGTCGTGCGCTGGCACGACTTCACAGCGACCTCGCCCCGGATCGTCTCGTTGGATCGCTCTCCACGGCTCAAAAGCAGCTGGTTGAGATCGCCCGGGCACTTTCGTACAACTCGCACCTTATCATCTTCGATGAACCAACCTCCAGTCTCAGTGATCATGATGGGGAGCTTCTACTCTCTGTTATTACCCACCTTCGCAAGTCGGGGATCTCCAGCATCTATGTTTCGCACCGACTCTCGGAGGTAACACGCATCTCAGATCGCGCCGTAGCTCTCAAAGATGGCAGGAATAGTGGCGACCGTGCGGCCCCAAACATCGATCACAACGGACTCATTTCACTCATCGTAGGGCGAGAGCTTAACGATATGTACGGGTATCGACCGCGGACCCGTGGGGCACCAGCGCTGACCATCACGAACCTTCGCCCAACTGCTAAGCACACACCGAGCACCTTCACAGTTCACTCGGGAGAGATTGTGGGCATCGCTGGTCTAATAGGCTCCGGTCGAACGGAGCTGCTTGAAGCGGTATATGGAGTACGGCGCGTAGTATCTGGATCGATCGACCTTCACGGCTCGCAACACTCGATACGCTCTCCACACGATGCATGTCGCGCCGGCATCGCACTCGTGCCTGAAGATCGAAAAGAGCAAGGAATTGTGAGCTCGTTCTCAATCAAGGACTCGGTCGCTCTTAACATGCTTGGCGGATCAGCCCCCCGCTTGCTGCGCTCGCGCCGAGACGAATGGGCTTCCGCAAAGCGTCAGATCGAGAGCCTCGGAGTTCGCTGTACAGGGCCGGCACAACCGATCGGAGAGCTCTCAGGTGGTAATCAGCAAAAAGTAGTACTGGGAAAATGTCTCTCTATACACCCAACGGTGCTTCTCCTCGATGAGCCGACACGTGGTGTCGACGTTGGCGCACGCCGTGAGATCTACTCGCAACTGTTTACTCTAGCGGAACAAGGGATGGCTATTCTCTTTGTCTCAAGCGAGATGGAGGAAGCCATCGGCATCGCCGATCGGCTCTTTGTTATGAGTGAGGGTGCAATTACAGGAGAGATCTCGCGAGAGGCATTTTCAGAGGAGGCAATTATGAAACTCGCATCACCACATCCAGAGGAGGCTGCATGAAGAAGAACCTCGGGCTCATTCTCCTCCTGCTCGTCGCGTGCCTCTGCACGTATCTGGCTAACGATCGCTTCCTGGCGCCAGTTAATGTTGAGAATCTCCTGCGGCGCACTGCCCTCTTTGGACTCCTGAGCATCGCTGTCTCGTTCGTCATCACCGCAGGTGGAATAGATCTCTCAATCGGGTCAATGGTGTGCCTCGTCGGAACGCTTCTCCCCTGGATGGTTACAACGCACGATATAACAGCTTGGATAGCTATTCCGGCCCTCCTCGCAACAGCTGTTACACTGGGTGCCTGTCACGGACTTCTCATCACTCGCCTCAAATTACAGCCCTTCATCGTTACACTGTGTGGACTACTACTCTATCGGGGGGTTACTCGGGGAATCACCGGCGATCAGACACAGGGTTTCGGAACTGAGTTCGGAGCGCTCCGGAGTCTCGCCCTCGCCAAGTTCGATCTTGGAGGGCTCCTTCCGATAGGCATCCCCGCTGTGGTGTTCATTACACTCACCATCGCCGCGCTCGCTGCAGTTCTGATGAATTACACACCGTTGGGGCTCTACCTGAAGGCTGTGGGGAAAAATGACACAGCAGCTCGATACAGTGGCGTGAACGCCGATCGAATTACGGTGATCGCCTACACCCTCTGTGCCGGATTGGCTGGGTTCGGCGCTATGCTCTTCGTATTAGACGTGAACTCAGCCCAACCCTCCGACTTCGGAAACTTTTACGAGCTCTATGCAATTGCAGCCGCCGTGCTAGGGGGATGCAGTCTCCGCGGTGGCGAATCGAGTATCCTAGGACTACTTGTTGGTGCCACCCTGATGCAGGTGCTCCGAAACGCTATTGTATTGGTGGATATACCCACCCAACTGGAGTTCGCGATCATCGGTGGCGTTATTCTTGTGGGCGTCAGCGCCGAGGAGCTCGCTCGTATCGCCCACAGAGCCCGGACGGCCGCAAAACGGGGCTGATAGCTGTCAGTTATCCGCAACAAACCCTTGCCAGTACGGCCCTCAGAGGGCTATGAAGGGGGTGTCATTTCCCTGTTTATGTACCCGGAGTCGACGATGACATTTGAATTAAAGCCCCTTCCCTATCCAACTGACGCACTAGAGCCGCACATCGATGCTCGCACGATGGAGATCCACCACGGCAAGCACCATGCCACGTACGTCACAAACTTGAATAACGCTCTGAAAGACCAGCCAGAGATAGCCAAGCGCTCTCTAGAAGATATCTTGGCGCACTTAGACACGGTACCTGATGCTATCCGTACTGCCGTTCGTAACAACGGCGGTGGGCATTGGAATCACGAGTTCTTCTGGAACCTCCTGACACCAGGCGGTAGCGATGTGCCAACCGGCGAGCTTGCGAAGGCTCTTGATGCAGCGTTTGGCAACTTTGATGAGTTCAAGGCGAAGTTCAAGACAGCTGGCCTCGGTCGATTTGGCTCAGGCTGGGCATGGCTCGTATCAAACCGAGACGGCTCACTCGCAATCGTGTCGACTCCTAACCAGGACAACCCGATTATGGAGGGCAAGCATGCGATCCTCGGAGTTGATGTGTGGGAGCACGCGTACTACTTGAACTACCAAAATCGACGCGCCGATTACCTCGACGCCGTTTGGAACGTTCTTAACTGGGACGTTGTTGCAAAGCACTACGCGGCGCGACCGTAACTACTCACTGGCGTGTTGGTGCAGCGCTATCCCTGCACCAATACGCCAACGCCGTACAACGCTAAACCAACGAGTCCACCGACCAGGGTTCCGTTGATACGGATGTACTGAAGATCTGCCCCCACCTGCTCCTCCAGCTTAGACACCAGCGTTTTGGTATCCCAGCCGTCAATTGTTTTGGCGATGAGGTCCGCTACATACGTGCTCTCCTGCCCTACGAGGGTGCTCAGCATGCCGCGAATAATACGGTTGAGCTTATGCTGTAACTTCGGTGAGGTCGAAAGGGTATCAACGATGTTGAGCAGCACCTTCTCAACGGCCCCCAACAACACCGAATCCCGCTTCTGACTATCTGTATCGATTGCGGCCAATATTCCGTCTCGCAGCGCTCCGATATACTCTCGGAAGCCTTCACTCGCTAGCAGGGCCTGCTTGAACTCCTCTCCCTTCTTCTGCAGCTCGTCAGAGGTCTCAAGCTTAACAATTATGCCGTAGAGCGAGTCCAAGAGACGTCGACGAAACTCATGGTTCCGATTGCTAAGCGCATCCGAAAAGGTCTGCTCCGTCTTTGACACGATCGAGTCGAAGATCTTGCGATCGACTATCTCTGGAACGAACCACGGACTTGCCTCCCGGAGCTGCTGTCTAAACCACAGCTGATTCGACCTAAAGAAGCCCTGCAGCTGCTGAAGGAGCTCGTCAAGCAACACTTCATGCATCTGATTCGAGGTGAGCATCCGCAACCCCTTCGCCGATGCACGAGCGAGATCCGTGCTCCGCACGACCTCCTCAACCTGGTCGTTAAGGAATTTTTTAATGTCGGCATCATGCATGACTTCGAGCAGTTTTGGGATCAGCGCTCGAACCTTGCCGACGACGCGCTCTCGATTGGC
>JBIIYC010000074.1:0-12344 GCA_044347025.1 Bdellovibrionota bacterium
GCAGTAGTTACGAAAAGCCCTTCCCCGGAGAGATGGCCGAGTGGCTGAAGGCGGCGGTTTGCTAAATCGTTATACGGCCTAAAAGCCGTATCGGGGGTTCGAATCCCCCTCTCTCCGCCATTATATTTGTTTCTAGATGACCTTAAGGGGGATGAGAACCTGTGAGGCCGAAGGGCCGAACAGGCGATACGGGTTAGGCCAAACTTCTAGCCCCTCTGCCCGCCCTTGCCAGGAACATTCCCATCGCAAATCCAACTGCCGCTCCGCCGACGTGGGCTGTTGAGCTCACCTGAGGAACCATAAAGTCAAATATCGTCTGAAGTACGATGATCTGGGTCATCGCCGTTAATTGGGCTTTAGCGCCGAGGCTCCCGGTTCTCCGGAATGTCGTGAGTGCGAATGCAGCTTGAATTCCTACGAGCCCAAGCACGCTTGCCGAGGCGCCGAGGAGAATCATAGCCGAGTCGTGGTGGAGTACGGAGGCAACGGCCCAGGCAAACAGCATTCCACCAGCGCCACAGGTAAGGTAGGCAAAAAAGAACTTCACGGAACCGAGAGCGGCCTCCACAGCGGGCCCCAGAAACCACAGCCCGAGCATGTTGAAAAACACGTGCGCCGCACCCCAATGAACGAACTGCGCTGACACGAGCCGCCACCACTCCCCCTGCTCCAGAAGCGGGCTGTAGAGGGCTCCGACTGAAACGAGGCCGAAGGGGTCGTCTATCGCGCCCTCTGCAACCTGATACAGGAACGAAGCGACGTTGCAAGCGATCAGGAGTTTGGTAGCGGGGCTGGGGAGTTTGGGTAAGGGGGCTCTTTTTTTCGTATAGAGGCGAATACCAACCACGTATACCAGCAGGATGGCTATAGCGATGGCGCCAGCAGCCGCAGGAATGAATATCCGTGCCGCGATGCAGAGGGTGAGCGCCGTTATATTAGCCCTGATAATCCAGCTTGGCAGCAGCCCTTTGAGCTTAAGAATATTGTATAGATCTCCGATGAGATTGAGGATAGCGACTAGAAAGAGGATGTGGTCTATGTCCATGCTTGTTTTATTTTTGACAGTACCGCGCTCGACCGTGTTTGGGCAATTGCGAGGTTCATGTGATAGACCCGGTGGTTAAAGATCTACTATTATTGTGTAAATAGCCGTCGCCCGTGTAAAAGCACAGGTGTGCAATCGTCAGAATTAAGGTGCCTCTCATGACTCATAATCTCTTTAATACCCGCCGAGAATTTTCAACAACCGCGGGCAAGAAAGCATCATTCTACTCTCTCCCTGCGTTGGAGGAGGCAGGTGTTGGGGCCATATCCCGGCTGCCGGTGTCGATTCGCATCGTTTTGGAGTCGGTGCTTCGCAATTTTGATGGTCAGCGAGTCGAGGAGCGAAACGTACGAGAGCTCGCCGCATGGGCGCCAAAGGCTGAACGAGCATCTGAGATTCCGTTCGTAGTAGCGCGCGTGCTGTTACAGGATTTTACCGGCGTTCCACTCGGTGTTGATCTCGCTGCCATGCGAGCTGCGGTGAAGAAGTTATCGAAGGAGCCGGGAATCATTGAGCCTCTGGTGCCAGTCGATCTCGTCATCGACCACTCGGTGCAGGTTGACTACTCTCACCGCAACAACGCGCTGCAGTTGAACATGGAAGTTGAGTTCGAGCGTAACGAATCTCGGTATCAGTTTCTGAAGTGGTGCAAGCAGGCGTTTAAGTCCTTCAGTGTTGTGCCGCCGGGATTCGGTATCTGTCACCAGGTCAACCTTGAATACCTTGCGCAAGGTGTGCTGGAGCGCGATGGCGTGTATTTTCCTGATACCCTTGTTGGAACCGACTCTCACACGACGATGATTAACGGACTGGGCGTGGTTGGTTGGGGTGTCGGCGGTATTGAGGCAGAGGCGGCCATGTTGGGTCAGCCAGTATATTTCCTCACGCCGGATGTCGTTGGCTTCCACATGCACGGGAAATTAGCACCGGGCGTTACCGCAACAGATCTTGTGCTGCACGTTACCAACGTACTTCGTAAGGCTAAAGTTGTAGGGAAGTTCGTTGAGTTTTTCGGCGAGGGCGCTGAATCGATCCCCGTGACCGATAGAGCAACGATAGCGAATATGGCGCCCGAGTATGGCGCAACGATGGGTTTCTTCCCGGTTGATGACCGCACATGCGAGTATCTTCTCGCAACGGGGCGCGATCCGGAGCAGGTAGAGATCTTCAAGAACTACTTCACGGCGCAGGGGCTTTTTGGAATTCCGAAAAAGGGCCAGGTTGAGTACTCAGAGTTCCTTGATCTAGACCTCTCGACAGTTAAGCCCAGTATCGCCGGGCCGAAGCGTCCGCAGGACAAGATCGAAGTCGAGTCGGTAAAAGGCACTTTCGAGGCGCTTCTTACCAAGAGCGTTGCCGATGGTGGTTACGGAAAGTCGGGCGATGATCTATCAAAGACATTTGATGTTTCAGTTCCCGTTGCAGGGGTAGGTAGCGATTCTACCGCCACAGTTGATGTGAAGGTTCACCACGGTGAGGTGTTCATCGCTGCTATCACCTCGTGCACGAACACCTCGAATCCGAGCGTTATGCTGGCAGCGGGTGTCTTGGCGAAGAAAGCTGTTGAGAAGGGCCTTTCGGTGAAGCCATTCGTGAAGACCTCACTGGCTCCAGGATCGCGCGTCGTGACTGAGTACCTCGGTAAGGCGGGACTTCAGTCGTACCTTGATACGCTTGGTTTTCAGACTGTTGGTTACGGATGTACCACGTGTATCGGAAATTCAGGTCCCCTCGATCATAAAGTGGAAGAGTGCATCACAAAGAACGATGTAGTCGGCTCAGCAGTGCTCTCTGGAAACCGGAACTTCGAGGCGCGTGTTCACCAGAACATAAAGGCGAACTTTTTGATGAGTCCGCCACTGGTTGTAGCGTATGCGTTGGCGGGTACGGTTCGCATCGATTTCGCCTCCGAGCCTATCGGTACGGACAAAGCTGGAAAGCCGGTGATGCTCAAGGATATTTGGCCATCACAAGAAGATGTGCTCGCACTGATGCCGCAGGCCTTCAATGCAGATATGTACCGAAAGCTATACAGTAATGTGACGGCGGAGAATCCGCTCTGGGATGCTGTCCCGGCGAGCACCGGTGTGGTGTACGAGTGGGATTCCTCGTCGACGTACATTCAGGAGCCGCCATACTTTGAGGATTTCTCGTTGACTCCGACCAAGCCACAGCCCGTAGTCGGGGCTCGTGCGCTAGCGATCTTTGGTGACTCGGTAACGACGGATCACATCAGTCCTGCAGGTGCTATTAAGAAAGATTCTCCAGCTGGACGCTATCTTATTGGACGCGGTGTGGAGTTTAAGGACTTCAACAGCTATGGCGCCCGACGCGGATCGCACGATGTGATGGTTCGAGGCACCTTTGCGAATGTTCGTATAAAGAATCTCATGGTACCGGGAGTTGAGGGCGGCGTAACGATCCATCAGCCGAGTGGTGAGAAACTCTCAATCTATGATGCCTCGGTGAAATATGCTGAGACGAAAACACCGCTCTTCGTATTCGCCGGGCAGGAGTACGGAACAGGTAGCTCGCGAGACTGGGCCGCCAAGGGAACTCGACTTCTCGGCGTTAAGGTGGTGGTCGCGGAGAGTTTTGAGAGAATCCATCGTAGTAACCTGATCGGAATGGGCGTTCTTCCGTGCCAATTCAAAGGCGGAGACACGGCAAAGAGCCTAGGGCTCACTGGGACCGAGGAGTTTTCGCTGTCGGGGATCGAGAGCGGCATTACCCCCGGACAGGACGTGACCCTCACTATTAAGCGCGCCGATGGATCTGTTCACAATGTGACGGTGAAGCTTCGAGTCGATACATCGATTGAGGTAGAATACTATAAACATGGTGGAATTTTGCCGTACGTTTTACGCTCGCTTATAGCGTAGCTACACAAGGGAGATAGATCATGAGACCAACGATAGTTGCTAGGATCATTGCATCCACGCTTTGTTTGGGAGCTGTTGCTCATGCTGAGGCACCGGGGAGTTCCGTAGTCGTTCCGGTTCATTCGGTTGATGCGCAGGGTGTAGGTGCATCGATCGGAACTATTGAGATTAGAGATTCTGCTGGTGGTCTTGAGCTTATTCCGAACCTTACAGGACTAACCCCAGGTGAACACGGCTTCCACATCCACGAGAATCCAAACTGCGGGCCAAAGGAGAAGGACGGCAAGATGACGGCAGCGATGGCTGCTGGTGGTCACTTCGACCCACATGCGACTGGCAAGCACCTGGGTCCCCACGGTGGTGGCCATGAGGGAGACCTGCCTAAGCTAGAGGTCGGAGCGGACGGGACCGCCACGAAGGTGCTCTCAGTGCCCGGCCTGCATCTTGCCGAGATCCGAAATCGCAGCCTCATGATCCACGCCGGGGGGGATAACTACGCTGACGCGCCAGCCCCGTTAGGTGGTGGTGGCGCGCGGGTTGCGTGTGGAGTTATCCCTCAATAACCTCCAACCATTCAGGGTCTTATGAGGGCTTGGTGCCCTCTTTGATAGTCCTCAATAACTTTCCACAGCCTGTCGATAACTCCAAGAGGGAGGGTGACTGCCACCCTTTTTGATAGCGGCCACAGAACGGCCCTACCCGCGGGAGAACCATGGACCGGCTACTACTTGTCGAGGATAACGATTCGCTTCGAGACGTACTCACCACAGTGCTTGAGCGTGATGGCTTCTCTGTCATTGCAGTTCGAAGCGCAGAGGATGCGCTGCACGTTTTCTCGGCGGAATCGATCGGTTGTGTGCTTGCCGATTTTAAGTTGCCCCGCATGCACGGGATCGATCTCGCCAAAAAGATTCACGAATCCGCGCCACACCTCCCCTTTGTAATTATGACCGCTTTCGGTTCGATCGACGTAGCAGTCGAGGCGATGAAGAGTGGAGCGAGTGATTTTATTACTAAGCCATTTGAGCCTCAATCGATTGCACCACTTTTACGCCAGGTTATGCAGCACAATCGCATCGTCGACCGCGGGTGCTCGTCTCGTAAGCGGTCTTCGCATGGATTGATTACGGCATCTCCCAAGCTTGAAAAGGTTCTTGAGCAAGCGCGTCGTGTTGCCTCCGTAGATTCTCCGGTGCTTCTACTGGGTGAAAGTGGATCAGGGAAGGAGGTGTTGGCTCGGTACATTCACGATCACAGCAAGCGACACGATAAGCCCTTCATTGCGGTTAATTGTGGAGCGATTCCAGCAGAGCTCTTAGAAAGCGAGTTTTTTGGCCACGAAGCTGGCGCCTTCACAGGAGCTACGCAGAGTAGGGTGGGGATCTTTGAATTGGGAAGTGATGGAACTGTATTTCTTGATGAAGTGGGGGAGATGCCGCCACACCTTCAGGTAAAGCTCTTACGAGTTTTACAGGAACATGAAATTCGGAAAGTCGGAGGTTCAAAAAATATCCGAGTTAACCCGCGCATTATTGCTGCTACCAACCGTTCGATGCAGGATGCGCTGGAGAAGGGGGAGATGCGTGAAGATTTTTACTACCGTATAGCCGTTGTTTCTCTCGGAATTCCGCCGCTCCGCGAGCGACGCGAGGATATCTTGGATCTCGTCACCAGCTTTACCCAGCACTTCGCCGCTGTGAACGGGAAGAATCCTCCTGCCTTGGATCCGCTCGCGGCAGATATTATGCTGGCCTATAATTGGCCCGGTAACGTCCGGGAGCTGGAGAATGTTATCGAACGTGCGGTTCTTTTGGCTGACACGGTTATCAAGCCTGAGCATCTGGGAATACAGCTCTGCCTTAACGTTTCAATATTGGATGAAGCCACCAAGACCCTCTCGGAGATTACGCATTCTGCGGTTCGGCAGGCGGAAGGCGAGGCTATTCAACGCGCCCTTCAATTAACTGATGGTAACAAAGCCAAGGCAGCTGAGTTGCTGGGAGTCAGCTACAAAACCTTGCTCACGAAGGTTCGAGAGTATCGCTTGGGCGAGGTCGCCGCGTCGCAAGATGCGCTCGATGATGCGTAGCAGAGTAGCTTTGTAGACCGCTGAGCTTTCAGCTCCCCTACAACTGGGCATTGCGATGGTGTGGTTTTTTAAGCGGAGCTAGAAGCTCCGCGGTCCTATTGGTTTGGTGTTGGGGGTCATAACAAACTCTCGAATAATGCCCTTCACCCGCTCCCACTCTGTGAAACCAAGGGACCGCTCGTCAATTACGATATGCTCTGCCATGAATGGTTGAAGAGGTGTGCGGTGGACGGGAATCACTGTCCAGCTCTGACCGAGCTGATTGTCCCCAATCCAGTTTTCGGTGCCCGACAGTGACACAAGTTCATCGGTCGGATTGAGGAATATAATAGTTGGGGTGTCTCTCAGGCGGCGAGGGTGTGTCACATCACGGGTACCCGTGTACAGAGTGAATATATTTTGATACCAAAAAAGAGGGGTGTCCTGAAATCGTTTGTAGTCGGTTGGAGAGAGATTCGGCAAGCCAATCGTCAGAGCCGGTAGTATCTGGAGTAGGTAGCCACTTTGGACAAGGGGGCGGAAGGAGAGCCCTGGCGCAAAAAGTATCATTCGATTCGGAGAGAAGTCCGGATAGGTATCGAGTGTCTTTGTTGCCAAAAGTCCCCCGAGGGAGTAGCCGACCACATTAATTGGAAGGTCTGGAAAACGCGAGCGAAGTGTTGCATAGCCATTGAGCACATCGCGCTCCCACTCTTCCGAGGTGAATGCACTTTCGGATAGCTCGTCGTGACCACGCAGGGTAATTCGATACGTGTGAAATCCGAGAGTGCGTAGATACTCGGAGAGTGGATTCATGCTGGTGGGTCGCTGGTTCAAGCCGTGAATTACGAGGAACGCTCCACGAGGCTCTGCTGCGGTCGTCAAGGCTATCTCGGATTGCTCCTGGAGGACTGGCGCCGGCTGAAAACGGCATACGCTACATGCTGACATGGCACCTGCAAGAGCAATAGCGAGAGCGAAATAGTAACGCTGCATGGGGGGAATCAGAGGCATAGTCTCATGATGACCGGCTTGGTGCCTCGGCACCATGTTTGAAAATATGTCGAATGGGCTACACTGAGTGGCTAATGATATCAGGTGATTAACCTGATCGCTGGGCGCGCGCCTCACAATTTCACTTTTATACTCAAGTGCGGTACGCGACCTGTCGATAGACCGTAGTGAGGTGGAGTATAGGGTGCTGGATCTCTCGCTATGACAGCGGGGCTTAGGGAGTGAGGCGAGATTCACTCACGCGAGTCTTTGAGGTCCAGTCGCTGTACGGGGTAGCCCATGCGGGGTGTTGTTCACTCGAGTGGCGCGTGCCAAGCAAGGCACAGAGAGAATGTGTAACGCACCGGAAGAGTGTTCTCGTATGACGAGGTACTCTTCGTGACATGGACGAAAACATGGGCATATCAAAGATCGGAAGCTTATTCGCTTCAAATGTTGATTCCGTATACCGTCAGCTCAATCCTGAGCCGAAGCCGGCTGAGCGATCTGCCGAGCCACAACAGCGGCCGCCAGTCCAGCCGAGTGATGCCGTGGTCTATTCGCGATCAATGGTAGCTGCTCGACAGCAGAGTTCTTCAGCCGAAGAAGTGGCTCGTGGTGCTCGACTACAACAGCTCAAGGAACAGATCGCGCGTGGACAGTATAGTTCGGATACCTCACAGGTTGCCGTGGCGCTCCTAAAAGATCTTGTGTAACTACTCTCTACTAGAGAGCATCTTCGATCGAGAATACCAAAAATAATGCACCCCCAACACGCAGAGTTTTGGGAACGTGTTCATGTACAGCGGATAGACGCATGAAGATAACGATCCTCAGTGTAGGAAAAGTACGACAACCATTCGTTCGAGAGGGCGAGCAGGAATACCTCAAGCGCCTCAAGGCCTCGATGCCGATTGAGCTTGCAGAGCTAGGGTTGGATACCCCGGAGTCGTTGGGGCCTGCCGAGGTTCAAGAGCGAGAGGGGCGAGAGATACTGAAGAAGCTTGAGTCTTTTGATTTCGTGGTCGCACTTGATGAGCGGGGCAAGACTCCAACCTCGCATCAGCTCTGCGAGTTGTTGCAGAAGCGGATGAATGCGGGCACACGCTCCGTCGCGTTCGTCATCGGTGGAGCCTTCGGCTTTTCGGATAGTGTCAGATCGCGCGCTGATTATGTTTTGTCACTCTCAACACTCACCCTTCCCCATCAGCTCGCGCGACTTGTATTAGTGGAGCAGCTCTACCGCGCACACACGATGATGAGGGGAATTTCGTATCATAAATAGTTGTCTTCCCGGCCTCGTGTTTGCCCGCTTTGCCTTCACTATCCTGCTAGTTATGGGGCCATGACTGCGTATTCGGCCCGGTGCCGGGCGGGGGAGTCCACGGCGCAGTTGAGATAAAGTAGCCTTTCTTTGTTAGCTGGGCACGAAGCTCTGAGGTGGGAATGCGAAGCATCTCCTGTGATGGAATGTCCTCAAAAGAAAAGTGGCAGAGCGCCTCTTTGGTAGTTGGCATACCTTCTTTGGTTACGCGTACGGCCTGACGCCGGCACATCTTTTCAAAGATGGTTCGCATAGTTCGGGCGTTGCCAAATGTTTCCCCCATCTGTGTTCGTAACTTTTCACCGAGCAGCCCGACCCCTTTACGAGTTTCGGCGTCCATGGTGAAGCGCCCGGGAGCGAGAAAAGTTTCGTAGACTCGCTCAAGCTCTGATCGTGAGAACGAGGTAAAATTCATCTGCTGCGAGAATCGGGAATCCAATCCCGGATTTGATGCTATGAAGCGTGTCATCTCACTCGGATAGCCTGCTGCAATAACAACCAGGTTGTTTCGATTATCCTCCATCTCCTTGAGGAGCACCGCGATTGCTTCTGCTCCATACTGATCTTGAGGATCCTTGGGAGTCAATGCGTACGCCTCATCGATAAAGAGCACTCCACCGATCGCTTGCTCAATGATGCTGTGTGCTTTGATTGCGGTTTGCCCGACAAATCCGGCGACGAGACCAGCGCGATCGGTTTCTACGCAGTGTCCCTGTTTGAGGTATCCGAGGCTCTTGAGTAGATCTGCCATAATACGAGCCACGGTAGTTTTGCCGGTGCCGGGAGGACCTGAAAATACATAGTGGAGTGTTGGGGGCTCCTCGGTCGAGCCGTGTTGCTTTCGCGCACGAGATATCCGAAGAAGTGCTGCTAGTTCCTGAATCTCCCGTTTGACCTCTGCCAGCCCCACTAAACCGTCGAGGCGTTTCATGGCAGACTCGTAGAGGTCGAGGTCAGTGCCTGCAATCCCGTCAATCGTTCGCCGGGCTGAGACCTTCGTTGTGTCAGGTTCAGCAAATTGACCTACAGGGGGATCTCGATCGACGTTAGCCCGCTTAAAGATCTCGCCACCGTCCCAGGTGTGTGGATCGAACATATCTTTGGCAAATGAGTTCGAGTCGATAAATGTCTCGTCGATTGTGAACTTCCCTCCCCAGCGGGTACGCTCCAGCCGAGCATCGCGGAGATCGCAGGCACGAGCGCTGAAGTCATATCCCAAGCACTGCTGGAATACGGAGCGCTTGAGGTCCGAATTATGAATGGAGTGTTGGCGGAACTCGCAGTGTCGAAAAACAGAATCCGGGGCGTGAAGAAACGACATTTGTGAGTGAAGGAAGCTGCAACGAGCGGCGAGGAACGAGCCCGCGTCCGTCGATGTGATCAGGCTCCCTTCAACGGTGCAGCCGATATATTGAGCGCTTACCAAGGAGCACTTCTCAAATATCACGGATTCAACAGTTGATTCGGAGAAGATGCTCCATTCAAACGGAGTGCCGATAAAAAAGCAGTGACTGAACGTTGCTTTTTCAAAAGTAGAGTTACTTAAGTTCGCCTTCGTAAAGGTGCAGTCGATAAAGGAGCAGCCCTTGAGATAGGCTCCAGAGAGGTCGATCCCATCAAGCACCCGGTTCTGAATCACAACCCCTTGAAGAGTTATACCCAATCCACCGCGCTTCGCGTTGAACTCCGCTACGTCCCCTGCGCAGAGGAGGTCTGCCAACTCCTCAGTAGGTGTGCGTGGGGGAGGTGGTGGTAAGGAGACCGGCAGCGAGGTGTCGTCGGTCGGTTGGTTATGGGGGGACTGCGATGGTTCCATGGTGTACGTAATCCTGAGGGATGCCTCATTGACGAGCCATGGTAGCAGGTCTCACGTCGCGTGGGCCTCTGAGGAGAAGTCAGATTCAGATTTACGGCCGGCCCCAACGGCGTCCCTGATCAAATGTTTAAGGGGTTGGTTGCAGGCGAGGGGGTCGCAGGTGTAGCTTCAAGACGTACCGGTCTACCGGAGCCATCAGCATGGGAAAGATTAAAAAATTCGCGGTTCTCAATATTCGTAAAATTACTGGTGGCAAGGACCCAGCGCGGATTATCGAGGAGTTTTTAGCTCGACGGGGCCTCGATGCGGGGGAGTGCCAGAAGGAGAAGACCGCCGATCACATTCGGTGGATGTTGACCCTGCGTGAGAATGAGGAGCTTGAGATCTTGATCGAAGGGCTCCATAAGCCCTCAGAGACCACGATCTACATGGGAGTAAATATCGTAACGGTTCCAATCCGAGGGGCATATGAGTTGCTGACAGCTGCGCTCGAGATAGCCGACGGGTTGGTTGGAATTAAAGTGAGTCTCGTCGGACACTACTTGGTGCTCAGCTCAAGCTTGAGCGCTGTTGGTATAACAGTAGACGACCTAGAGTATCACCTTCGGCTTATTGAAGCTCAGCAGGTGTGGTTCCGCGACGCGTTGGCCGCGGAGCTTCAGTGGGATGAGTTTCCGCTGGAGTAAGAGACGTCGGTGTTATTGTTGCGGCGATGCTTTCGAGTTTTCGTTTGTTGGTTCGCTAAAGTCCGATACCGTGCCGCCTTTAAATGCAGCAATTGAGACAAAGATGGGCTTGTTGCGAGCCACATTCTTAATAATGTAGCGGTAAACCGGTCCGGATTCCGGATCCTGCTCCTCGCGTAGCTCAGAGGTCAAAACGGTTACCTCTTTTGAGAGCTGCGTTCGGTCGTCGCCGTAGCGAATGATGAAGCCGTCGGTCGGCTCACTTGGAACCTCCCATGTAACGGAGACGCCACTTATGGTCTTTTGCACGAGGGTTGAAAAGCTCTGAGCCGCTTCCTCAGCGCCGGCTGCTTTACGAGAAGGAGCGGATTCAAAGAGGCTACATCCTGCAGTTGCAACGGATGTGGTGATCAGAATAGAGGCCAAGAGCTTGTTCATACGCCCTAGTATACTAAAAGGATGAAGCGGGGAGCGCTAGGTGAAATAATGCAAGTGCAGCAGGGAAGTAGTGACTGGATCGCAAACAAAGAAGACGCAGCTACTGTGCCTTGGAGCAGCCGAGCATGCCGCCTTGCGTGCTATCCCAGCGACAGATCGTAGAGCTGTTTGCGTGACGTGCTGTGCCTGAAAAGCCGTGAGGTGTAGTCGATATCTCGAGGATGATTCCCTTCGATAGGGTCGTAACACCGGGCAGATTTGCGACCTCGCACCGCCCGGAAGACGAGGGTGATGAGCACGGTGGAACTGGTTGATACCGTCCGGCTTGCGCAAACAGCGCTTCCTCGGCGGCTGCTACGTTCCGTAAATCATGCGCTGCAGTCGCGGCGTATCCGCGCTCGCGATACACCGAGTATTGAGGCACAGCGATCACAGCCAGGATGCCGAAGATTGCTGTGACGACGAGTACCTCAAGAAATGAAAAGCCGTTGTTAGTATGCATGACCCTTCCCCAAAAGCTGTGGCGCGACGTGGCGTCGCTCTGTGTGGTGTTGGCTGCCCAGCGATGCTCCCCTGAGATCGATGGTGCCGACTCCGCTCCCCGTATTGGGTAGGATGTACCAAGTGGTCATTGGGTATCTGGGGATTGGGAGAAATCATGACTATCCGAAGGGGGATCGAGGCTTGGGGTGGTGAGGTTGACCGTTTGAGGCGGGCTGGGTTCCTGTGGAGAGGTTTCTTTTGTAAGTGAAAACAGGGTATTGGGGCGTTTGGGGAGGCCTCTCGGCTACGCACCCGGCAAGCGGGTTTGGAGATAGGGGGCGAGGTGCCTATTCGGCGGTTTTCTCGGAGCGCTTATCGACCCGCAAGGGACCCGAGCTGAAAGATTGGGAGATACAGCGCCACCACGATAGTGCCCACTACCAGACCGACGAGGATCACCAGCAGGGGCTCAGCTGCTTGCATGAGGGACTGAACTGCTCCGCGGAGTTCATCTTCAAAAAAAAGGGTGGCTTTGTGGAGCATCTCCTCGAGGCGACCCGACTCCTCTCCGATCTCTATCATGTGCACTAGCATCTGCGGAAACAGAGG
>JBIIYC010000132.1:0-7495 GCA_044347025.1 Bdellovibrionota bacterium
AAATGAAGTTGAGAGTGAGGTTCCGTTTCCTATCTGTGTGCGGATAGCGCGCAGGGCCCCTTGGGCTTGAGTATTCGTTACTACATTACTCGTAATCGCAAGCGCCTCAAGAATTGGTATGCCGGCGCGAGTAAGTGCCGCGAGCGTGCGCGTTGTTTGTGCAGCCGCGCGCGCCCTAACCATGCGACGAAAATACGGGGCGTTAAGCAGGAGATGATCAATCGCGCTGCGCATGTCTCTGCTGCGAGAGCCGTAGTAGACAGAGGCTGATACCGCAGCGAGTAGCGCCACAAGGAGATAGAGTCCAGAGTGTATCGCGTACCGAGAGGTGGTCACCACTAACTGTGTAAGCCACGGAAGCTGCGCTCCGGACTCAGCAAAAAGCTCCTCGAATGTGGGAACGACCCATATAAGTAAAAATGAGATCACAGCAGCTAGGGTCGTCACGACAAGGACCGGATACAGCATCGCCGACACGATCTGTTTCTTGAGGATGCGTGTTGCTTCAAGGGATCTATCGAGGGCATCGAGCGATGAGTCGAGGATCCCAGCGCGCTCCCCAGCAGCGATGAGTGCGCGATACAAGGTGTTAAATATCTCGGGATGGGCGCCAAGCGCCTCTGATAATGAGTGGCCCTCAAGGATGCGCACGATAGTGTCGGATATCGCGCTTCGAAAGCGAGTGTTTGTGGTTTGTGCGCGAAGGGTCTCAAGCGCCCGGAGGAGCGGTATTCCCGCGCTCACCATAGTGGCAAGTTGTCGGGTGAACAGAAGGAGATCGGTGGTGGTAGGGGCGCGTGACATCGGAGAAGCTCTTTCTCTCTATTCTGGATAGATCGAGAGCCGACCAAGAAAAGTTGTTTGCTGGGCTTCGGACTGATGTCGCTTCTTCGCGGAAGAGATGCGTAACCCATTGGAATGTTTGTGTTTGTGCGCGGTGGGCTGTTCGGCTTGTAGATCCCGTGAGACTCTCCGTATACACTACATGCTAACTGGTGTGCTGTTGTAACGGGCACATCCCCCACCACTATAAAAGAAGAAAGCCTTGTCGAAGTCCCCGTCCAAAAAGCGGATCCGAACCACGTCGCCGAAGCCCTCGGAGGTCGAGCGAGCTCCTGAGGTGCTCGAGGGCGAGGTGTTGCCTGCAGAGCCAAGCGCTCAGGTAGCTACAGCGAGTGATGAGGTAGAGGGGGATTTAATCGAGATTGATCCGAACGAGATCGCCGTCGAGGAGCTGGAGGGGGACGATGATGAGGCTGGTGCTGCTCGTGATACCGGAACCGCAGTGGTTCCATACAGCCCTCTCGATGCCTATCTCTCCGAGATTCGAAGATTCACCCCTTTGAGTAAGGAGGCTGAGCACGCAGCGGCAGTTGAGTACCACAAGAACAAAAGTCCGGATGCTGCGTATAAGCTCGTGTCGGGCTCGTTGTGGCTTGTGGTTAAGATCGCGCGGGATTATGAGCGTGTTGCGAAAAACGTGCTCGACCTGATTCAAGAGGGTAATATCGGATTAATGGAGGCGGTTCGAAATTTCGATCCGTACCGCGGAGTTCGCTTTCCTTCGTACGCCGTGTGGTGGATTCGAGCGTACATTATTCGCTACATCATCGCGAATTGGCGAATGGTGAAGATAGGCACGACGCAAGCCCAAAGAAAGTTGTTTTTTAACCTCAAAAAAGAGAGCGAGCGTTTAGAGCGAGAAGGGATTTATCCATCCACGCGGCTGTTAGCTGAGCGTTTGAATGTGAAGGAAGGCGATGTGATTGAGATGTCGCAGCGCTTGGGCGGATCGGACATGAGCGTCGATGCGCCACTTAAGGACGATGGGGAATCTAATCTCCTCTCTGTAATCCCGAGTGAGAGTGACAACGCTGAGGAGCAGGTCGCTAAAAAGCAGCTCCATCGGGCGCTGACCGCCAGCCTCGCTGCATTTGAGGGGGACCTCTCGGACAAGGAGAAGATGATATTTCACGGTCGCATCCTTGATGAGGATAAGAAGACGCTCCA
Organism: Bdellovibrionota bacterium; assembly: GCA_044347025.1. GTDB lineage: Bacteria > Bdellovibrionota_C > UBA2361 > UBA2361 > OMII01 > OMII01. Next base: position 2,011 of record JBIIYC010000132.1, read on the forward strand.
GGAGCTTTCTGATGCGCTCTCGCTCAGCAAGGAGCGGGTCCGACAGATTGAGAATAAGCTGCGCGACAAGCTCAAAGCGTATGTCTCGAAGCAGCTGGGCTCCGAAATTGACGAGTGGATGGAGGGATAGAGCGGCTCAGATGTCCCCTCTGCCGCAGTTCGGAGAGTGTGCTCCGGTCGCATGATGTTGGATTTAAACAGCTTTTTCTTCCGCGTGCGACAAAATCGAGGCCTGCCCTTGGTGGTAAAATCGGGCCTCATGGTATAGCATCACTCGATACTTTCTTAGTCGTGGTGCTATGGGCCGGATCTTCATCAGTTTAGTAGCGTTCTTCATCATCGTTGGTGCTGTGCTTGTCTATCAAGCGACACAGGGAACGAGTTCGCTGGTGCTCATGCCATCAGACCTAATCTCGCAGGCGCATGCTAAAGATCTCGCTCGCATCCGTGTTGGTGGGCGAGTTGTGGATCCAATCCAGTACCAGACTGAGCCCTCGTTTATATTGAAGTTTCTGATTAAAGACCCCAAGGGTGGAGAGGGTACGATTCCGGTTGAGTATCGTGGATTAAAGCCGGATATGTTCCAGGCCGGGCGTGATGTTTTGATCGATGGAGATTTCGTTGGCGGAACGATCCAGGCAGCGAAGCTTCAGACCCAGTGTCCTTCGAAGTATGAGCCGGTGGTCCCTGGCGCGATGCCGAGTGGTGAAGCTGCCGTTCAGTAGTTTGTCCGAAAGAGGAGAGTTGTTGTGATTGAATTTGGTCATTTTGCGCTCTGTGCTGGTTGGTTGCTCGCCGTAGTCGGAGTTGTGTACGGGGGATACCTCGGTGTTAAAGGGCAGGTTGCATCGTCGCGCCTGGAGATGGTTCGACGTGTTACGATAGCTGTGAGCCTTGCTCTTTTTGCATCGTTGGTTGGCCTCGGATATGGGTTCGTGACTAATGACTATTCCGTTCAGTACATCTGGCAGTACTCCAATCGTGACATGCCGTGGATCTACAAGATTACGGCGATCTGGGGAGGAATGGACGGCTCTATGTTGTTGTGGAGCTTCTTGGTGGCGATGTTCTGCGCTTGTGTCGCTCAGGCGTCTCTTCGCTATCCCCGACCGCTGTGTGCCTGGCTCTATAGCTTTTTAAACTCGTCCACCCTCTTCTTCACGACGATAACGCTCTTTCTGACAAATCCCTTTCGATACCTAAAGTCTCCAGTGATAATGCCGGATGGTAATGGGCTTAATCCTCTGTTGCAAAATGAGTACATGGCGATTCATCCGCCGACGCTCTACCTCGGGTTTACTGGGTTGGCTATTCCGTATGCTTTTTGTATGGCCGCGCTTGCCTCGGGGCACATGTCCAACGATTGGATCCGACTCACGAGGCGTTGGACGTTAATAGCGTGGACCTTTCTGACAGCCGGCATCGTGCTCGGTGGTCACTGGGCCTACCTCGAATTGGGGTGGGGTGGCTTCTGGGCATGGGATCCTGTTGAGAACGCATCCTTCCTGCCGTGGCTTACTGCAACGGCATTCCTTCATTCGGTTATGGTGCAAGAGCGAAAGGGGATGCTCAAGATATGGAACATCTTCCTTGTGGTGTTGACGTACGCGCTCACCGTGTTTGGTACGTTCCTGACGCGCTCCGGCATCGTGCAGAGTGTGCATGCATTTGCTTCAACAGATATCGGCTGGGTGTTCCTCTCGTATCTGGGGGCGCTGATCCTCGTAGCAACCGGATTAGTGGCTCTGCGGTATGCAGACCTGAAGCCGGTCCGCGCCATCGAGAGCTTTCTCTCTCGAGAAGCAGTTTTTCTTTTGAATAATCTGGTGCTTCTCAGTATCTGTTTCGCGGTTTTGTGGGGAGTTATGTTCCCGGTGTTTTCAGAGGCGTTCACCGGTGTAAAGCAAACCGTCGGTATCCCATTCTTTAATCGCGTCAATGTCCCGCTCTTTTTGGTGCTCATTGCTCTGATGGGTATTGGGCCCACGATTGCGTGGAAGCGATCGTCGCCACGGCAGTTGCTCCGCTCGTTTGCGCTGCCGTTTCTCTCGGCGCTTGTGATAGCAACGGTCCTGGTGTGGGCGGGGATTACGGAGTTCTATCCGGTTCTCTCGTATGCGATCTGCTTTTTCGTGTTGATGACGATCCTAGCCGAGGTTCAGCGTGGTTTGCGGGCGCAGAGTGGTGTTACGCAGTCTGCGGCGTGGTCACCGGCAACGGTATCGACGTTATTTCGTCGGCAGCGAATTAAGTACGGCGCACATCTGATTCACTTCGGCGTGGTCATTATGACAGTTGCGATCACAGCTTCGATGGCGCACAAGGTAGAGCGCGAGTTTACGTTAGCGCCGGGTGAGCGTTTCGAGATCGGTAGGTTCTCACTGGAGCTCGCTGAGTTTCACGACGAAGAGAAGCCAAACTATAGCGCAATTCAGGCGCATGTTGTTGTTCATTCCCGCAAAGATGATTCAGTCCTGGAGGTGATGGCTCCCGAGCTCCGGTTTTACCCGAAGAATAAGGAGACAACGACCGAAGTTGCGCTTCGCATGGGGCAACGGGAGGATCTCTATCTTATCCTCGCAGGCGTCGATGAGACTGGGACAAAGGCTTCGATGAAGGTGTTTATCAATCCGCTTCAGGTGTGGTTGTGGTACGGTGCCATCATTATGGTTATCGGTGGAATCGTTGTAGCAATTCCGGTGGCTCGCGTGTCGCAAACTAAGGCGGTAGAGTCGGTCAAGGTGGCGCAAACGGTATGAATATGTGGATCGCATTATCGCTCATTTTCTCTCTCCTGATTGGCCTGTATCTCGTTCGTCCGTTCTTTGAAGCGGCCTACGCGGGGGTGAGCTCGTCGGCGGGCGTTGACTCGCTTCAGAGTCTCCACGATTCCAAGGAGCGAGCGCTTCGAGCGATGAAGGACCTGGAGCTTGATTTCTCGATGGGTAAGGTAAGTCGGGAGGATTTCGACAGGGCTAAACATGAGCTGTCTCTGGAAGTAGCGGGGGTTTTAGAAGAGATCCGCCGGCATGGGCAACGTTAACGTGTCTGATACGGGAGCTGCGGTCGCATCGCACGATACCGTGATTTTAGCCGCTGAAAACATTAGCAAGCGATACGGCTTGCAGCAGGTCCTTCGTGATGTGTCACTTTCGTTTGCGCTCCACGAGGTGGTGCTGCTCTTGGGGCCAAACGGAGCCGGAAAATCAACCCTGTTGCGTGTTCTCTCAGGGTTAGCGCGTCCTGATGCGGGGCGTGTGCTGACACCGAGTCAGGGGCGAATCGGATTTGCCTCGCATCACACGCTTCTGTACGGGCGGCTCTCGGTCAGGGAAAACATTCGGTTGCACCTACAGCTATCACCAGTCGAGCGGCGTTCAGTTGATGATGTGTTAGGTGCCTGGGATCTCCAGGATGTTGCATCAAAAACTCTGTGCGATCTCTCCAAGGGTAATCAAGCGCGAGCTGCATTGGCTCGTACATTTCTTGGAGATCCATCAGTTGTGCTCCTCGATGAGCCCTCAAGTAATCTCGATCAGAAGAGCACCACCGGACTGCTCAGGATAGTTGCCGACCGGAGTCGTTTCGGGTCGGTGATCATTGCCACGCACGACATTCATCGTTTGAGAGCGATTGCGACTCGAGTTGTCGTTATGGATAGAGGGCGTGTGCTGGCTGATTCGGGCCCGCACGCCTCGGCTGAGGTTCTTGATGCGGTCGTTCAGCGTTATATGGAGAGCAATCGATGATACGCTGGCTGAAAACCGTAGGTTTGCTGATAGGGAAGGAGATTCGGCTTGAGTGGCGAGGCAAGGAGTTTTTGACCTTGCTGCTGTGCAACTCGATCCTTATCTCAATCTTAGTCGGGGCTGGTGTTAGTTCGGCTGTGATTGATGCCCGGACGACAACAAAGATTTTTCCGATGCTGCTGTGGACGGTGTTTCTTCTCTCAGGAACCTCTGCGGTTTCTCGAACGAGCGAGTCTGAGCTTGAGGGGCATGGATTTGAAGGGCTGCTACTCGCTGGTGTTACAGGAGCTCAGATGTACATCGCAAAGGTTCTTGTAGCGGCAGTGCTCTTCCTCTTGAATTTTGTGCTGCTGTTGACGTTACTTGCTGCGACCATGGACCAGAAGCTCCTCGGGTACGCCCCGCAGCTCGTGGCGATAGGGGCGGGGGCCTGCCTTGCGTTGGCGGCTTTGGTGGTTTTGTTAGTCGGTGTAGCCGGAACGTCTCGATTGCGTGGAATCCTTGTGCCTCTTCTAGCGCTACCCCTTCTCTTTCCTTTGTTCTTTGCCGGTGTGGAGATGAGCTCGAACGTAGTGCTCTCAGGAGGGCTTCCAGCTGGTAGTGTCTGGCCCTCGATCCTGGTGTGCATCAATGCGCTTTACGTGATTCTGGGCATTAATCTCTTTGAACTAGCGATTCGCGAGTAGTAGAAGGCTACTTGTTGAGAGGTATTTCACGGGCGATACTGCCCTCGTTATGTTCTTGAATATCCCATGGAAGAAGGTTGTGTGCGTTGCCGCCGTGTGGGCGCTCTTTGGGGTCGCAGCGCAGGCGTTGACGATTGATACCTTTCAGGAGCCAGGGCTTCTCGCATCGTCGACCAACGTTGGATCGCCGCGGACCCTTCACATGGCAGCTCAAGGTGCCCTCGGGGGCGGTCGCTCGTTCCGAGCCGAAAAGACGGGGGCGGGTGTTGGAGTCTCTCGGATCGAAGTCGCGGACGGAGCGTTAGGATATACGCAGGGAGCCCATGCAGGGATAGCGTCTGTAACCTGGGATGGGGATACGGATGCTACTTCAGTCAACTACGATGGCCTTGCAGGGATTGATTTTACCCAAGATGGAGCAACAGCCTTTAATCTCGGGCTAGCATTCTTCGATTATCCATTTAATCAATCAATTCAGGTTGTGTTGCGAGTCTACGATGCTAGCAAAGCAGATGGTACAAAGTTCTCTGAGGTTACGCTGACCCTCGATCAATATTTTGACGGCCCAGGGACATTTACGATAGGGCTCCCCTTTGCACTGTTGGCTACCAGTGGTGCAAGCACTGTTCCTGCGCCGGCGGGCCTTCGATATGCCACGCTTACGACGCTCGGTTCACAGGGGGCTGCTGATATACGAAATGTCGGTGCGATTACACTGACCGTCAATGGAAGTTCGAATGCCAAGGCTCCCGATGCAATAATAAGCCCGTTTGTGACCAACGGTCGCTGCACCGCGGTGCCTAATCTTCAGGGTAAAGTGCTTGATGAATGTTCTGTGTGTTTGAATCACACCGATGCTGGAAAGGGCAAGGATCGTTGCGGCACATGTCGTTTTGGTCCCGCTGGATACGCCTATTCAGCGAACAAAGTGATCGACGGCTGCAATCTGTGTCCCAGCGAATCGGGATATAGCTTTCCGCACGGAATTACCGATAGCTGCGGGGTGTGTATTAAGGGGCCTGCCCCATACACATATGTCGATAATTCTGC
>JBIIYC010000159.1:0-6201 GCA_044347025.1 Bdellovibrionota bacterium
TTGGAGCCCTCAATGATATCGTCAAACTCCTGGGCCCTCGCATCAAAGTCGAGTCTATGTTGCCGAGCAGCCGAGGCAGACACGTTACCGCGATTTGCTTTATCGACGATCGTGCGGAGATCTTTGACGAGGGAGAGAAGCTTGTCGTTTACGTCCAACGAAATGTTGACCAACGAGATCCCCCGATTAAGCAGCTGCACGCCCGCGGCAAAGTTCTTCGCCCCCGAACGCAACGACGCATAGAGCGCCTGCCCCTCCATCTTTGCCTTGCCGGATGCAGCAGCTGTGGCGCTTGAGTCGTCTGACACGCGGGCAAGCTTGTACACAAAATCAGAATTGATTATGCCGTCGAGACTTTTAATCGCCATATCGATGCCGTAAATCCAGGGGATCGCGCCGGACACACCCCCACGCTCTTTAGATGAATATGGTGGCCGAAGGTCTCAAGGGTTTTCCCAGCGGCCCATCCACTGCTTGAGTGCCCGGGTACCCTCTATTCCAACCTTATGGGTAACAGGCTCCTCGACGTATTCGACCGATAAACCCATAGCTTTCAATGCATTAACCCCTCGCCGAGCCTTCTCAATCGAGACCGTTTCGTCGAGAGTTCCGTGGGCAACAAAGACGGCTGGAGGGTGCGCCACGGCGTCGGGAATGACGATAAACCCTGCCAAGAGGGCCACTCCATCGAAGGGTATACGTCCCGCAAGGGCTCCGGCGGAGAGGAGTACGGCTCCCTGCGAAAAGCCGAAACCGACCCGAAAACGAGGTTGGAGCCCCTGAAGACGCACGAACGCAGCCAGCGCATGATCAAGACGTGCAACTGCCCCTTCAATTGCCTCTCGACGAGATCCTTCTTGCGCCATATCCCACCAGCTCCAGCCACCGATCGGATCCTGCAGAAAGGCTTCGAAGGACACTATATGCCAACCCTCTGGAACGCACCGTTCAAAGGTCCACATCACACCGCGGTTACCGGCCCGTCCGTGCACCAAGACCACAAGGGGAGAGTCCGACGAGGCCCCCTTTCGGTAATTATACTTCAGACCAACAAGCTCTTCTTCTGCTGGAGTTGATTCGATCTTCATGACGGCGCTACTTCTAGAAATGGTTTCAAAATTAGCTTCGTAGCGAGGTTGACGGGATGCAAGACGCGATGGGAAAAACGAGCGAAAAATCGGTGATTCGCTTGAGACCTCGGCGTGAGCTCGGTCGAACGCTCGCCGAAGCCCGAGATACACTGAGGCTCTTCTTTTCGCGAAGTTTTATACAGTCGCAACCCGTATGGTCTCCTCCGCAACGGAAGATATTTTGAAACCACTTCTAACGCAGAAAAGCTCTCATGACCAGCACGCGCTGCATCAGCGCACTTGCTGGACCGTTACGATGAGCGATGGAATCGCCGGCCGACTCGGATTGTTCTGCGCGATTGCCGACAACAGAGCGATATTGGTATCGGGAGAGCTCCACATAAGTTCGAGGTAATCACCCGCTGCTAACTCAATCATAAAGTTCCACGCGGGAACAGTTCGTGAGGCTGTCGAGGAGCCCGTTAACACTACCTGACTGTTCGAATTCGGGACATTCACGCCATTCTTAGCGAGCCAGATATCCAACGAATCCGTCCCTGGATCGGATTTCTGCACCTGGGCTGAGAATTGAAGATTGTACACACCTGCGGTTGCAACAGTAATCCGACTATCATCAACAACCGAAACTCCATCGGCAGTGAGCGTGGTGTTGAGCGTCACAGCCCGCGCAACATCCGGCACCAGATTGGACTGCGTGGAGCTATCATAGAAAGAGCCATAAGCTCCCTCCCACGCAGGCCCAGTCGGACCAGTTGCCCCCGTAGTTCCTTGTGGCCCAGTTGCACCCGTTGCGCCGGCCGGTCCGATTGGGCCTGTAAGACCGGTCGGCCCCGCGGCGCCTGTTGCACCTTGAGGGCCCGTCGGCCCAGTTAACCCCGTGGGTCCGGTAGCACCCTGGTCGCCTTTTACCCCCTGAGCTCCTTGCGGGCCCTGCGGACCTGTTGGTCCTGTGATACCGAGACTTTTACCACTTATCTTCGTCTCATGCGATCGGCAGGAGCCATTCGCACCAACGACTCGCGTTCTGCCGTATCCATTGATGCAGAGGATCTTGAGACCAGAGAGTGCAGACACAATCTCTTGCTGTGACGGAGCAGCCCCTCTGTTCCGAGACCTCTCCTGGGCAACGCCTGACTCAACGATAAAAAGAAGAGGCACGAGCAAAAGCACGCACCTAACAGAGGATCGTTTCGATACCATGCGCCGATTCTATGCACACCAGACCGAGCATTTCCAGCGAGAAATATAGGACTGAGGCGCAGCCGTCTGGTGAATCAATGAATCGGGCGAACGACCCGGAGACGATTGTCAATGTCGCGCACTCCCGGTATCGAGGCGACTATCTCGGACACCCGTACACTCTCTGACTCGGTCTCGACGGTGCCGTTGAGAACGACCTGTCCAAAGGGCTCGACAGCTACATCAATGGCGCCCGAGTGCACATGCGAATTGTGTTCGAGACGATCTTCTATTAATTCCCTCAGGTCTTCGCCCCCAATGTACTCTTCGCCGTACAGATCTTCAGCTAACTCGGAATCCTCCGACTCGGCTGTACCCTCTGCACTATACTCAGCCAGGCTGCTTGAGGCCGCATCCAATTCATCGACGAGCCGCTCATCAACACCTTCACCTCCCGAGGAGCGCTCGCGCTCGCCAGCAATCCCTCCCTCGATACCGTATTCCTGTACACCGCGGACACCACCGATACGCCCACCCGAACTCGGCTGGTCGCTAAAACCATCCTGCGGAATATCTTGCCCGAAGCCGATCTCCTGCAACCTGTCGCTCTGTTTTCCCTCTTTTCGTCTCCGCCTTCCCATAATTCCCCCGACGCCCGTTCACAACCGACATAGTGCCAGCAATTGAGAGGCCACAGGGATGACAGCGGTTCGGCGATACGATGGTTGCCTCGCCATCACCGAGGCAACGCTTCAATGATCGCACTGAGTGGCTGCTCAGGCGCGGAGATGAGGTCAAGGAGTTCCGGGGAGAGGCGAAGCCTCGCCTGAGCACGGGGAGGACGGACTCGATAGAGAGCGGCCCCCAGCAACGCCCCTCGGGATGCCTCAACAGTGCGAACTCCTCGTTCACTACCGAAGAGAACGATCCCCCTCTGAACTGAGAGCCCACGTTTTTCCAGTGCCGCGGAACAAGTACCCAGCTGTTCAAGAGCCCGACGAAGCTCCCGATTGCTGTGATCCATCAAAAACTTGAAGGCGTTCTGATACTTCACCTCCACGATATGGACTCCCGGCGCAAGACCCGATCGAGACCCGCGTTGAATAGAGAGGATAAGATCGATGTCCCCTTGGAGCCCGTTGTGGTGCTCATGCGGAACCTTCGCAACCACGGCGACGATACGGTCGTTGGGCGATAGAATCTCACTAAACGCGGCAGCAACAACTAATGGAGCAGCACCCGGCGACCAACTTCCTGTCGCTGCATTAAAGTTACTCCGCAAGAGCGCCCCGACGTTCAGAACTCGGTACGGTAATGTGCGCACCGTCTCAAGTGCGTAGGAATACATCCGCGCAATCTCTGTTTGTGGCCACAGCAACGACCGCATCAGGGGCGCGCCCTGCAACGCGCGACCCAGTGGAGCCTCTCGGGAAAGGCGAGAAACGACCCGCTCCAGCACCGCTGCAGCACACCCCTGGTCGTTTCCTCCACTCCCAGCGACCGCAAGAATCGCCCCTTCGCTCTCCAAAAGTGCGCCCTGCAGCGCCAGGTACGCTTTATCAATCTCACGGAGCCGCCGCGGCTGTTTGATATGCGGAATTTGTTTCTCTGCAAGAAGACGATCGATACATCCGAGGGCCCGCTCGCGATACGCACCGATTCCACGCTCTCCGCTTATCACCGCCAAACGCAGATAGGCAGCGGCAGAGAGGATCCGGTGTTGAAGCTCAAAGGCGGCTCGCCCCTGATCGCTCTCCCAACCCGGCGGGAGGCGTCCGGATTCGAGTAAGATCTCTCCGAGAGACAGCTCAGCGAAAACGCATGCTGGCGACTGTCCTGCCTCAAACGCTTCTCGGGCAGCGCATACACTTCCGCGTAAAGCAGTGACAGGATTAATGGTAATCCCACGGGACTGGGGAGCAACCAGAAGATCGAGAGGATTGGGGCGTTGGACACCTGCGCCTGGCATGTCACCACATTAGTAAAACACCGGATGGGGAGTCAAAAGGTTATCCCATCCTCCTCAGTCTTGAGAGGGGACGACGCTCTTCATCCCAGATCGAGACGAGTCCAACGAATCACACGTCTGTTGGGCAGCGCCCTCGACTCTAGGGCTAAGCACCTACAACGAATACACAAACGACCGGCGACGGGGACTAGCTCATAACCCTCAAGGATTTACCAAGAACCTCCGTTGTTTCCTGATAAGGTGCAAGGCGTACCCTCCTCCTGCGCGTAAGCCGCTCGGCCTATCTGCGGGGGTGGGGGGGCGAAAATGCTAGGCCGCGAAGTTGAGGATAGCCGCTAATAAACGAGGAAGCTTTGTATGCCAATCAAGTTCGACATCGTACCCGGCGAAACGGAGCACATCACCTTTAACGGCACTAAGCGACGCAACCCCACCGTGCTCATGCGGATTCACACCCCTACAAAAACGCTCTCGCTGTCTCGCAAAGCATTCCTGCTAGGAGCAACGCTTCTCCTCTGTCAGATTCTGGATACCATACTGACGTATACCGGACTCCGATCTCTCGGCATCGAGATGGAGGGAAATTCACTACTCCGAAAGATGATGTACGCCTATGGCATCGTTCCTGCGCTGTGCCTCGCAAAGCTGGTAGCTCTCTTTAGCGTCACTGTGGTCACACTTGCTGCTCACCGTCGCAAATGGATTCGGCCCATCATCTTGGTGCTGTCAGCCGTATACGTCTGCCTGGCCCTCGTACCGTGGGCCCTGGCGCTCTGGTACAAGGTATAATCCTAACCACGGCGGTTGCTGGACTGAACATTGGGGGCTAGCCCATGTTCGACCTCCGCAACCACCATTCTGGGCATGATTTCGGTCATGCGGAGCCCCCTATTTTTGTTGTTCTGATAGCCGCCTCAACTATTTTCCTCAACCCTTGTGCACACAGTGCCGATACAGAAGTGGGTTAGGGAGTAACCAGTACATGCACCTGGCGCGAGAAAGGATCAAAAAACTTGGGCTCTTCCTGCTGTGCGCTGGGCTTGTGATCGTTATTGGATCTCCACTTCACCTCAGTAACCTCAACGATACGGCCATATCGAATACGCCCCCCCGAGGAACACTTCAGCTCGCAGAGACAATTCAACGCATATCTTTGCGGGACCTCGCACAGACCGGAACATTCCAGCACCGTCGAGGTGATGTCATCACACGTGTCGAGGCCCTCGATAACAATGCTTCATCGTACGAAGATATCTCGCAATTTCTTGAGCTAGCCGAAAGCTCACTCTGTTGGGTGGGAACACTTCCATCTGGTCAGCAACTTATTCAGAGCTGCCAAACTTCCAGAGGACAGCAATGGATTATCTGGCAATCACTCCTCAGAAAACTCCCCTCGCTTACACGGCTCTCCTCCCGGCCTCAACAAGCGGCGCGGAGCGTTTGGCAGCGAAGACTTGCTCGATTCAGCCGCACGCTCTACGTGCTGGACGGAGAAGCAGTCGTGCTAAAAACTGATTTCAAAGGAGTATGGAACTATCGGCGCCTTGCCAACCGGAGGCCTTACATCGTGCTCCCGACGCCGTGTTCTCTAACTGGCTCAGCTCCTCGAGACAATGTGCCTTTCTCGTCTCTATGTCCGCAGTCAGAACATACCCCGCCGTTGGATGTCGAGATCGACTCTTCAGACACCATGGTTGTGGCTCGGAATGAACCCCTTCGAGGGGTCTACTTCATCCGAGTTTCCGTGCAACGACGCCACGGCACTACTGTTAGGACAATCTTTGGAGTCACTAGCCCACTCCAGGCTCTTCCCGGCACGCCGACACCTCCCGCGCTCTCTTCCCCCGAGGACTCACCTACCCCGGCTACCACAGGCACACCATCATCTTCTCCCTCGGTCACCTCGACAGAGACCCCCACGCCTGCAGCCACCGCGAGTGCCACAGCCTCACCTACACCCAC
>JBIIYC010000160.1:0-6181 GCA_044347025.1 Bdellovibrionota bacterium
ACGCCGTAGCCCTAGCTTCCGGAATACCCGCCCCATGATCGCTTCGGATTCACCCGCCGCGTACCCCTCAGCGTTATCGAAGAAGTTAATCCCAGCGTCGATCGCTGTCTTAATACATTCGACAGCCTTGGAATCATCCAGTTGTGTATGGAAAGTTACCCACGAGCCGAGGGAGAGTTCGCTTACTTTGAGGCCGGCCGAGCCAAGTCGACGGTATTGCATGGTTGCCCTGTGAAAAAGTCGTTACACGGGGCAGATTGTATCGTTGAAGCGGTGGCTCCGCACCGAGTAAAATGAAGGCTCACCTCAACACGAGAGAGTGCCACGCAGCTATCGCCGCAACAACACAACAGCACTCGCTAAAACCCCTTCCTCACGCCCGACAAATCCAAGCTTTTCAGTGGTAGTGGCCTTGATAGTGACACGCTGCGGCTCACATCCGAGGATGCCGCTCAGCTTTGATTGCATCTGCTCGACGTAGGGCTTCACCTTGGGAACTTGCGCCAAGAGCGTCACATCCGCATTACCGAGGCTCCAGCCCTCATTCCTTGCCAGCGTCCATACCTGCCGCAAGAGCTCACAACTATCGGCATCTTTGAAGCTCTGGTCGGTATCAGGAAACAGAGTTCCGATATCCCGCTGTCCCATCGCCCCGAGGATCGCATCGATTAATGCGTGCACTAAGGCGTCCGCATCGGAGTGTCCCAGCAAACCCTTGGCACTCGGGATCTCAATACCCCCAAGTACACAACGCCGGCCCTCCTGAAACGGATGAATATCGATCCCCTGTCCAATACGGATGTCCATGTTACTTCTCTCGCTTCTCTGAAATCATCTCGGCGATCGCAAGATCCCCTGGCTGAGTTACCTTAATATTTAATCGATCACCCTCGACCACGTGAACCGGCCTCAATCGGGCAACGAGTGCGGCATCGTCGAGCGCTTCGATCCCACCCTCGGTAGCCTGTCGGTGTGCAGCAAGGAGGTCCTGCAATACGAATCCTTGTGGTGTCTGAATCGCCCACAAATGCGCCCGATCGACGTACGTGGCAACCACGCCATTCTCCGCGCGGCATAACGAATCAACCACCTGCACCGCCGCTGTTACCGCGCCATGAGTCGCTATTCCCGCCAGCACCCGCGCCACTACCTGTGGCGTTACGCATGCCCGCGCTGCATCATGGACCAGCACAGGCATCGACTGCTCATCTGGTCGAATACGCGCTACAAGCGCCTCAACTCCCCGAGATACTGACTCTTGTCGCGTGCTTCCACCGTGGACAATCATGACCTTGCCGAACTCGCGCACCTCCTCTGAAAAGCGGCGTTCCCACTCTGCAGGAACACAGAGCACGATCTGACCGCAGGCGGGATCGCGCTCAAAGCACCGAACCGTTTGCTGAAGAATCGAGTCTCCTCCCGCTATGAGCGGCAGCAGAACCTTGGGCACACTCGCACCCATACGGCTGCCGCTTCCAGCGGCTGGGATAATCACTGCGTACGAGGACATCGGAGTTTACAGTAGAGAACTTACGCGAAGAGGGCGCGCAGCTCACCCACGACCTTGTCGTGCGGACGAGCTTTTGCAATCGCAATCTCAGACACCAAGAGCGACTCCGCCATATCGAGCATCTTCTTCTCACCGAACGAGAGCTCCTTATCGGAGCTGAGAACGGAGAGATCTCGGAGCACAACTGCGATCTCAAACACAGAGCCGGTCTTGATCTTCTGCGAGTATTCGCGAAAGCGCCGATTCCAGGTCTGCGTATCGATCTTGAAATCTCGGTCCTTCAGAATCGAGAAAACCTCGTCGATAGCCTTCTTGTCGATAATCTTTCGGAGGCCAACCGCACTGGCCTGTGATACCGGCACCATTACCTTCATGCCGCTATCAAGGATCGTTATGTTGTAAATGTGGTGCTCTTGACCACCAAGCACTGTAGTGCGAATTCCCTCGATCTCGCCCACACCGTGGCCGGGATACACGATCTTGTCACCAGCTTTGAAATTGCTCACTTCACTCAGCGACACTGCTACTGTAGTGGTCGAGACCTTATCAACACCGGCCTTGACCGCAACGATCGGCTTTGTCATCGCAGCATCCATCCCAAACTTGCCGGTAATAACCTTGCTGCCTGGCTGCGTTGGCTCAGAGCGACTAATCTTTGTGGCTGGAATTTTGTTTCCATTCGACGCCACAGTTGAAGATACCAGAGAGAGCTTTGCCTTGCTTGGTTTGGATTGTACGTCCTGTGTCTTGGAAACCTTCGATGCCGCGATACGCTGTGCAACCGCACCCTTCTCAACCACGACCCCTTTGGCTTTGAGGACAGCAACCGCCGCGGCAGGCTTTGCTGCCTTGACCGCTGCAAGCTCCACCGTTCCCTTCGTACGGGCTACTGGTCGCGCATGCTTCGCTGCAGATGACTTGTTCGATGACTTGGCAGTTGGCTTGGATGATGCCGCTTTTGACTTAGAAGTCTTGGCGCTGGATGTCTTGGGACTCTTTGTTTTCAAGTTGCTTCCCCTCCCTTGGGACGACTTGTTTCCGAAGGCTCTGCCGCGCAGCGCTGATCTCCGACAGGGCTTCGATTATAAGCATCTTGATGGTAGCCTATGCTCCGAAAAATCCCCGCTGGTAAACCTGCTTAAACCCTCTTCGACTCGTGGATACTACCGCACCCACCCCATCCAGGTCAAACGGACGACCTAACCAACTATAATCACCACACTTTTCGAGACGCCACCTACCTAAAAAATAGGAACTAGCAAGGTCGGCCCAAGGCCTAACCCCGTGTTCTACGCAGCTTTGCGCCCCGCCGAATAGGCCTCGGCAGCTTCACGAAGAGAGGCGCAGCCATGCTGATCCATAAAACCAATCACACCCTTCAGCATTTCACGCACTACCCCCGGCCCACTATAAATGAGCGTGGTGTATATCTGTACCATTGAAGCACCCGCGGCGAGCATCGCTAGCAGATCGGAGGAGCTGGAGATACCACCGACTCCAATGAGTGCCATGCGACCATCTAAACGCGCTCCAATAAAACGCACCATCTCTAACGACTTCATCTTGAGCGGCTCCCCCGAGAGCCCTCCAGCCTCATCGATCGCCGTCGTCAATCCATCCCGACTCAATGTGGTGTTGGTCGCGATAATTCCTGCCATTCCAGTATCGAAACAGCATTGCAAGACCTCCTCCACAGCAGTGAAGGTTAGATCCGGCGCTACCTTCACGAATATCGGCTTACGATCGTGGTTGATTGCCTGCAGAGCTGAGAGCAGCCCGGTCAAACGCTCCCGCTCCTGAAGCTGGCGAAGGCCAGGGGTATTCGGCGAAGAGACATTCACCGTTACGTAGTCCACCAACGGGGCGAGCCTTGAGAATGAGTATTGATAGTCATCAATCGCGTCGTCGATCTCTGTAACCTTTGATTTTCCGATGTTTATTCCTATCGGGGCGATTCCCGCAAAGACTCTCCGCAAGGAGCGCAATCGCTGCTCAACATGGTCAGCTCCCTCAGATGGAAAGCCCATGCGATTAATCAAGGCACGATCGGCAGAGAGCCGAAAGATGCGCGGCTTGGGATTGCCTGGCTGCGCTTTGGCAGTGACGGTGCCAAGTTCACTGTGCCCGAAACCGAGCCCATTCCAGAGCCCGAGAAGCTCTGCATTCTTGTCGAGTCCAGCGGCGAGCCCGACGGGATTCGGGAATGAGAGACCTGCGAGCTCAACGCGTAGTCTCGAATCTTGCACCGCAAACAACGAGCGCAGAGCCGATGAGATCAACGGAATGTTCGCAACGGTTCCCGCAGCGCGCATGAGATCGTGCGCTGTTTCAGGAGGCATCGAAAAAAAGAGAGGGCGAACCAGTTGCTTGTACACGATGGAACCTCCTAACAGACTAGACGATGAGCTATGGAACTACCTCGTACCGCATGGTGATAGCATCCTCCCCATCGTTCGAATAGTAGTGTCTTCGAATGCCAACTGCTTGGAACCCAGCCCGCTGATAGAGCCGCTGGGCAACCACGTTAGAGGCGCGAACCTCAAGGGTAATAACCGCAATATTCTCAAGCCTCGCGATGCGGAGAAAATCCGCTAACAGGAAGCTACCGCCGCCCTTCCCCCTCCACTCTGGGTCAAGACCAAGCGATACGATGTGAGCTTCATCGAGTACCACATGCGCAATTAGGTACCCAATCAGGAGCTCTCCAGCGAACACCCCGCGTAAACGGGCTGCGGGATTCTCCAGTTCACGCTCAAAGAGCTTGAACGACCACGACTTTGGGTTCCACGTCGAATCTATCTCGACCAACCTCGGGAGCCAAACGCACGAAACCGGCGCCACCTGGAATCCTCCACGGTAGTCGCCGGTTTCGGCTGAATCGACACCGGGATGTTGTGCGCCCGGGCGTTTCATCGTCGTCCTAGCTTACAGAGCAGCCTTAGCCTTCTCTGCAATCACTGCAAACGATGCTGGGTCAGTGAATGCGATCTCAGCAAGAACCTTACGGTCAAGCTGAATGTTTGCATCTGAGAGACCCTTTACCAACTTGCTGTAGCTAATTCCGCTGATGCGAGCTGCAGCGTTGATACGCAGGATCCAGAGACCACGGAAATCACGCTTCTTAGCGCGACGATCGCGGTACGAAAATTGAAGCGCCTTCTCAACTGCGCGCTTAGCGAGCTTAAAGCAATCGCTACGACGTCCGCGGAATCCTTCTGCTAATTTGAGCCTTCTCTTATGACGGCGACGGCTTGCTGTTCCTCGTTTAACTCTCATAGGTACACCTCTAAAACTTCCTTACCCAACGACCTCGAGCCCGACTTACGCGTATGGGAGCTGACGACGGATAGCTGCTACATTCGTCTTATCGACGAGATCCATCTTGCGCAAACGGCGAGTGCGCTTTGCACTCTTCTTACCGGTGTTGTGGCTGTGGCTAGCTGTTCCTCGCTTGATAGTTCCCTTCTTGTTGATAGAGAACTTCTTGCGCGCAGTCCTGTTGGTTTTAATCTTTGGCATAAGACCCCTTTAACTACACGTTCCTCGCATACTGATCAAGGCCACGCGACAATTTCGTGAGCCGAACGATCGGAATAACCCGCACCCTCGCCATGTACTGGCGCCGGGCTATAGTGCTGAATATATGTACGAATAGGCGCGCACAGAGTCGAACTGTGGACCTCTTGCCTGTCAAGCAAGCGCTCTAACCAACTGAGCTACGCGCCTAAATAGCCGCGCGAGTATAGTCTAGAAGCCGTTTTGGTTCAAGTGGTTGGGGGCTGCGGAGCCTTGAAAACACTGAATGTTTTCAACAGGTCGTATGCCCGCTGGAACTGAATATCTTTCTGGCCCCACGCGGTCAGGTCCTCGGTCTCCGGGTTGATACTGGAGAGATCGGGCCGAATGGTCGGAGTTTTGTTTATCTTCTTGAGCGCCCCACCCTCGGAGCTTGAGCCAGCCGCATCCGGATTAGAGATAGCCCCCGGAAGGTCCTCCTCCCGAATCTCCGAAAGAGGTGAGCGCTTAGTAGCTGGCACATCAACAGAGTCGGAAGCAGCCGCGGCGTCGACCTCAATATCCGGCTTCACACCGCGAGCCTGAATCGAATTACCACTCTTTGTGTAGTAGAGAGCTGTTGTAAGCGTGAGAGCACCACCGTTCTCAAGTGGTGTTATCGTCTGCACCGACCCCTTTCCAAAGGTCTGCGTGCCAAGGATGAGCGCTCGCCCGTGATCCTTCAATGCGCCGGCAACGATCTCCGACGCCGACGCCGAACCACCGTTAACAAGCACAACGATCGGGTACTCTGGCTCAGTTCCACGCGCGTGCGCGAAGAACTTCTGTTTCTGGGACTCAACACGGCCATCGGTGTATACGATCACCCCCTCCTTCAGGAACATATCGCTGACACGCACGGCTTGTGCGAGAAGACCTCCGGGATTGTTACGCAAATCGAGAATAAGACCGCGCAGCTCCGGAAGAGAGCTATCCTTGGTCAGTCGCGCGAGAGCGGCCTTAAGATCATCCGCGGTCTGCTCCATAAACTGCGAGATGCGCACGTACCCGAAGCCATCACCTAAATAGCGCGCCTTAACACTGTGTACCGATATGTTGTCCCGAACGATCGTAACATCGATCAGATCCGGAACGCCCTTGCGTGCCAGCGAGATC
>JBIIYC010000034.1:0-19713 GCA_044347025.1 Bdellovibrionota bacterium
ACCAACAGCAAGAATGGAAACGTTGCCAGATTTAGGTAGTGTGGGTGCGCGTCACCCAAAACGAATGACCACGCTGGAAACTCATCGATAGCACCCTGGATAACGCGTGACGGCCCCCACCATCCCTCATCACGCTCAAAACTACCACCTTGGCCTCGCTTGAGGATTAACATACCGGCTACGTTTGGGCCGAACGGGATGAGAACCGACCCCAATCCTGAAAGAAGTACGCCACCACCGAATACAACTCTAATAATCTGAAATAAGACCGCTCCATAGAGCGCCATGGAGAAGGAGATAATCGTGTGGTAGGTGTCCCACGCTCCAAGGCTTAACACCGAGCTCAACATTGCAGCAAAGCGATACCAAAATACGTAGTAGTTGAGCGTCGCGCCCTCCATCCACGGCTCCTTCGCGATAACAGGAGAATCGATGGCGGAAGCGATCAGGGAGTAATCACGAAGTCGCTCGCCGAGGTCGTAAAAATCGAACCACTGGCTGCAGAGTCCATAGGCCAGGAGGTAGATCGCCGAGAAGGCAACCAGAGGGTACGTATCCGACAGTACTAACTTCGTCCTTCGTGCGCCAAACGCCGTATACGTTCCGGCAGCCACAACGCCGAAACAGAAGAGGTATAAAAGTTGCTCTGCCCCGCCGCCTATGATTTGGCGATCCGCCGCCGTCAAACCGATCCCGATCAGAAACCTGAGGAGTGGAGTGAGGAGCAAGCTCGCGACAACGAACTCAAATAGAGGCACCGCCAGAAAACATCCAACGATCGCAACGACAAGAACCAAGATTAATAAACTCATTTGCGCATTCCACTTCCGTAGATTTGGTTATATTTTGAAAAATAGGTCACGTATAAGCTGCTATTACCAAAGGAGATGACTTTGGTGAACAGCTCAGGATGTTGTTCGAACTTCGCCTCGTTGAGTCTTCGATAGGTAGATCGCTCCACCCCACCGACAACGATGAAATCAACGTGATGATCCAGAAGAAGCTTTTTGACCTGCTCGATGTCATCACTCACGTAGATCGTTTGAATTGCTTTGCGGCGCTCAAGAGCCCCTGGTTCGCTGAGCCCACGCTGCTTAGCGTGATGCTCCCACCCAAGAACTGTTGGCAGGCCGGTATGCATCGAGATGCGAGTGTATTCACGGTAGGCATCTCCGTGTGCCTCAAGAATCGTCGGTGTTCCCACGATGTTTTTGTTTAGCCACTCGATCAACGCTGCATCATCCCTGTTCATGTCTTGCAGGTATGCGATTCCGTCAAAGGTAAAGTGACGCACCGGGACTCGCTTCAACCGTACAATCGCAAAGACGTTTACTGACGTGCCGATCACCAGGAGTGCAACAAGCGCATAGGCTACATACCTGGCGGTCATTTGCGCTATCTTCGATCCTCGCATTTTCAGAGCTTGATACGCGAAGTATCCACCAACAACGGTACCGAGACCTGAGAGCATCCACACAGCCATATACCCCTTAAAGAGAGTATTCATACGGTCCAAGAGGAAAAATATCTCTAGTATAACGATCAAGGCTCCGGCGCCGGCGATGAAGATACTGAGTGCCTTGACCTCATTCGAATCGCTCGTTCCCCACAAGGCTACATACGTCAGACAGATCAGCAGAGACACATAGCCGAACGTCTCCCACGGCTGAAATTCACGTCCCTGCCCCACGCTTAAGATTCCTGGAAGGAATGTGAGCGCGAGGAGAAGCCCCCCAATAAGAAGGTGCGGAACGGAGAGAAATGCCCGAGTTTTAATACGGTCCCAGGTGAGCACACCAACCACCGCCAACATCCCAACAACCCAGTAGCCCATAATTCGCAGCAACTTGAGAAAGGAGTTGAACTCATGATTGGAAACCCACCCCCATCCACCTGCGGGCCGGAAACTTACTCCCTGCCGATAGAGCCAAACACACAGAGCTGCACTAGATCCGAAGAGGAGCAGATCCCAGACGAGTGCGACCGCTCGAGAGAATAGAGTAACCAGAATTACCTCTCCCAGGATCGGGGTCCCATCAGCCTTCGCCGGCGGCTGCCAAAAGAGCGGTACACGAGCGAGGACGATTACAACTCCGACAACACCACCAAAGGAGATGAAATCCCACGTGTTAATCCCGAAGAGGGCGCCAACCACGGTGCCCAAGGTTATTCGAAGCGCAACACCACGCGCAGAGTATCTCGTTGAACCATCAAGGAAGAGAAGCGTTGCTAAGCCTAACGCTGTAACCGTAAACGGAATCGCTACGACGTGCGCATGAAGATCTGCAAAGAGAAGGGACCACGATGTGTACTCCAGAAACGAAGGCGATGTAAAAACGCGAGTCGAGGGCCAGAAGGTTGTGTCGAAATTAAAGGGCTTTCCTTCAATCACATTCAACACCGATAGACGTAGCACCTCGGGATTACAAGCTAACAGAAGGATCCACGCTGCAAACGTAGCGAACCGACCATTGCGAGTGAGTAGAACGACAAGGGAATACAACGCACACCCGATCCATCCAGCCAATGTTGCCATCGCAAAGTTGTACCCGAATGCAGCAGGGATTCCGGATACCTTCAGGATCGTGGCAACCATATAGATGCCGAGATAATAGTAGCTCATCGAACTTCCAGCGGCCCACGGATCTTGCGGCGGAAGGCTCTGGTTGCGCACGAAGAAGTTGAGGAACGTTGAGTCCATCGGCTTCTCCCCCCAGAAGATCTCTGGATTTAAGAACCGGATAACTCCGTAGAAGAGCGTGAGCCCCAAAAATATCGATTCAACGTTTCGCCCATGCTGAGAGAGAAGCGTACGAAGGTCCCCAAGCGAGAACCAACGCGACCGATATCCGCGATAGCCTACACACAGAAAGCCAATAAAGATGGCGGTGACGAGATAGTTGTTATCCGTGGTCACCCCGAACAAAGCTGCGAGCCATGACACTCCGGCAAACGCGAACACACCGAGGGCCTTCGACCAACCGTAGCCCCGGTCAGGCGCCTTCGGGCTCATCCAGGCTATATACGGCAGCACTGCGAAGGCCAGAAGCTGCACTACCACGAGCCACAATACGAAATTCAAGATACCGGTTGTATTCACAGGTC
This sequence comes from Bdellovibrionota bacterium, assembly GCA_044347025.1. GTDB lineage: Bacteria > Bdellovibrionota_C > UBA2361 > UBA2361 > OMII01 > OMII01. Next base: position 3,106 of record JBIIYC010000034.1, read on the forward strand.
AGTCCAATTCAAAAACTCAATGCCGCGAGCTGGCGGGGGTTGACCCGCATTCCTGGGGCAAAACCGCGAGAATCCGACACGTTACTGATAGCTGTACCCCGTGATTCCGGCCAACGCTACCCCCATTTCGGACCAGAGTGAGATGCCGAAAGTAGCGACTTTGGCTCGCCGCCCAACCCCTGCTACACTACCGGAGTGCCAACCATACCATCTTCATTTGAACCACCGGCTTTTCTTCGGCCTGCCTGGCTTCAAACCATAACGCCTTCTCTTTTTCGCCGCCCGAAACGCCCCGTCGGACGGGCCGAGACCCTGGAACTCCCGGACGGCGACTTTCTTGAACTTGAGTGGCACTCGCCTGAGCGCTCCGAGCTGGTAGTTTTGAGCCACGGGCTTGAGGGATCAAACACGAGTTCATATCTCGTCGGCCTCACACGAGCTCTCCTCGATGCCGGATACGGCGTTCTAACCTGGAACATGCGCGGATGTGGCATCAACCGAAACCGACTAAGCACGTGGTACCACAGTGGCCAGAGCGAGGATCTCCGTGCGGTGGTGTGCCATGCACTCAAGGCCGTTACTGGAACGCTTTCACTTATCGGTATCAGCGTTGGAGGTAATATTACGCTCAAATACCTCGGTGAAGAATCATCGACCATCCCTACTCGCATTCGGGCAGCTATCGCCGTTTCAGTGCCGTGTGACCTACGAAGCTCCGCGGAGAAACTCGCGCAGCCAAGCAACGCAATCTACATGCAGTATCTTTTACGACCGCTCCGTGCCCGCATGCGCGAAAAGGCTTTGAGGTTTCCCGGGCTCTTCGACCTGTCAGGGCTCGATTCGATCACGACGTTCCGAGAGTTTGACAGCCGCTTTACGGCCCCCATGCATGGCTTTAGCTCGGTTGACGAGTACTGGGAGACGAGTAGCTCTCGTCTCTTCATACCACGGATCGCAATCCCGACATTGCTCGTGAGCGCACTCGACGATCCGTTTCTGTCGCCCAGCTGCTTTCCATTGACTCTCGCGGAGGAGATGGATCTCCTATTCCTTGAGACACCAGCTCACGGCGGCCACGTAGGATTTATTTCATCACTGAACCTGTCTCGCACCTGGCTTGAGCATCGTGCGGTGACATTTTTGAGCGAAAAACACCCGTTACGCCTATCGAACGAACTGCTCGAAAACCGAGTCGGCAACGGCGATACCCCGCGCAGTTAACCGAAGGGTATCACCCTCAAGAAGAAGAAAACCATCGCCCGAGAGCTGCGTAATTGTGTCGCCGTAGAGACTGACAAAGGAAACTCCGAAACGCCTCTCAAACTCCGCGACCGACACCCCTTGAACGAGACGTAACCCGACATACAAGAACTCAAACTGCAGGGCGGTAGAATCAACGTGCTCCCGCCACGAGACAGCCGATCCCTTCTCAACAGCCGCCATGTAGCTTTCGGGAAGAGCCAGTGTGCTCCAACGCTCCCCCGTTTCTACCCGGTCACCCCGACGAGTCGCCACATAGCTGTGCGCACCCGCCCCGATCCCCAGGTAATCATCGCCGATCCAGTACGCCGAATTATGGACACTTTCGCACCCCGGCTTTGCGTAGTTGCTTATCTCGTACCGAACCAGCCCCTTCGGCGTCAAAAACGCCGGAATAAAGTCCAACATCTCGGCCACCACGCCATCCTTGGGCATCGTTAGAAGCCCCCGCTCCTGCCGCTGAAAAAACGGAGTCCCGGGCTCAATCGTCAGCGAGTAGGTCGAGAGGTGGTTAATGGGGAGATCCACAGCCTGAACGAGGTCGCGCTCCAGATCGTGCAACGTCTGGCCAGGCACTCCGAAGATGATATCGACACTAACATTCGCAATCCCTGCCTCTGCAGCTGCGCGCACCGCTCGACTTGCATCATCGGCGGAATGATCCCTTCCCAAGAGCGTCAGGCGCTCATTGGAAAAGCTTTGAACGCCAAAGCTCACTCGATTCACGCCAGCTGCAGCAAATCCGCGCAAACGTTCAGGGGGACAATCGCTAGGGTTGGCTTCAAGGGTCACCTCCGCGGCCAAGCCGATCGGAAAGTGACGATCGGCGCACGCCAGGATATCTCCGATCGCCGTCGGGGATAGAAGCGAGGGAGTACCGCCACCAAAGAACACACTCTGAATAGAGCGACCGACGAAACGAGGATCCACCGAGAACCGATCAAGCTCGCCACACAGCGCAGTAACATAGCGCGCCTCGGGAATAGACGCAGTCGCGTACGTATTAAAATCGCAATACGGACACTTCTGTGCGCAGAACGGCACATGCACGTACAGTGAAAATGGCCGAGATGTCATCTCTTGTTCGCTTTGCGCCGAGCCTTACGCTGTGCCTCAAGCCGCGACTTCTCACTATCAAGCCCCGTCGAGGCATCGGAGTCTTCCTCGTCGGCGCCCTCAACCGAGTCACCGTGCACCAGCTGCATCTGCTGTTGACGCTCCTCGTGCTTTCGACGCTCCTCTTCTATGTGCTTGATCACCTCTTCAACTGGTGGCACATCGTGATAGCACAGACGTCGAACAATACTCTCCATCAACTCCTCAAGCATCTGCTGGAAGAGAACAAATCCCTCCCGTTGATACTCGTAGAGCGGGTTCTTCTGAGCGTACCCCCGCAGACCAATGCCCTCACGAAGGTGATCCATCTCCTGAAGGTGGTGTCTCCAATAGTAATCAACCCCTTCAAGGATCGTATCCTGCTCAATAACTTCAAACCCGATCGGACCATCGCCGACCGTTGTTCCGCGGTTAAGCTGCGGCGAAACTCCGATATCGCGAAGCCCCTGCAGCTTCTGGCTCTGATGCTCCGCGTGCTCCTCGTACATCCGACGAGCGGCAGAACGCAATGCGTCAAATACGGACTGGTGATCGAGCTGCAGATCGCTCGGGAATTCGAAGCGACGACCAAACAAAAACTCATACCGCTCAACCAACTTCTCGAGTGGCCAGTCGATCGGCTTTGTCTTCTCATCGCAATGTGTGGAGACGGCATTTTCGAGTAGGTCATCGATCATCTCTAAGACCTCATCTCGTATCGCCTCGTTTCTCAACACTCGATTGCGCAAGTTGTAAACGACCTGCCGCTGCTTGTTCATGACGTCGTCGTACTCAGTTACATGCTTACGACTGTCGAAGTGCATAGCCTCAACGCGCTTCTGCGCACCTTCAATGGTGCGGCTCATAAGGGAATGATCGAGGGCCATACCCTCCTCCCACCCCATACGGAGCATGAGCTGCTGGAGACGCTCGCCCTGAAAGCGAACCATAAGGTCATCTTCCAACGACACATAGAAACGAGACTCTCCCGGATCTCCCTGGCGGCCCGCTCGACCACGAAGCTGGTTATCGATACGGCGAGATTCATGCCGCTCAGTGCCCATTACAACGAGACCACCAGCCTCAACAACTTTGGCGTGCTCCTCAGCACACTGCTGCCGGAACCGCTCAAGCGCCGCCTGGAACGTAGGATCGTTCGGATCACGGGTCCCCGCCTCCGCAGCCGCCATAAACTCCGGGTTTCCACCGAGCAGAATGTCCGTTCCTCGGCCGGCCATGTTGGTAGAGATCGTCACCGCACCAAAACGCCCAGCCTGCGCAATGATCTCGGCTTCGCGTTGATGATGCTTCGCGTTCAACACGTTGTGCGGAATTTCCTTCTCAGTAAGGAGCCGTGCCAACGCCTCACTTTGATCAATACTGATAGTTCCGACCAGGATCGGCTGACCCTTGGCGTGGATCTCTTCAATATCCTGAATCACTGCCGCGTATTTCTCTCGACGAGTTCGATACACAACGTCAACTTGGTCACGACGAATCATCGAGCGATTCGTTGGAACGAGCGCCACTTCAAGGCCATATATCTCCTTGAACTCACCCGCCTCAGTGTCCGCCGTACCGGTCATACCGCCAAGCTTCTCGTACATACGGAAGTAATTTTGGAACGTGATCGACGCGAGGGTTTGATTCTCTCGCTGAACCTGCACACCCTCTTTAGCCTCGATGGCTTGGTGCAATCCATTCGACCATCGACGCCCTGGCATTAAACGGCCCGTAAATTCATCTACGATCACAACTTGGCCATTCTGCACAACATAATCTACGTCGCGCTCAAATGATGTGTGCGCACGAAGCGCCTGCGTGACGTGATGAAGTGTTTCAATATTCGAAGGGTCGTAGAGGTTCTCGACACCCAAGAGCTGCTCCGTCTTTCGAATACCAACATCGGTAAGTGATGGCTGCTTACTCTTCAAATCGATATCGAAATCGACCCCTTTTTGAAGTCGCGGAACAAGCTGATTAGCTTGGTGATACATCTCCGTCGAATCCTCTGCAGGACCGGAAATAATAAGGGGAGTCCTCGCCTCATCAATAAGGATCGAGTCAACCTCATCCACGATTGCGAAGTAGTGGCCACGCTGAACCATCTCGCCCGCAGAGAACTTCATATTGTCGCGGAGATAATCAAATCCAAACTCGTTATTCTGACCGTAGGTGATATCCGCTCGGTATGCGGCTTTCTTCTCTTCTTCACTCATCCCGTGATAGACGCAGCCGACCGTTAGGCCCAAGAAGGAGTGGATTCGCCCCATCCATTCCGCATCACGGCGCGCGAGGTAATCATTCACCGTAACCACATGAACGCCGCGACCCGTCAGGGCGTTTAGATACGAGGGAAGCGTAGCCACAAGGGTCTTACCTTCTCCTGTTCTCATCTCCGCGATCATCTTGTGATGAAGGATCGCTCCTCCGATGAGCTGCACATCGAAGTGACGCATCCCTACCACTCGCTTCGATGCTTCACGAACAACAGCGAATGCCTCGGGGAGAAGGCTATCGAGTGTCTCTCCGTTTGCGAGGCGTTCCTTAAAGAGCGCGGTTTGCGCTCGCAACTCCTCATCGCTCATGGGCGCATAGCGACGCTCAAGGTCGTTTATCTTCAAGACGACGGGCTTGAGCATTTTTAGAATTCGGTCGTTTCGAGTTCCGAAGATCTTTTTGGCGAGGTAAACAAACATAGCTTATACTTTCAGGGGGTTAGCCACTCTATTCGCCGATGCGAACCGGTCACGGGCTCCTATATCCCCAAACCGCAGAAAGTATATGAAGTAATTGCAAAAAGAGCGAGTGTTCAATGCCGCTGGCTACCCAAGACTCCCTGGAGGGCCTGCAGTCCCCTCGACAGCAGGAGGTCCCGGGTAAACACCTTCGCCCCCCGCCCCACTCCCACCACCAGCCGTGTGGGTATCCGCTGCGTACGCGCCTGGGCGACGAGCACCCCCAATCCGAGGGCGACTCCGCAGGCAAGTAGCGGATGCCGCTGGACTCTATCGCGTATCTGAAACGGATTAGCAAGCGACGAAGCCTCCACCCGAACGGCCTCTTGAAGGCGATCGATATTCTGCACGATCGACTCCTTGGTGTGGACGATCCCCTCCCGTAAGTTTTCAATGCTTTCCGTCGTCATACGCTGCGATGCATCCACGTGAGGCCCTCCCGTAACGCGTTAAACGATCGCCCGGAACTCTCACTTACAGCGCGCCAGCGCCGAAGTCCAAGCAACGACAATCCTGCGCCAACAACAGCCAAGCAAACCGCCACGATGCCAAAAGCAAGCCACAACGGGGTCTCCACCCAGCGCGCTGCAATCGCATAGACCAGCATAAACGAGCTAAGGAGCACAGCCACGAACAGCAAGGCACTCCCCATCAACGTACAGGCGAAGGCCGCTTGCACCTTACGAGACTCCTCCTTGATCTCAACACGAACCAGGTCGGCTTCCTGACGCATTAATTTTCGTGCATCCTCAACGATGTCCCGCATTATCGGAGCAACCGTTGATTCGAACTCCTCGCGCATTGAATTAAACATACCGTTGTCGCCTCACGATGCGCGCGGCGCTCCCGACAACGAAACCAGCTACAAAGCACACCCCGAGCGAGCGCAAAGGGTAACGCCTTACGATACCCCCCACGTCCTCTGAAACATGCTCCCGCATCATGTACTTGCCGGTAGAATCGAGAGCATCGGACACTGACTCAAGTGCATTGCGAGAAGCGCCCTCACGAGGCACCCGCTCCCGGACTAGACTCGCCGCAGTTCGCATCTTCTTACCGATCAGATTCAGCGCTTTGTCGAGGTATTGTCCGGCGGAGAGCGCGGCCTCTTCCCCGGGCTGTGTGGAGGCTACGTCCTCGCGGCCAATTGATTCCTGTCTCGCCTGCTCCATAGATTATCTCCCCTGATCGTATCGCGTCGCAGTGAATTGCGCGGCTTTGAGTGGACACACTAATGGCGAACGGGGGAAGAAAGAATGACCTCCCTCACCACCCTGCTCGTCTGATCGAGAAAAACGGAGGCTCTGCCGGACTAACTGCGGCAGAGCGACCCCAACGACATAGCGAGATCTGGACGGAGGGCGCACACATCATCAACCGAGCCCATCTGAAAATCTGCGAAATCAAATCCAGGGCTTACCGTGCAGCCAAGCAGGGAGAAGCTACTGCCCGGTGCTGGCCGAGATGCGAACCAAGCTCCATGGGGCACCACGAACTGAAGGTGATGACCAGCATGGAGATCGCGCCCAATGACCACCATCTGATATTCGGAACCGGAGACGATGTGCAGCTCAAGCGGATCTCCACCATAAAAGTGCCAAATCTCGTCAGACTTGATCCTGTGAAAGCCTGAGAAGTCACCCGACTCAAGGAGGTAGTAAATGCTGGTCGAGAAGCTCCGAGGGCCCGCAAACCTTTGAGGCAGCCCCTCCGAGGATACCTCCTCCGCGGAACGATATACTTCCCGGTAATATCCCCCCTCTGGGTGGCGAGTAAGGTTGAGGTGCGAAATCCAATACGTGGCGTCGATGGGCGATGATGTCATAGTCTGCGCAGTGTAGCGAATCAACGCACTCCATAAAACTGCCGAAGCTGAACCTGCCAGAAAATGCCATTCCCGTTTTGCAGTGGGTAGGATAGTGTACGGTGCTTAGCAATTCAAAGACCCACTATGTCAGACCAACACCGCAATCCAGCCATTAGAACTATTATGATGCCGCGCGATACGAACGCGCTTGGGAGCATCTTTGGCGGACATATCTTGAGCCTTATCGACTTAGCGGCGGGTCAGCACGCCCGTTCGGTTGCGCCGAAAAAGTACGTTACCAAAGTAATGCACCAAGTTGAGTTCATTGCACCGGTGTTCGTAGGAGATGCTGTGAGCTTCTATTGCGAAACAGTCAAACTTGGACGAACATCGATTACAATCAAGGTTGAAGTCGAAGCTACTCGAGGCATCGATCAAGTTCACACGATTCAGGTAACCTCAGCTGAAGTCGTTATGGTCGCCGTCGACAATCAGAACAAGCCGATTCCGATCGTGTAATCCAGCGGGATGAGCCCCGATACAAACATGGTCGATACAGAACACGTTTATATAATAACACCCCTCATTTTTGGCTTTTTTTAGCACGCGGTTCTACAAAGTCGATTGCGCGAACGGACGACCTGGGCCTATCAGAAATCAACGTAACAATCTGATACGGTTGCTAATTGCCCATTGTTGGACACTTACATCACCGCTCGTGTTTACGTGGGATTTGGTCAACCAACTTCCCTTCAACCTATTTATGTTGTTGGCACATTGGTCGATCGGATTTACAACCCGCGATAGGAGGGTGTCGGTGATCCAGCCTAGTCTGTGATCCTAAAATGTCCCGACACTTCCATCGTAAAAACTCTTCATGAGGAAGACTACATGGAAATGTTAAATGTCGGGCAGTTTGAACTCGTTTCAAATGCCTTCTCATTCGCAATCGCTGTGATGGGAGCAGCCACCATCTTTTTGTTCTTGGGTCGCAGTCAGGTCGCTCCCCAGTACAAGACCGCGGTAACTATCAGCGGAATCGTTACTCTTATCGCGTTTTACCACTATTGGAGAATATTCGATTCCTGGCAGGGAGCGTATGCAGTTACCAAGACAGGACTCGAGGCTACAGCGCACAAGTTTAACGATGCGTACCGGTATGTAGACTGGCTCCTCACCGTACCTCTGCTCCTAATCGAGCTCATCCTCGTTATGAGACTCTCTCGTGAGGAGACTATTTCGAAGGCGCAGAAGCTTGCTGGAGCTGCCGCTCTGATGATCCTTCTCGGCTACCCAGGTGAGATTGCGAGCGATGTTGGGACGAAGTTTAAGTGGTGGTTCCTCTCCATGATCCCATTCCTGTACATCGTAATGAGCCTCTTCTCCGGTCTCTCGAAGGCGATCAACGCCCAACCAGAGTCGGTACGAGATCTCATCATTACAGCACGTAACCTTACGGTGTTGTCGTGGTGCTTCTACCCAGTCGTGTATGCTCTCTACTTCTTCCCTGGTGCAAACGTGGGAAGCGCAGAGGTAACAACCTACGTGCAGATCGGATACACAATCGCAGATATTGTCGCTAAGGCAGTCTTCGGTGTGTTCATCTTCGTAGTAGCGGTTCGTAAGTCTGAGACTAACGCGTAAAGCGATAGTGTCTTAGATTGATCGCAAGCAGCGCCCTCGGGCGCTGCTTTTTTTTGCCCTGTGTCCAGCTTCTTTTGCTCGGATGTTCGCGTTTTGGAGTCGGTGGGAGCGCAAATTATCGTGGCTAGCCTGCTTTTTGAATAGCCTTCTACGTGTACCGGACGTACGCGGGGACGCCTCGGGGCCAACAAATGTACCACTCCAAACCACGATGAGCCTTTTGTAATATCGTTATGCTTTTCTTCTTGGTAAGCTCCTCGACATGAAAGTCGTGGTGATAGGAAGCGGAGCCGGAAGCCTTGCAAGTGCGCTACGAATGCGGGCACTCGGGCACGATGTTGACGTCCTTGAAGCGTGTCCAGATGCTGGAGGCCGTGCGCGCACGTTCTCTTTTCACGGCCACTCATTCGACGCTGGACCTACTGTAATCACGGCACCGTGGCTCTTCGATGAACTCTTTGAGAGCCTAGGCGAACAGCGAAGCGACTCAATCGAATTTCTACCGTGCGATCCGTGGTACCGCTTGCTCTATGCGGATGGCACCAAGCTCGATCTGGTGCCGTCAGTTGAACGCCAAGAGAGGGAGATAGCAAAATTTTCTCCCCACGATGCGGCTAATTACCAACGGTTTCTTGAACGAAGTAATGCCCTCTATCGCGTTGGCTACGAGGAGCTAGGTGACGCTGATTTCTCAAGCATCACTTCGATGTGCGCCATCATGCCGAAACTCTTCACCCTCGGTGGATTTTCCACCTTGTGGCAACACACCGCTCGCTACTTCTCAGACCGACGCGTCCGGCAGGCGTTCTCTCTACCGCCACTCCTTATCGGTGGTAATCCGCTCAGTACCACCGCCATTTATGGGCTTATTCACGCAATGGAGCGCAAAGGAGGAATCTGGTTCGCGCAGGGAGGCACCTCGAACTTAATCGGTCAGCTCGTCAAACTGGGAGAGCGACATGGCATCCGCTTTCATTTCAATCATAAAGTCGCCCACCTTTCGACCGACTCCTCAGGACGTGTGCACTCAGTTGAAGCGATCCATAACGGGCAACGCGTGGCACTGTCCTGCGATCTCGCGATCTGGGGTGCAGATCCTCGGACTCTATACTCGACCCTTGGACCAAAGCGGCTGTCGTGGATTGAGCGCGCTCGAGCACGCAGCGTTAGCTCATCGATGGGGCTCTTCGTCCTGTACTTTAAGACACAACGAAGCTATCCCGACGTAGCGCATCACACGATCGTTCTCTCCGAAAGATGGGAAGGGCTCCTGCGTGACATCTTCCGGGGTTCAAAGCTTCCGCACGATCCGAGTCTCTATCTACATCGACCGGCAGCCACAGATCCAAGTATGAGCGTGGCTGATGGGGAACTCATGTATGTGTTAGCGCCCGTTCCTCATCTTGGTAACTTTGCCGACTGGAGCTCCGAGCTCAATCGTTTCAAAGAAACAGTCATCGATATTCTCTCCGACAGGGTACTACCGGGACTCGGATCAGATCTCATTTTTGCCGAGTCCGTCGATCCCCGCTACTTTCGCGACACGCTGATGAGCCCACTCGGCGCAGGATTCTCGATTGCTCCACTTTTGACTCAATCAGCATGGTTCCGATTTCACAATCGCATGGATAAAATTCCAAACCTCTACCTCTGCGGCGCCGGGGTGCATCCCGGTGGTGGATTACCTGGGGTGGTTACATCAGCAAAAGTTATCGAGCGTATGGTAACACGCGATTTCCCATCAGCTTGCCCATCATATCCATGCAGCGCCGGCGCCACCACGAGGTCGGCGGCATGAGCGGAGAGATGCAGCTCATCTCCCGGGCTGGAAAAACGTTTTATTTTGCAACTCTCTGGCTTCAAAAGCAGGCACGATACGATGCCGCCCTCGCGTACAATTTCTGCCGCGCCGTCGACGACATCGCTGATAGTGCAGTATCTCAGCCGGATCGAGACGCACAACTTGAGGAGATAGCTCGAGCGGTGCAAGTAGGAGATCTTCACCACACACTGGTTCGACCGCTAGCGCCACTTCTTAGACGGTATCCTACCATTGTGGAGCCCTTATCCGCCCTTGTGTATGCCTGCAAAGACGATACTGACTCTCTCGTTATCCGCAGCGAAGACGAACTGAGACGCTATGCGTTCGGTGTCGCCGGAAATGTAGGCCTTGTCATGTATCCGATCCTTGGGGGGTATCGCGCCGAAGGCTGGGTGTATGCGGCAGAGCTTGGCATAGCTATGCAGTATACAAATATCGCGCGGGACATTCTTGAGGACCTATCCCGACGCCGGATCTACATTCCGAGAGCGTGGCTCGGCACCTACGATATGAACCAGCTCCTAAAGGGACCGAGCGAGTCAGAAGATATCGTGGTGAAAGCCGTCAGGCGCTTACTTCTCCTCGCGGACGAGACGTATGCTCGCGGACTCTCTGGGCTTACATACTTAGCCCCAGAGAATCAATTCGCAATACAGGTAGCTGCTCGATGTTATGCCGCCATCGGGGAGCGCGTCATTCAAAACGGTCGGCTCGGACGCGAACGCGCGGTTGTCCCACTTACTCGAAAGGTGCTGCTCGCGTGCTCGATCGGTCTTTTCGGTCAACAAAAGCTTATTCGCCCGGTGTCTGCCTGCAAACTATGAAGATACGAACCGTAGGCATTCGTGGGGCAGGACTCTCAGGCCTATGCGTAGCACGAGAGCTTCTCGCGCTCGATTCAACGCTGCGAGTAACCCTCTTTGACACGCGACCGAGGCTACCGCATCCGGCTCGCACGTTCTGCTTCTTCCACACAAACAGATCAGTCTCGTTTTCCGTACCGACGGTCTCGTGGCCTTCGGTGGTATTCCGGGGCGGGACATTTGAACGTCGACTCGATGTGTCACATGCACCATACACAATGATTCGCGGCGATGATTTTTTTTCTGCCACGCTACAGGCCCTTGAGTCACAAGGGATCGAGTGTGTCTGGGGATGTCAAACGGTCGAGGTAGGCCCGAACTCCATATCGGCTGACGGCCATACCCGCACCTTTGATGTTGTTATTGACGCCGCCTTCAACCCACAGGCTGCGCACACGATACTCTGGCAATCGTTTGCCGGCGTCTGGGTGACCACGGAGCGCGGCGTCTTCGATCCGAGCGCTGCAACGTTGATGGACCTTGGTCCAAGCACTCCGGAAGCCCCTGTCAGCTTTCTCTACATTCTTCCCACCTCGCAACACACGGCGCTAGTTGAGCACACCACATTCAGTCCATCTTCACTCCCGAGAGAGTACCACCTTGAGCGGTGTCTCAGCTGGCTGCATAAGCAGAACGCCGGAGATGTGCAATCCGGTGCCAGCGAATACGGTGCTATACCGATGGGGTTGCAGAACAAATCCGATACGGGAACGTGGTCAGTGGGAACCGCTGCAGGCCTTGTTCGTCCTGCGACAGGATATGCATTTGCTCGAACACAGGAGCACGCTCGACAGGTCGCCAACTGCATTCTTAACGGCGATTCTCTTCCTACCCGACCGTACCCACTCTGGCTGACCGGCGCGGATACACTCTTTCTGTATGCCCTGCGTAACGCGCCCGAGAAAGGAAGAGAGCTGATGGATCGCCTTCTATCCCACACTCGGCCTGACGCCCTTATTTCATTCCTATCGGGTGACATCCGTCTACTCACCGCGCTATCGGTATGGCTTTCAGTTCCGAAACGCATCATGATCCGGTCACTGTTTCGCGTATGAAAAACGGCACACTCCTCGTCTTATCGCTCTGCGTCTCCTTAGTTACCTGTTCGCTTATTGCAACGGCTTGGAGCGAGTGGGCTGCCCTGGCTCTGATGATCTGCGCCGGAATTCCACACGGCTCGTTCGACCTTCGTATCGCGGAGGCAAAGTGGCGCGGGTCATCGATCTCTCGAACAAAGATACTTGTGATCTATACGACCTCTGTTATCGGAATGTCGATGCTGTGCGTGTTTCTGCCACTAATAGGGCTCTCACTCTTTCTCCTAATCTCTGCGATTCACTTCTCAGAGGGCGAGGCCTCAGCCCCACCACGACTTCTAGGCGCAGCTTTTGGTATCAGTGCCATTCTACTTCCGATAGGCCTGCATCCGGTAGAGGCTCAGCTCTATCTCCGTGAGTTTGTGCCTCAGGATCTTTTGCGTGTGCTCGAAGGGCCCCCTCTTCAAATCTCGCGCGCGAGTGCCTGTGGGCTAACTGCTCTTCTGCTGTACTCCATAGTAACCGGCCGAAAAGCCGCACGAACCGAGGCCTTTCAAAGATTACTGTGCCTGGGAGCATGGGTGGTATTACCACCACTCAGCGGATTCGCCGTTTGGTTTATCGGCCGACATTCTCGACAGCACCTCGAGGCATGCGCTGGTTTCTGTAAAACCTCTCGCATCGGAGTGCCTCGGGATTTTATTCTCATCTCGATACTCGCGATTGCGGGACTACTACCTTTCGCACTCCGCTTCGATTTCTCGCGTATCGAAGAGATGTTTGCGGCGGCGATCTGCCTCATTGCCGGACTGACACTGCCACACATGGTCGTATCACATCGAATGAAGGATATCCCACTACGCTAACGAGGTGGCGCGCCAACAACCCATTCACGATCAGGTGAGTGCTACTTCGAGAGGGGTGGAGATTGGAGCTCTCGCTCAGCCATCACCCGCTCCACGGTGTCAACGATGGCCTGCGTCGAACGATCGATCTCAATATTCACGAGCCGACCGCTGGAAAGCTGTCCTAGGTTGGTCTTTGCCAGCGTCTCCGGAATTAATGAGATCTTGCACTCACCGCTCGCCTTATCAACGTGCGTAAGGGTCAGGCTTGCACCGTTCACCGCTACATATCCCTTTACAAAGAGATACTTCGTCCACTGTGGATTGACTCGAAGGGTAATAACGCGGCTATCCTCAAGAACAGCTACGTCCCGTATCTCGGCGATTACATCAACGTGGCCAGAAAGGATGTGCCCACCTACCTCGTCACCAAACTTGAGCGACCGCTCAAAATTAAGGACTGACCCAACGGTGACCTCAGAAAAAGTCGTACGAGAGATCGTCTCTGGCACAAGATCGAAACTCGCCTCGCACTGTGAGAATGACGTGACAGTTAAACAGCACCCATCTAAGGAGATGCTTGCCCCTTGCTGGACGGACTCAAGTGCCCCCTCAGGAAATAGCACTGCAAGTCGCATGCAATCACTTGTGCGATTAATCGAAACGACTGAAGCCATGCCCTGCACAATTCCGGTGAACATATCCCTCTCCTACAAGAGCCCCAAAAGTCGCTCCCACACCGGCTCTGGCGAGATCTTCTCCCCGGTAAAAAGCACATCCCCCTTCTCCAGATGGTACGCTGAAGCCACAGACTGAAGAGCCTTCGGTTTATCGTTTTGCCTGAGCGTATCGAACTTCGTTAAGACGATCACGCACGACACACCCGCAGAGGCGCAGAGGTGCTGAATTGCATGCTCGTCCTCTTGAGGTGTTCTGCGACAATCATTGAGGAGAATTACGGCTCGAAGCTGTTTTCGCTCATGGAGAAACTCAACGGAGAGGCGAGAGATCTCCTCGCGCTGCTCCTTAGACAACTTGGCGAAGCCGAATCCAGGCATATCAACAAGAGCAACACCGAAGGGTGCCCCCTGCCACTGCCCCTCGATGCGATAGTAATTTAACTCTCGGGTCGAGCCCGGATTTCCGCTTACACGGGCAAGCTTCCTCCCTGCCAGGCGATTAATGAATGTCGATTTACCAACGTTCGAACGCCCGATGACCGCGATCTCCGGAAATGGCTGCTTGCGGATCGCCGCGAGATTAGGCGCTCCGAAGAGAAACTCGGCGTGTTGTACTTTAAGCTGTGGCTTGTCCGTCACGAGTCGTCTCCTTGGATCTGGAGAGCGTACGCTCTAATTTTGCAACTCGAACTCCGAGCCCGATGATATACAGCGCCAGGATCACCCACACCGCCGTATACGACCAAAAAAGGGAGGGAAAGGTATCAGGAGTCATACGTGTCTTCCTTCATTAACAATTCGCGCGCAGCCTGCTCTACCACTCCGACCCGATACCGGAGCCAAACCAAAAGGCTACACAACACCATAAGAGAAACGACCGAGAGACCAAACGCCTGCCAGTACGACGGATCGCGCAAACCACCGTGCTCTATAACTTCCGGGTGCAGCCGAGCACTCTGCGGTAAAAATTTAATAGATACGTATACGAGTGGAACCGACAGAGCACCGAGAATGCCAAGGATACTTCCGTGCACAGCCGTCTTTGTTGGATCCCCGAAATTTCGGAGCACGGTAAAAGAGAGGAAGATGAGCCACAAAACAAGAAAGGTAACGAGTCGAGGCTCCTCCCACCGAAACCAGGTGTTCCACGCGCTGTGGCCCCATATCATCCCCGTGATTAATACGATGGTGCACAGCACGAATCCCACCTCTCCTGCCGCCGCCGAAAAGATGTCCGCGCGCTCATTTCGGGTGGTTAGGTAGGCGATACTCGCCACGAACACAGCTCCAAACGCCGCATAGCAAGCCAGAGCACTCCCTACGTGAAAGTAGAATACACGTTGCACGGCGCCCATGACCTGCTCATTCGGAACAACCATGAAGATCATGTACTGGGCAACGCCGACAAGAAGAAACGTCAGCAGAGCGAGGAGAGTGTGACGAACTGACACCGAGAACATTCAATGGGTTATACCAAGAGGTCGCCAAGGCTTCAACCCAAGCCCCCCACTTGGATTCCCAGAGCGCACTAACCTGCTGATGTTGCTAGCAGGGTGGTGAAAAAGGTTCCGTCGAGAGCATTAAGAGACTTTTGACGAAACGAGGCGAGGACGACAAAAAAATCGGGGGCGTATCTCGCGAGATACACTGAGGATTTTTTTGGTAGCTTCAATAACGTCGCAGTCAAACTACCGAAATGCGCAACAGGAAGTCCTTTTTTCCCAGCCTGCCGGGGGTGAAATTAGATATCACATAAAATCGCCATTCTCTTTAGCCCCCCATCGAATCAACCGACCCCTCCCCCGACGGGCTTTACGAGAGGGCAGGATGGTATGAGACGGGCACCCTTCATCAAGGTAGCATCTGGCCACAACAACTTCGGGAGACGAACCAACACGTTCCGTAAAGCACTCTGGGCACTCGTGGTGCTCCTTACAACGCTATCGGCGGAGGCACAGAGCAGCTTTTTGGCACTGAGCCCCTCGGGTAACGAGAGCGAGGTTACCGATGTCCGTATTACAAAAGGACAGGTAGTCACAACCCCGCTTGGCTCAATCTCTCGAGATCCCGATGCTGCCTATCTCGTCGGAGCCTACCGAGTTCCACGCACCCGGGAACTCCTTGAGGTCAAACGCATGGGGCCGCGAACCCTGCGATTTACAACCTCCTCTGATACAGCTCGTCACGTGCGTTCGTTTCAGTTGTCACAATCGATCGGAACACATCTGCGGATCATCGGTGGATTCGATATCAGTCGGGATGGCATCGAAGACATTGCCATCGCCGATGCCTCTCAGCCGATGCTACGCTGGACCCTGATCACAAATCCAGGTAAGGCTGGTGCTGCCCAGTATGCACACTTCATATTCGGAAGAAGAGATGATTCTATTAACTGGAGTTACCAAACCGGCAAGCGAGTTCAGCTCACTGCCATCCGTTCAGCTCCAGACGATCGGGCGCTCCGTATCAGCTCGACCGTGGCTACTCGCAGAGGACCAAGAAACGTTCCCCGAATAACGAGCTTCCTCCCCTGGACGACAACCGACCGCTCTTTTCAACTCATTCGAGTTCCAAAGACTCCTAACCTCGGCATTATCCCCGACGGCACGAACGTTGTGTATCATCCTCGCGGCAAGCGACTCGCTCGCCACTCGTGGCCACAACAGCAGTGCGGCGGAGAGCAGTACGTCTATGGTGCAACCACAAAAGGCGCCGTCTCTGTCTTGGAGACCTGCCAGGACGGCTCCTACGCACTCGTGAGACGGCAGTCGCGGGGCTCAACTGGGTCCGAAACGGTTCTCGCCACCGGCTCATCGC
>JBIIYC010000161.1:0-6155 GCA_044347025.1 Bdellovibrionota bacterium
GCATGGAGATAATCCTCGGCAAGAATGGCACACCAGAAACCATGGCTGCACCGGTGCCGGAGGGAGATCCAAATATTCCAGAGCGGGCATCGTGCATGACGGGGCTTACGATGGAGGGCGAACCTATAGAGGATTGTATCCCCAACGACTATGAATCTCACTCAGCAGGAACGCTGATATTTGGGGAGGGGCGCACACTATTTGTCTCAGTCGGGGATGGAGCCGATTACACCCAACCGAATCAAGTCGCGCTTCGCACTCAGAATCTTGACTCCCTATCGGGAAGGGTGTTGCGGATCAATGCAGACACGGGCAACGGTGTGCCGGGAAACCCCTGGTACGACGCGAACAGTCCGCAGTCGAATCGTTCCAAGGTCTGGATGTATGGATTTCGCAATCCGTTTCGCATCACTGTGAATCCGCTCAATCAGCAGGTGTACGTCGGCGACGTCGGTACCTCGTATTACGAGGAGATCAACACGGGAAAGGGGCTCAACTTCGGGTGGCCGTGTTACGAGGGTGGCTTCACGGAGCGCGCACAGCTTGAGGGACAAGCGACTGCAAGTACGCAGCAGGTGGGATATAGAATTTCGCCTCGTACAGTCGACTTCTGTAATTCGTTGTACGCGAAAGGACAGGGGGCGGTTCAGAAGCCGATGTTCACATATAGGCATCCGTACGATGAAAATGGAAAGGACCTTGGGGCGTCTGTAACAGGGCTCGCGTTCTACTATGGCGATGGATATCCGAGTAAGTACAAGGGGGCGCTGTTCTTCGCGGATTATGCGCAGAATTGGATCCGCTACCTGACGTTCGACTCGAGTGGTCGACCGACCCCCCACGACTTTGCTCGGGAGACTGGGAGCGGCCTGGGAGCGGTGCAGCTTCTTACCGGGCCAGACGGTAATGTTTACGCGGTGTATATCGACCTTGTGACTCGAACCAGTGCTGTTCGCCGATTTCGCGCGAAAGTTGCCGGAAACAATCCTCCTACCGTTAAAGCATCAGTCAGTCCAACCTCTGGGAATGTACCGCTAGTTATTTCAGCGTCTGCATCGCAGAGCTCAGACCCGGATGCGCAGCCACTGACGTACCGATGGGATTTCGGTGATGGAAGCTCGTCAACGGATTCAGACGCCCAGCATGTCTATACAAAAGCGGGAACCTATACGGTCACAGTTACAGTGAGCGAGACCACTGCGCCGTTCTTGAAGTCCAGTGATAGCTTCACTGTGCGAGCGGGGGTCTCTGCGCCGATCGCCCACATTGAGTCCCCCAAACCTGGCTCTTTATTTGAGATCGGCGTTCCGGTGGTTTTCTCGGGTCACTCAGAGGGAGGAGCTGGAGTGCCTCTGAGCTATTCGTGGAATATCCTTCAAATTCACAACGAGCATACGCATGCGGTCGGTGATGTCTCCGCTGCTTCGGGATCGTTCATCCCCGAGGAGCACAGTGATAACACATCCTACCAGCTTTGCTTCGTTGTAAGTGCGGGCGAAGGGCTTGAGGATCAGGAGTGCATCACTCTACAACCTCGCACGAGTGCGTATACCTTTGACAGTATCCCGAGAGGCGCCCCAATCGCATACTTAGACGAAGATAAAGAAGCGCTTACCCCATTCATCGCTCAGCCGATCGTCGGTGCAACTCAAACGATCGTTGCGCCGCTTCGATACGGTGGCAGAACCTTCAATGGATGGACGGATGGAAGTCGGGACCGTGTTCGCACGTTCCTCGTGGGTCGGACGGATCGATTTTTTACTGCCGTATATGACAATCTCGGCCCCAAGGCGCTGATTACATCGCGCGCAAGCAGCCTTGGAAAGCGCTCTCGAAAGAAACGCGAGATCGTTCTCGATGCCTCGGCATCGCTCGATCCAGAGGGGGAGGCACTGAGCTATGCGTGGAGATTTTCGGACGGCGGCCGAGCTCGAGGCGTAACGACTCGGAAAAGGTTTAGGCGTGATGGCCGCTATCGGGTCCGACTCACCGTTACCGATTCGCTCGGCGCTGCTACGCAAACCGTGAGGAGTATCCTCGTCAAGAACGGCAGGGTGATTTTGCGATAGCTTCTCAGGCGATTAGTGCCCCGGACAACCTCTGTCGAGGGGCACGTCTGAGGTTGCGGGGGTTGGCTGCACCAGTTTCTGTTCAATCAGATACTGCTCAAGCTCTTCGCCACTGATGTCGGCGAGCATCGCTCCGTTAACCTCAACGCAGGGACTGAGCTGTTGGCCGCTTTTTTGCACCATCTCTGCGCGTTGAGCAGGATCGTTGATAATGTCTCGATCCTCGTAGCTAAGGTTGTACTTTGCGAGAACCGCCCGCACACCACGACTCCAACCGCAGCTCGGCTTCAGATAGGCTATGATCTTCATGGTTTCTCTCCTTAATGCTCACATTACGACTTCCGCCCCGCTAGTATTCCGCTCGTTTCCAGACAAAACAAGGGGATCGCGCAAGGTCGCGGAATATATGCGAACCTCGTTTGCGCATGGAGGGGGAGGGGGTGGTCGGCGCGGCTGATGCCGGCGGTGGCGCCCTATCGCATTAAAGCCGATTCGGCGCACGAGTTAAACAGACCTTCTCGCGGCCTATGGCGGCTCCGCTCTCATGGCCCCAGGCGCAGCTCTCTGGTGAAATGAATCGGATATGCGCATGGCTACGCTTTCGTATCAGGTCTGGCAGTGATAATTGGTGGCGCGGATGTTCTTAGTGAAATGACACTCGCCAGTCACGCGAGTATCGGTGTGTTGATGCGGCTACCGCGACTCGCCACGCCGCTGCGTGCACGCCAGGTCAAATGAGTGCAACCCAGGACAACGGATTGCGCCGCGTCTAGCGAACCCTTTTAGTGTCTTCGGGGGCGCCAGACGCGCAATTTCCGGCCCTTGCAGCCACAATGCTGGGTGGATCGGCTCTCCTACCCTCATGCGTCCCTGGCTATTCCCATATTGCCCGATAACGTTACTTATCGGTCAATATGGCAGGGGTGCCGCATTGCGTTCGGGCTGGGATCGCCTCCCCGATTCAGTGTCTCAGTGGGTCGTGTCGTTGGCAAGAAACCCGCGCATGGTGCGGGCATAGAGCTCGGGTTCCAGCAGGAATGAGTCGTGACCCTTTGTAGAGGCAACAATTGAAAGGTCTGCATCAACCCCCGCCCCGCGTAGTGCGTCATAAAGGCCGAGCTGCTGAGATACCGGGAAGCAGCAATCGGAATCGATACCAAGCACCAAAAATGGAATTTCCCGGCATCGGGCGAAGAGCTGGAGGTAGCTCGAACAGTTGTAGAGGCGCAAGAAATCGGTTCGCTGCCAGAGGTCGAGCATGATCAGGTATGAGTTTGCATCGAAGCGGTCGACAAAACGAGCGGCGTTGCCGCGCAGGTATGATTCGACTGGGTGGCTCATTCGGTATGACGGAAAGCGGTTCGGATTGACGACATCGCTCCCTGCTCTTTCGATGATGGTTGATTGATCGACGAAGCTCATCTGTGCGATCTGTCGCGCAAGCACGAGTCCGTGGTGTGGATTCTGGCCTGTATAGTAATCACCCCGTCCAAAATTTGGGTCGAGGTGAATCGCTTCTGCTTGCGCAAAATTAGAAGAAATTTGCGCAGAGTTTACGACGTGAGACGTTGCAATCGGTAACGCGTTTCGCGTGCGCTCTGGAAACTCAAGCGCGAAGGTAAGAGCAAGGATTCCTCCGAGGGATGCGCCTACAACGGCGTGCAAGCTTTCGATTCCAAGCTCATTCAACAAAAGCGCCTGAGAGCGAACCACATCTCGCGCAGAAACCCACGGAAAGCTTCCGCCGTAGCGCTGATGTGGCTTTGATGGAATGACGGATGACGGGCCTGTTGACCCGTAACATCCACCCAAGACGTTGGCACACACTACAAAGAATCTATCGGTATCCAGCGCCTTTCCGGGCCCGATAAAATCATCCCACCATCCTCGTTGACAACTCTCATTCCAGTGAACGAGAAGATCGGGCACTGAGGGATTGAACCCGGCGGCGTGTTGCGAGCCGCTGAAGGCGTGAAAAAGGAGAATTGCGTTATCGCGGGCATCGTTCAAAGCGCCATAGGTTTCATATGCGATAGTGAGATCCTCTAACTCTCCCCCTTCGCTCAGTGCAAACGCCCGGCCGAGGTGGAAAAATTGCGAGGCAACCCGAACGGTATTAGAGGTCGAGGACCCGCAGTCAGGCGCTCCTTCGTACGTTGCAACAACGGGTTCAGTCGAGGACATACCACCTCCATAATGCAGTGAACGCATCCATCACGTGGCGCGAACACTAATGACCGACAACGTTCAAGGCGTTGTCTAAACATTCAACGGTTTTATTCAATTCCTGCCGAGTTTTCCCAGATGCCTATTCAGCAATCTCGGACGCATCGCCTATACAGCTGGCATTAGCACCTCTCAAATCACGGGAATGACTTTGTAGGTTGCCGGGCGTTCAAAGGGCCAGATCCCTCCCGCCGCTCACGATGCAAAAACGAGCCGAAGCACGTTTCGGGACGAGTGTAATAAAAACGCACCGGTAAGCAAAGGGGGGGGAGACGGATATGGGGCTATGGTGTGATAACTGCCTGATAATACGTATTGCATGCTGCGAATCGTCCGGTATCGCGCGCTCGTTACCCACCTTCCCTGGCTCAGGCGCTTTGTCCCTTTTCTTCAGCCCCCTTGCGTTTAATACTCGCACGGGTCGAGCAGCTTTGGTCTGCCGCTAAATCGTGAGTGCGTACGATGATCCTTCAACTCCCCATACCGCTAAGCGAGATACCGTCTGAGATTAACTCTTTTGTGGGCGCCATACCGGTTTCCTTCACTGCACTTATGCCCTGCGTCAACCCGATCGGAACAGCGATCATCCTCTTGAGTCTCACCCGGGGCGCAGACTCAAGGACCCGTAAACAACTCGCTCGCCGAATTGCGCTGAACACCGCCCTGCTCCTCATCGGTTCCTTGTTTGCCGGCAGCTACCTTCTGCAGTTCTTTGGCGTATCGCTGCCGATCGTTGAAGCCGTGGGCGGCATGGTCCTGGCGACTATGGGGTGGCGAATGCTCAATCAACGTGACCACGGGGACGCCGATAAAACGGCCACGCACACGGAACCGGCGAGTTTGTGGCAGAGCGTATTCTATCCCTTCACCTTTCCGATTACGATTGGGCCAGGGTGCATCGCAGTGGCAATCACACTGAGTGCGCACAGCCACAGAGACACCGTGGTTCAGACCGGTCTCACGCAGGCAGGTTTTGTGGTTGGCATCCTGGCAGTTTCGCTGTTGGTGTATCTCTGCTTTCAGTACTCCGAGGGTATTACGAAGCGCCTCGGAGCCAGCGGAACGTCGGTTTTGATGCGACTTATTTCGTTCCTCGTGGCGTGCATTGGTGCTCAGATCGCATGGGATGGGATTAGTGCCCTGCTGGCGCAGGTTGCAAAAGCCGCGGGATAAGGGAGGTGAGACGCGGTGACGCCAGGTAACAATCAGTGCGCACTACGCTCGTAGACAGTGCCTCGACGATGGAGGGAGGGCCCCCCAATAGGAACGCTTCCCTCTTGTGATGGAAAGGTGTAAGCTGGTCGACCCCCGTGACTTGTTTCGCATAGTTCACGGTATTTTGTAATTTTGCCTGCACGAGGTGTGTATGGGACCAAGTCTAGAGGCAGCGTCCGCGACCTGCTTAGAAAACGCGGCAATGCCGTCCAGCGATCTATCAGAAGTAACAAGCCTTAGTGCAGATGCCGGCGCACCAACCGTTGGAACGGAGTGTGCAGAGAAACTCAGCTTTGAGTGGCCACAGAGCGGTCACGATTGGCATCGGAGTCTGAAGTATCCCCGCTAGAGATACAATTGCGGCGTCACGTCGACGCTGAGATCCCCTTGGTATCCGGGATTACCGCACTGGAGGGTTAATCTTGGTGGACTGCCGACGGCTTGTGCCGGAGAATTGGAGCTGCGGAGTACCAGTTGGTACTAGCCTCACGCAACCACATCGCGATCAGGAATGACCGCCCTCCCGAGCACGGGTCGCCCCCTACTCATTCTCCCCGCCGCTCTTCGGACACGGGGTCGGATTGGTGACGGGCTGACATCCGTTGGTGCTGGAGAAGTAGTAGCCAGCGACGCACCGACACACCG
>JBIIYC010000162.1:0-6137 GCA_044347025.1 Bdellovibrionota bacterium
CCAACAAATCGCTCGAATCCAGGCACTCAAAGTGCTTGACTTGACCCGCTTCATACCCAAGGAGCGAAGACCCCGTCAGGCCCGCAAATCCCGCGAAAACAGCAAGCGCAATCAAGCACGGTGCACCGGACCTGGATCTAGAATAATTCTTGTGAGCGGCTCCATCCTCACGCTAATCTCGCTATCGAGGCGTCTAGACGATAGCGCCTACACCCGTATGGTATCGCCTAAGCAGCACCAGCGAAGGGAGGCAGCATTACTAACACTACTCCTCGTTCGCCACTTGTAGAGCAACACGATGATTCGAAATCTTCTCATTACCACCCTACATAGATTCGACCTGCTTTTTCGGGCTCTCGCGGTTTGCCTCCTCGCAACCGGGATTTTTTTGATTCAAACGGACGCGGGTCGCCTCCTGACTGGGGCACTCCTCTCCGTGGCCGGAGGAGCACTTCTACTTACCACCCCGGTTTTGCGTACCGCCCCTGCTGCGAAAGGCAGTTGGGTGTCTGTATGTGCGCTGCTGCTGGCAGGCGGTTTTTTGCTGCGCGAGAGCATCCTTATATTTGATACCCCGGGTCAAAACCTCCCGAACTATGCATGGGGTCTCACTGTCTGGGTGGTGGCTCTCGCCTCGCTAATTGGAGCGACGATACTTTGGGATACCAGGCGAACGATCACGCGACTAGAGTCAACCGCTACCGACCGAATAATCATCCTCGCTCTCTTTCTACTCTCATTCGCACTGAGATCCTGGCAGATCGTTGAACGTTCCCCCGTTAATCTCAATGACGAGCAGGAAATCTTTGGAGAAACTATCAGACTTGTTTCGGGTTTCCGGCCAAATCCGCTCGGCACCTCTCCGCTGGCGTTTCCGTGGCTATACCATTGGATAATGTTCCTGCTCGGGCCAATCGTTACGCCCATAATCGATCTGTTTCTATTCGCTAAACTTACCGCGGCAGCAGCGGCCGCGGTCTCTGTTGGCGCATGGTTTGCTGTAGTTCGGCTTTACAGTTCCCGCACGGTGGCCGCGTGTACCGCCATTATGCTCGCCTTTTCGAGCTGGCATTGGATTAACTCGCGAATCTTGTACATGTACCCCTTCGATCTCGCGCTGGTCGCGGTCAGTATCTATTTCCTTTGCGCCGGAATGCAGTCTGGTAGTCTTTGGCGAATATCCGTCGGCGGAATTGTATCCGGGCTCTCGATTGTTAGTCAGAAAATAGCAATCATGACGGTTCCGTTCGGTGTTTTTCTGCTGGCAGACGCCTGGCTATTCGGATCCAAGGAGAAACGACGGGATGTATATCTGTACGCAACGGTTTGGGCCGTCGCGATTACATTCACCTACCTCCCCTTTTTACTGTACTACGTGAACATTGAGTGGCTCCCTCGTCAGTCTCAAATACTACGAGACAAAACAACGCTCCTTGAACAGTATGGCGCCACGCCGATTGGCGCATTCTTCCATCTTTTGGGCGACATCTTTTATCAACTCCACGTTGCGGCTTTCGATCAAGCTCGGCACATGATTCGA
The DNA here is from genome assembly GCA_044347025.1 of Bdellovibrionota bacterium. Lineage (GTDB taxonomy): Bacteria > Bdellovibrionota_C > UBA2361 > UBA2361 > OMII01 > OMII01. The sequence continues at coordinate 1,541 of JBIIYC010000162.1, forward strand.
GAGGGCAAGGGCTTACTAGACCCCGTGCAATCTGGATTGTTCATCGTAGGCGGCCTCGCAGCGGTTATAGCAGCATGGAAGAGCCCTGTAGCTCGACTATGTATTGCAGGACTGTTCATATTTGCAATGCCCATGGTGATCTCGTTTCCGGTGGATAGTCGCGGGTACCATGGCGTGCCACGCCGCATGCTCGCGAGCATTTTCTTCATCTGCTGGCTCAGCGCTCAGGGAGCCGCAGCGCTGTGTCAACGAATCCTTCCGGCGGCCAAGGTCGGTGGTGGGATGCTTTGCCTTGCGATGACATCAGCTGTTATTAACGTGTGGTATGTCTTCGCCTATTACGTTCCGGTTACCGCCGGCTTTCCGTTTATTGAACTTCGCGATGTCGGTATTCAAAAGGCTGCGATGCTTGCAAGTATTCGAGGCCTGGCACGGAACCAAGTTCCGGTTCTTGTGCTGGGAGACTCTCCGAATCTCGCGTTCAAGTATGCACTCGGAGAACTTGGAAATGTTAAGGTTCACAAAACAGAGGCAGAGTTACGAGAGTCAATTCTGAGCCACAGGGGCAAATACATTTATGTGGTCATTCCTGGCAACGATTTGGGTATCACAGCGCCGTATCAAGGTACACCTGCAAACCTGGCAGACATTGTACCGACCTATCTCTGGATTGGGGACAGAATGAATATTCATGATAATCCAGCTGTTCGGTACGCGTTCCTGAAGGTGGCGGAGCAATAAGAGCCTATACGTTCGGGCTGAAGTTATCTCTCTGGACCTCATGCACACCGCGTCGCCCATAAGGAGAGAGGTATGCGTGGACACCCAGAGTGATACACCGCGAATTGTTTCCTCGCCGATCTATGCCGTGTGGCTCCGGCACGACCCGGATCCCCGAAAAAGCCCTCTGTAAGGTGGCGTTTCAGTCTCGAATCTTGATTGACAGAGCCCAATCGCTACAGGTGTAATCGCTTCTACACATTCATCATGTATATGAAGGCCCGACCGTGAAAACAACTACTCAATCGTTGAGCTCCCCGTATTCATCAACTAAGGGAGCCTCTGTATACACTCGCATCACTCGCGGCATATTATCGCTCCTGTTGTTGGTTGTGGCCGTAGCGACATGGGGATACATGTCATGGAATATACCGTTCAATAACGACGAGGCTGTACAGTTTCACACTATCGCCTGCGAGCTATTTCCGAACGCTCATCTCCATAAGTTTCGCGAGGGATGCGGCGTTAAAAACCTCAACGTCTTCGGCTATAGCCTGCCGCTTCGTTCGTACACCTATATCGGCGTAAGTGGCGCGCTTGCGTTCATCCCATTCTGGTGGATCGTTGCAGCACCAATCGCTTTGCGCGTTTGGACGGGCTTTCTCTGGCTCACAAGTTCGGTAGTGCTCTCCCGCCTCTTACTTGTGCCATGGGCGCTCGTAATGACCGTAGTGATGCTCTCTACCCCGGTTTTTGCGCAGCACCTTATCGATACAGGTCCAATCGCATGGCAACTTCTGCTTCTGGAGTGCGGAGTGTGGTTGGTTGTAACGGCTCTCACCTGCTCCTCTCTCTGGCGGATTGTGCTTCTGGGTGGCCTCGCCGGTCTCTGTGCCTTTCTGGCCTTCGAGCAAAAGGGGTTTGTAGTGTATGGGGCCTGCTTCGCCCTCTACCTCTTCATTGTTGCAACCTTTCGTCGAGGCCTTTTGAGGGAACTTGGGCTCAGGCTGGGGCTTCTACGATTCGTGACGTGTGGGGGTGCTTTTGCCCTCGTCTCCAGTGTGCTTCTCGGAATACTACTGAGCGCTAAGACTATTGAAGGAGGCTCCTACTATACCGCCCTTCAAAGTGCGACCAAAAACTACTCAATCAACGAGCTGGAGAGTTGGGTGTCGCACTTTATGACGTTTATTCGCGACTTCATTCTTTTTCCAACACGTTACTTCCACCGTGTATACGATGTTGCAGGGCTAGTCTCACGCGAGAGCGATTTTTTCGCGGTGATGTGTCTGTCTGGAGTGGCTGCGGGAGCAGCCCTCTTATTAGCAATTGAGCGAAAATGGTCATATCTTGGACTTCTTGTCCTCTCTGTGTTTTTGGCTGCTGGAGATCTCTTCCTCATGGCTCGCGCGCAGATGGCCTGGGCGGGTCATCACGTTATTTTTGCTCACGTGATCATCTTCGTTGGACTGGCGGTAGCCCTCAACGCACTGTTACCTCGGTACGCAGTGTTAGTTATTGGAGCCATCGGACTTTTGCTCTACGAGCAGGTCACCCCCTGGCAGACCCTTGTTAACGCCAAACCACAAGTAGAGTCAGATCCATCACGCATGGAATTACTTGAGATCGTCGACACCCCAAATTTTGCAAGCAACTACGTTGTTACGCACCTTTCGTGGGGAACCTATTTTATCGACGCGTTATTTGGCCCGAGAGATCAAATCGTAACGTGGGTCGAGAGTCCGGAACAACCTGAGCTTGAGCAGATTGCCCGCTCTCGGCAACGGCGATTGGCCTTCTTTAGGTTCGAGTGTTCCAAGAGCGATCCACGATCACAGCTCATATGGGATGAATATGCCAAGCGAAAAGGAATGGCTCTTCGAGCCACCTCAAGTTCTGGAAAATGGGAGTTGTGGGTCGAGCCAGAGGCGTAACCCTTCCACGGCGCCTCCGTTGGATCTTCGATGGCCACCGCGGATCTCTTCGGCTAAGGGCGTAGGCGCGGGAACTCTTCTCGAGACCGCGACGCAGTCTGCCTCGGACTATTTGACCTCCCCTCGCACAAGCGCCTCGCCACGCACGACCGGACGCGGCTCAGCACTCATGACCGGGGTAAAGTGCCGGCCTTCGGAAACAACGATAACGCTAGATCCCATCTTAAATGTACCAAGCTTCTGGCCTTTGACCACCGGAATCGCGGGCTCGTGGACCCGCACATCGAGCCCCTTGGCCTTCCAAGGCTGACAATTTGTTTCTAACGGCGTGTAGGCAACCGATATGCGACCAACATTGGTGGCACCAACCATAACGACCGCTATGAGGCCATCACTCGTTTCGATGTAGGTCACGACTCGCTCGTTTACCGCAAAGAGACCATCAATTGAGTGCAGGGCCCAATCATTCACAGGCCATAATCGCCCTGGAATATGGACGGTCTTTACTATACGCCCGTCAACCGGCGCATGAATGTGATGCGCATCGCTGGGCGAGAGATAGAAGTTCCAGAGCTGACCATTCTCGAACTTCTCTGAAAGCTCATCCGCGGCCAAGAGGGCCGACACAGTATAGTCCTTACCTTTCACCTGCGTGATAGAGCCTGGAGACTCTACATTTTGAAATGCCCGGAGCGTGCCATCGACCGGCGATACGACCTGAACCTCTGAGATTGGACGAAGCCCCTCTTGCAGGTCGCGAGTGAAGAATTCTCCAATACATCGATATGTGTCGAGGGGTCTCGATGCCAAGGAAACGTCAATGCTGTAGGCACGCGCAAATACTAAAATCGTCCATCGCGCGAGCGGCTGCGGTAGCGGCATATTTGCCAACATTCCTAGAAACCAACTTATGTAGGCGAGAGGAAGGTACCGAAGAAGATCCATGAATGCCCGCTATCAAGTAAACTACTGAAATTCCAGACCAATTGGTGGACCGACGATATCCTACGCCGCGGTGCTTTGCGCTGCTGCGGCCTTCAAGGCTTCAATGAGATTGTCGACGGCTGCGGACCCCTGCCGAACAACACTTTCATGAGTTCTACTACCCACATGCGGAGTGAGGTGAACGTTCGCCAGCCCAAGCAACGGATTGTCGGGCTGTACCGGCTCAGGATCTAGAACATCGGCTCCATATCCGGCTACGTGGCCTGACTTAACGCAATCAGCCATGGCTCGCTGATCAACGAGTGCTCCACGGCTCACGTTGACGATATACACGCCACGCTTACACATCATCAACCGTCGCCGGTTGATGAACGTCTGATTATCTCGCGTCAAGCTCATATGAACGGAGAGGAAATCAACATGCGGGAAAATATCTTCGTCTCGAGGCGCCCGAGATATCTGAGGTGGATACTCGGAGAATATCGGATGTTTGAACACTTCCGTAAGCTCCTCTAAATAGCTCGAATGCTGCGATGACCACGACGTGTTAAATACCTTCACGTTCATGCCGAACGCCATGGCTCGTTTCGCGACCTCTTTGCCAACTCGACCGAAGCCGAGAATACCGAGGGTCTTGCCAGCCAACTCGCGACCAGTTTGTCGGCGCCACTCTCCCCTATGAACGTTCGCATTCTGCTCTGGAATATAGCGGGTCAAACTGAGGAGGAGTCCGAAGGTAAGCTCTGTTACCGTTGTGTGGTTAACGCCCGGAGTGTTTGTAACTTTGATACCGAGTTTTTCAGCCTCAGCGAGGTCTATCTTGTCGAGTCCTACACCGTATTTACTGATCACTTTGATACGGGGAGCGGCGGCCTGAAGCACCTTTGTATTGAAGTCATCTTCACCGCAGAGAAAGGCATCGAACTTTGTGCCGTCTCCGATGTAGGACAGCAGCTGCTCTTGATTGAGGGGACCACGGGCCTTTACGATCTCGAAGC
>JBIIYC010000163.1:0-6082 GCA_044347025.1 Bdellovibrionota bacterium
TAAGTATAAGGGTGCTATCGTCTGGGCTCAGATCAATATGCCGTGCAAACTGCTCGAAGAGAGCGGTGGTGCCTTTCTCGGTCAGTCCGGCGGTAAGCTCAAGGGCGACTACACCATCGTTAGATGCTGCCGTGGTGAGGGAGTGTAGGATCTGTGGTGCCACTGAGTCGAACATGATAGGCCCGAGCTTAATTGCGAGTTCGGCCATGATTCGTGAGGCGTCTTCGGTGTCGACGCTGTTTATGGAAATGCGGTGTTCGCGTCCGATCTCGGTAATTCCGTCGCGAGTGGTGGTGCTTGGGTCTGAGGCAACGGCGCGCACAAGGGAGCGCTCAAGCATCTCGCCTTCTCCGGCAAATCCCATGAGCCATTTGGTTCCGTGTCCGTTCTGTGACTCTGCTTGTGCTGCATAGAGTTCTCCGCGCGAGTCATCGTATATGGTGTACTTTATGAGGCGACGAAGTATGTGAGCATCGACCTTGACTGCGAGAGGTAGGTTGGCCCCAGCGCTTCGACTAAATGAACTGCCAGCATGGGTCACTGCACGCACGAGGGTGTTGGAGCTTCCCGTAAGCGATGCAACGCGAGCGGTGTGTGTATCGCCCATGGAATCGGCTCCGCCTTTCAATTGATGCCACGCTGCATCGCGGGCATTTCGGAGGTCGTTGGCGGTGGTGGCCATGGGAATTGCGCTGGAGACCTGCTGCCATATGGCGTCGAACGCCTCCATGTGTTCGGGGCGTCGGAGATCAAATTCGTGATAGAGGGTTGCTCCGCTGTTTCGTGAGCCAGCGGCGAGGGTAACAGAGAGAGGGGAGAAGCTCAGTTTTCGTTGCACGCGTTTGGTTGCTAGTTTGTACTGCCCATCGGCGAGTTCGTTTAGGTACTCGGTGCCGAGACGTACGTCGATCCCGGCAGAATATCCGTCGTTTGCGCTTGATTGAATAATGAGTCCAACAGAGTGGTCGTTTCGCCGATAGAGGTGTACATCGAAGGCGCCGCTTACTGAGACATTGCCCCGGGCTCCAGCGCGAGCAACGATGGCCTGGTCACCAAGTGCTCTGCCAAACAGCGGTACTACCTTTTCCATTCCGATGCCGGGGCCGAAGGAGGTTTGCACCGGGATGCTTACCATCGTGCCGATATCAATCGTTGCGAGGTCCGCGCTGGATCGGGGAACTGAGGTTGGAAGGTAGACACCATCGAGCGCCATCTTCCAGTATTCGGGAGACTGTCGGGTAAAAATGTACGACTGTGTGCGGGAAACGCTGGCAGAGACGGAGAGTGGGGCGCTAACGCCGGCGGCATGCACCGCGATTCCAGCGGGGTTAAATCCTGTGCCGTAGCTGAGGGAGCACGAGACCTCGTCAGCGCGGCGAAAGAGTGCTCCCAACCGTTGCAATTCGTAACGTCCACTCAGGCGGACGCCTATGCCGGGTATGTCAGTGAGTGGCAGGTTAAAGCCGGTGCGCGCAGCGCCGTGGAGGTTGCGTTTGATCTGTTTGTTGACCCAATTGAGTCCGCCGAACGTTGTCAGTGGGGTTTTTAGGGGAGTGGTCTGAGACGGAGTGGGAGGGGCTTGTTGCTCTTCAACTGGAATCGCCTTGGATGGTGTTGGTACTTCGAGTAAGCCCAGCTCAGATGGAGGTAGTCCATCGAGGCTTTGGCGGTAGCTCTCAAGAGATTCATACCAAGATTTGCCCGTTTCGATGCTGGTTAACTTAACCCGCTCTCCTTCGAATTCCACTCGGGTGTGGGGAGATTTCGTCTCGGCGTGCGCGCCAAGAGGAAGCGCTGCAAGTAGGAGGCCCGCAAAGAGGCTTCGCGATGGGGATGAGCTAGCGGCGGATGTGTGTTCCTTTTCGGTGTTCGAAGCCGTCGGCTGCGGTGGGGTATTTTGCGGGTTCATCGATTGGTCGTCTGGCGCTGTTGATATGCCCTCTAATGGGGCGAACTAAGCCTGCTCCTTGTATATGGGCGCTCGTGAGGAGAGTGTCGCATACTCGGTATTCGGTGGCGAATGGGTTGATTCGATTGGGGATTTAGGGGCGCGGGCTGGCTTGGTGAGAGTTGGGTGGCTCCGGGAGAAGGCTCGCCGGAGAGTGCCGGGTATGGGAGAAGCTCGTAGTATGTGGACGGACTGGGAACGATTCGCGTGTGTGCAACCTGCTGGGAAGAAAAAATAGGACCAGCTTGGTATGACGGCAGAAGCTAACTCGCCCGGTGATACAGGTCTTTGATTAGCTTATTGCTGAGTGGCATGGTCTGGCATCTTGCACCCTACTAGAAAAGGAGCCGTGAATGAGCAGTCGTCCATTTGTTTGCGCATTAGTGTTGATACTAAGTTTTGTCGCGGATGCATCCGCTGAGGATGGACGGCTAGGAGGCCGTAGCCTTCGTTTAGCGCGAAAGATGCTGCGACACTCTCAGTCAGGTGATGTGAGTGTTCTTAAGAACACGACGTTCGATGGTGTGTGGGGCGGACGGTATTCTTATTCTTCCCGCTTGAGTACCTGCAGCAATCGCGTGTCAGGCTTTAATTTCCAGCATGTATTCCTCACCCGCAAGGGTTCTGGCTTCTTGTCAACCAATGATGCAGGAGACCTTACGGGCCGGTCCCGTGATAAGGGTCGAAGGTGGGAATTCCAAAGGCGTATTACTGCTGGAGGGCGCCCCGCCGAACTGGCAATTGTATATGGTAACCTATCGCGTAATGGCAACACCGCGACAACAATATTTCTCCTAAATATTCAAGGCGGCTGCCTGTTTGGTTATCAAGCTACGGCGGTGCGGTTAGCTCGATAGTTATTCGTTGGGGGCGCGATGGTTCTTTGTCGAATTGTGGTAATTGTCCTTCTCCTCGGTCCCTCAATGGCCCTTGCCCAAGGCTATCCACTGCCTGGTGGCACGGTCATTCATCAGGGGGGAAATCAGCTCGCGGTTGTGCCCCAGATAGGAGCGATGCCTGAGCGAAATAGCGCAGGATGGACGACGGGATACAGTGTCGTTACATCGACCGAGGAGCGTCGTAATCCACTTGGTTCGTTGATGGGCGGAAGTGATACCGTTATTGAGAGTCAGACACAGGTGTTGCCGAATGATGCCTTGGGTCAGCCGATGCGTGGTGGCTATCGGCCATTTGAGGAACCAAACAGCGCTGGGTGGACAACGGGATACAGCGTTGTGACCTCAACGTATGAGCGACCCAATCCTCTGGGGCATGCCCTGGGTGGCAGTAAGACGGTGACAGAGACGACGACGCGTGTTGTGCCGAACGATGCGCTGGGCAATCCTATTAAGCCCATTCTGCCATTGTGGCCGTGAAGGGATCCTCGGTGAGTGTGGGGACGGTGATGCCCTGAATATTCGAGATTCAGTACCAGAGCATTCGACCTATTTACAATCGATGAGCTGATGCCCCGGTGGGCAAAAGAAGGAGTTTAGGATTCTCCGAGAGCGCAAAAGAAATTTACCAGCTTCATCTGCTCGGGCTTGGTACATCGGGCCTGAAACAGCTTTGGCGAGCCGAGCACGATTGCAAGTGCTTTTGCTCGAGAGAGGGCTACGTTGATTCGTTGCTGACTGAAGAGAAACTCTAATCCGCGCGGAGCTTCGTCCATGCTTGAGGTGGTCATTGAGATGAGCACCACGGGAGCCTCGCGCCCTTGAAAGAGGTCGATCGTTCCCACGTCCGCATCAGGGAGTGTGCGTCGCAGGAGTTGGACCTGCATGTTGTAGGGGGCAATAACCATGATATCGGCCGGCGTAATCTTTGAGACTGTGCCATCCTTCGCGCGAAAGCTACACGAGAGAAGCTCCTGGTAGATCTGGCGAAGAGCATTGGCTTCCTCCTGGGAGGTTTGCGTGTTCCCGTCGTGTTCACAGGGGTGGAAGAGGTATCCAGCGGGTTGATTGAGCGAGAACGTGGTTTCGGGGATTATCCGTTGGTGCCCATTTTCTGGGGGTGATGTGAGTCGGCTATCGTAGACATGGGTTGAGAGGAGATCGCAGATATCGGTATGCATACGACGGCATTCGTTAAGAAATACTCCGCGCTCAGGTGGAACGGTGCCGTGTTCTCCAAGTAGGTATTCAAGGGGAGATTGATCGAGTCCAGCGGGGTGAATTCCTTGTAGCGGTTGCGGAAGCTGGCGTGGATCACCGATAAGGATGAGGTTCTTTGCGCATACGCCGGACGCTGCGAGGTGGGCGAGTGAAAGCTGTGAGGCTTCGTCGACGATGAGGTAATCGAATTGTTGATCATGCTCATCGCGGCAGAAGGTCCACGCGGTTCCAGCAAGGAGGTGATAGTCGGCCGGAATGATTGCATCGTGGTCGTAGTAGTCGTGGATCTGTGCTGGTGGGGCGTCGGAGCCGCGGTTGCTTGCGTAGAGGTTGGCGGTGTCGTCGCGATTCGATTTCTTGGCGCCGCGAAACGTGAACGCTTCGGTGTGCGCAACGACGTCCACCTCAGCAAGAAAGTTTATGATGGCTTTGTGAGAGTTAGACATGACAGCGAGGCGTTTTCCCGCTTTCATCAGTGATACTGCCATGCGGGCCCCGTGGAAGGTTTTTCCGGTGCCTGGCGGCCCCTGAATGAAGAGGTAGCTGCGGTCGAGTGTAAGCGCGGCATCAGTGAGCTGTTGGCGGAACGTGGGATCGTCAGCTGATACGGATACGACCTGACTGCGGGGGCCATCGACGAAGACAGGCAAGTCTCGTAAGAGGATATCAACCAGCGCGGGATAGGGGTAGTTCCGAGCGGTACGCAGCGTTGAGAGATCAAAGTCTCCGACTTCATCAAGGAACCGGTCGAGTCCTTTTTTGAGGGGTTCATTCGCATCGAGGGGACGACGTGAGAGTTCGAGGCGCATAGCCTCATCGAGCTTTCCTCCGAGCTTGATCGTTAACGTACCCGCATCGTGATTAATCTCGTGAACGGTACCGTATGAGCGTTCGTTTTCGATGTCATAGAGGGAATCGCCTGGTGTGAGTTTGCACTCTTGCTGAGGGAATGTGTAGTAGAGGAGTCTGCTGCGCGCCAGCTTTTCAGCGGGACGCGTTGTGTCTCGTGTGCATCCAGTGATTACTTCTGGATCATCTGCCCGCTCCATTGGCAGGAGTTCTTTGCGCCGAAAGTGGTTCCACCACTGTGGTTTCATCTCGCGCCGATAAAAATCAGAGAGGTAGAAGAGACGGGTTCGGAGCAGATCCTCGTCCGTATAGGCGCTTGGCTCCCGAGTGGCTTGAAGGTTGTCGATTTGAAAGACGGAGCGAAAGCGGGCGACGCGTTGTTCTTCGAGTTCCGCTTTGGAAATTTCAGTTGGAGATTCGATGGGCTCAACATCGAGAGCCTGTGGGATGAGGGAGTCCCAGTCGATTCCGAGCTCTTGGGCAGACTGGGCTTTAAGCTTTGAGAGCCAGTCGTAGAGCTCAATCATCGAGTCGCAATCCTTCTGATTGTAGTCACGGATCGCTTCAAGGAGCTCGGGCTTTTGTGTCTCGAGATACTCTTCGAACCAAACGATACTCGCGCCGCCGTCTTTGACCTCATGGTCTCGTTTCTTGCTATAAAATCGCTCAAGGTTCTTGATGGAGTAGCGGGGTTCGGAAACGCGGATCGATTGTTTCACGACGGTGTACAGGTCGCAGAATTTTTCCGCGCGTAAAAGAGTATCGAGTTCTTTGGTGCGTGTTGGATATTGGGAAGAGAGGCGCTTGAGCGCGGCGATTTCGTATGGTGAGTAGTGGTAAATTTTGGCGTTGGGATAGCGAGTGGTTCGATCGATAAGGAAATCCATCAACGTCTCGAAGCAGTGTCGTTCTGCCTGCTTGGTGAGTGCCCAGAAGGGATGAAAATCAAAGGTGCCGTCTGGCTTTCTCCACGAGAAGCCATGAAGGTACTCTAATCCATCGCGGAGGAGGAAATTTGAGGTCTTGAGGGAGTCTTCCTTGAGGAGGGGATCTCCCTCAATGTCGTAGAAGAGGTCTCCCTCATCTCGGGGGGGAAGTAGCGCGAAGCCTCGACCACCTTCCTGCGGTGGGATTACACGGTATACCGGGGTGTTCGTGCGCTGGGCCG
>JBIIYC010000035.1:0-19481 GCA_044347025.1 Bdellovibrionota bacterium
GGAGTCTGTTTGGAGGAGGTCGTCGACGTTGAGCGCGGGTTCCCCGAAAAAGCGATCGCCTCCAGCGTCCTGGAGCGCCAGCAGTGCTCGTTGAATAGCCCCAATACTTGCGGCGGACACATTCCCATACTTCAAAGTGTAGTCCTTGGCGTTGTCACCGACATGGACGAGCATGGCTTGAAGGTCCTTAGTGTCGAGTAGCAAAAGCCCAGAGTCGTCCGCGACCTTGAAGACCACGTTCAGAACCCCAGCTTGGGTATCGTTAAGGTTAAGTAACCGACTCAACAGGGTGGGGCCCAGCTCCGAAATTGTGGTTCGGATTGGATGCCCTTGCTCGCCAAAGACGTCCCAGAAAACAACAGGAAAAGCCTCCGGTGTCCAGGTCTCAATCCCGAGAGAGGCGAGACGTTCCACAAGCTTCTCGGTGCGTATCCCAGGCTGAGAGAGCCCTGCAAGGTCGCCCTTAACATCCGCCATAAAGACCGGGACGCCCAGTCGGCTCAGACCCTCCGCGATGACTCGCAAGGTAACCGTTTTGCCCGTGCCGGTTGCGCCAGCGATCAGACCATGCCGGTTCGTCATCGAGAGAAGTAACTCTCGAGGCTCTGTTCCTGTAGTACCGAGGAGGATGGAGTCCGTCATGCCCGCGTCCCGTGTTTTTGTCATTATCGAACTGGTGTCCAGCTGAGGTCTGGATCGAATTTTTTCATTGCGCGTGCAATCTTCTCCGTTTGAGGTCCGAGATTCTTCTCGTACACTACGCCGTCCGGACCAACGAGGAAGGTAGCGACACCACTACTCCCGTAGGTCGCCGGATAGGCTATCAGCGCGAAGCCACGCGACATCGAGCCTTTGGAGTCGACGTAGCTCAGCGCGCCGCCGCGAGCATGTGGGCCCTGTGACGTCAGAATTGCGTAGTGGTAGCCGAAAAGGGGACGCGGTGTTGTGTGAGGTGTGCGCTCGCGTGAGGCAGCGGCAACTGAGGCTCCGAGCGGGCTCGAAGGTTGCCCCGGCTCGCTATCCCAGTAGAGTCCATCGTGGTTTCCTGGTGTGCTGTAGAATGTGCGAGCGAACTGGGCGACCTTCCCCTCGCGTGCCTGCAGTGCGCGATAGGCGTGTTGCGCTGCAACATATCGGTGAGTCATACCGATGGTTTTGATCTCATTTCGGCCGATCCGTCGGTCGACGATCTCTTCTTTGCCTACGGCCGTATCAAAACGCCAGCCGTTGGCTCTCCGATAGAGAGCGATGGGAAAGGGATAGTGTTGCTCGCCAACAAGCAGAAAGGCGAGCCGTTGGTTCTTGAGAGCGGGGTTTGGATTGGTTGTCTCGACGATGTCGACCTCCTCCTCCATTCGGGTTGCAAAGGTCTTCATGATATCGCTGTCAGTCGCTGCATCACCCGTAGAGAGGAACTCGGCGCTTTGTGGACCGAAGATCTTGGTGAGGGTCTCCTTATCCTGCGTCTCGACCGCTTTTCGAAGGGTATCTGCTGCCTGATCCGGATCTCTGAAGGTGTATTGGCCACTCTCGAATGTAGGTTGCGATACGAAGCCCTTGGGGGCACACGCGGATACGCTTGCTGTGAGAAAAGCAGAGAGTGCGATTGAGCTGAGGTTCTTGTTCATAGTGTTTCCTGCGGTACGCTAGTCGGTGATTGTACGGGTGCTATCGACGGAATCCTCCGCCGCCTCTGAATCCGCCAAATCCACCTCCACCAAATCCACCATCGCCGAACCGTTGTCCGTTAAAATCATTGGTAGCGAAGTTGTTTCGACTCCACGCACCTCGGTCTCCGTACGCGGAGCTCCAGTCGTTGTTGTGGGCCTCCGAAAAGAGGTTGCTGCTTTGGGGATGTGAGTCGAAGATATCGTCCGCTCGTTCGGAGTTTGAAAAGCCTCCGTCATTAACCGTTGACGATATCCTTCCGTTTTTGTCGGTGTAGGTGTCCGAGACGAGCTGTCCGTCTTGGTTTACCCCCGTAATATGCGCATAGCCACCGCTTTCCGTTCCATTCGATCCGCCGGCGCCATGAATCGTATACACACCATTGTCGGTTGCGACGGTGCGTGAAAAAGCTCCTGCGGTGGTGTCGCCGTTACTGTAACTCCAGCCACGACCTCCGCCGGCTCCGTAGGGACCCGCGGCAGCGCCCTGGTATCCTCGTAGTTCGCCGCCGTTTGCTAATTGCGTTGAATCACTACGACCTGCATACGAGGTGCCGTTCCACGTTTGACCAGCCACGGCGTGGTAGGAGCCGTTACTGTAGGCATTCCTCCAGCCATAGCCAGGAGGATAGTTCACGACACTCCCTCCTGCCCAATCGACGCTCGCTGCGGCGAGCGCATCTCCGACGGCCCATCCCGCACCGAAGCCAATGAGCGGATCTCCGCCCCATGCCGCTGGTTCATCGTAGACGACCAGGGGATCGTAGATCGGTAGGTACAGGAGATTCGGATCCGCTGGATAGATCTGGATGTTGCTTCCCGACGAGATCACCTGCTGCTGTGGAGTCGAGGTGAGATTGCCGGCAGTCTTTGCCTGTTGGCGAAGAGCTTGCACTGCTTGGAAGACCGGGCCTTGTTGCGCAAGGTAGGCGTGCCCAAGTTTCGTCGTCCACGGAATATCCTTGGCCATCATCTGAATGACCGGAGGATAGTGAGCAACGGCGATGACGCTCGCATCCCACGGCGAGGAGTCGAATGATTGTCCCGGATTCATCTGAACTTCCACTGCGGCTTGCGACACCTGATCCGGGTAAGTAGCAGCCTGGAGGATCTCTGCCAGGAGGGGATCGGGGTAGAGAGCGATTGGTGCCACTAACGTCTGCAGCTGGGAGGTGGTTTGCGCTTGAGCGAAATCTCCCGCATCGAGTATCTCTTCCGCCCGGATGGAGAGTGGCGTGCTCATGACGAGGAGGGCCAGGAGTGCAGCGCCGTATCGTGCGCGCATGAAGTTCGAGACGAGGGGATAGTGAGTAGGCATAGGTTCCTCATATTCGCGGTTGTAGACATGCTCCATGACCTGCTTTGCATGGAGCGGTGAGAGCGCTTCCCGCGCCGATAGTGTCACCTTTTTAGCGGTGTGTGTCTAAGGTAAAATGAAGCGGCTCATCGTGGAATCGAGTGGATACAATTGGTGTTTCCGGACGTGATGTATCGCCGAAAACCATGGGGTATGCCCCATCAACAGTCATTGGCGCCCACTTGATTCCCCGATGAACCAATGAAGCTCTCGCGGTTCGTCACAGTAACCGATGAGGTACCCGGCTGACGGAGCATAGTCGAGCGGCGGATTCGTTCTCATGAAGAGCCTCGCCACAGATCGTTTGTGCGAGTATCTCGCCAGCCAGAGGGCACGATAGCAGTCCACGACTTCCGTGCCCGGCATTGATATAGACTCCAGGCACCGCTCGGACCGGAACTTTTATGGAAAGATTCGTCCCAGGCTGAAATGAGGATGCTTCCGCTTTCATCTGATGAAAATCGGGGAGAGCTCCGATGTACGGTAATCGGTCTATCGTTGAGGTCCTAAAGCATACGCGGGCCGATCGAACTGACTCTGCGCCCCATGGCAGCGAGGGAACCCAGCGTTGGCAGGTGGCAAGGATCTCAGCCGTATCCGCTGCGCGGGGGGCTTCTTCGGTATCCTCGTGGCGATAGTGAGCCCCTATGATGTGCTCTCCATGTACTGCGGGAGTAAGGTAGCCACCAAAACAGAGGAGTGTCTTGAGCTTCGGTGAATGCTCAGATTCCGAGACGATGATCGTCTGTCCGCGGATCGGCTCAAGAGGGAGCCATGAAGCGATTGGGAGGTGTGCTGATTCGTAAGCGCCACAGATGACGACCGTAGGCGTGGAGATCGTTCTATCGGTGGCGACGACGCGCCATGTATCACCTGCTCGTTGTAGTTCAGTAACGTGGGTATTGACCGACACCCTCACTCGAGACAGAAGAGGCTCAAGGAGTGTTGAGATTAACGCGCTCGGTGATACGTAACCCGCATCCGGTATATAAAAAGACGAGGAGTGTATCGGGATGCCAGCAAGGTCAGAGCTATCGTGAGGTGAGACCCGTAGTATCTGTGTTGGTCCTATAAGGGGGGCGGAATCCCGGAGAAGATTCTCCAACCGCTTCATGGCAGGAAGGTGCAAAGCTCCACAACGTTCGAATAGTGATGGATTCGCGGCTGTAGCGAGCACACGCGAGGTGAACTCAAACCCTCTCGAGTAAAGGTTCTCCGTTGAAGAGGGCTTTGAGGTTAGATATGGAGTGATTAATCCGAGTCGATTCCCGGATGCTTTCGGGGCGAGCGAGGCGCCGGCTTCAAGTATCGCCACGGAGAGGCCACGTTGCGCGAGCGCGAACGCAGTACAGGCGCCCGCAAGGCCCCCTCCGATCACCACCACGTCTGTACTCTGCCCCGTTGACATGAGTACAGACGATAGCATGCTCAGGGAGGGGACTCCACTTGTGTGCGCTATGACGGGTCTAATCGACCGTTGCGTGTGAGCCGGGGTATGGGTAGCCTCGGGGATACACCACACTGCTCATTCTTGAGGAAATTATCGTGTCAGATACTGTAACAGCGATCATCCTAGGACTCGTCGAGGGGATTACCGAGTACCTTCCAATTTCAAGCACTGGCCACTTAATTCTTTTCGGAGAGGCCCTTCAGTTTACCGGAGAGAAAGCAAAGTCGTTTGATGTGGTGATTCAATTGGGAGCGATCTTGAGTGTGCTTATCCTTTTTAGGGAGCGCTTTGTTGGGCTGTTTTCCAACCTTCGTGAGGGGATGACCAATCCCTCTGTCATGCTCGGATCAGGCATCTTCGGTATCGCTGGAATCTTTAAGTTGGGCGTGACAACCGCACCTGCGGTTGTTCTCGGATTTCTTTTTCGTCACCAGATTAAAGAGTATCTCTTCGCTCCGCTACCCGTGGCTATCGCGCTCGCGGTGGGAGCGTTCCTGATTCTGCTCGTTGAGGATCGAGGGACGCACCGGTACCGGCATGAACTAGAGGAGCTCACATGGCGGCAGGCGTTCGTGATCGGGTGCGTGCAGTGCTTGGCGCTGTGGCCGGGGATGTCCCGTTCGGCGTCAGCGATCATCGGAGGCATGACGGTCGGACTCTCTCGTAAGTCTGCGGCTGAGTTTTCGTTTCTTGTGGCTGTGCCGATTTTAGCGTTGGCTGCGCTGCACGATATGGTTGAGGTCGTGCGGGTGTTTTCGTACGAGGATCTGAAATTAGTTGGGATCGGATTCCTTGTTTCGTTCGTCTCGGCGTTGATAACCGTACAGTGGTTTATTGGGCTGGTAAGTCGGTGGAGCTTGAAGCCATTTGCGTACTACCGCCTCGTGGTGGCGGCGATCGTAATCGTTCTTCTCTATATGAGACCTGCTACTGGAAATTGAGGATAGGGGGGGAAGAAGAGAAAGGGTGAAGAGAGAACGTTCCGAACGAAGAACCTTAAGAAAAAAAAGCTGAAAAACTGAAACCAGTAAATGTGAAAAAGTGCCCTCTCGACTGCTTCCCAAAAAAGCTTTCGGGAGAGCACTTTTTACATTTAAAACCGCACCGCCAATCGGCCGTGCCAACCTTGCATTGTAACCTTCCGCACCTTAGCGTTGCGGAACGTCTCACTTCGTACGATGCCCTGTGGACAGCCTGCGAAGGGAGAATTGCCTCTTCTATTAATAGGATACCGGATACCGCTGGAATGGTTCAAATTTTTTTATTGGGATCGGTAACGTGCTCTGAATTCTTGGGTCTGCTTGACCTATTGTCAGTGGGTTAGGGGCACACCTGGGTCGGCGGCTCCCGACGAGGTAGCCGGATCCTCTCTCACCACCCTGCCAGTGGCGAAATGTCTGGTACAACGAGCTCTGGCTGATAATTGGTACAACGAGTTGTTGGATGCTGGTGGAATCGCCACACTTCTCCGAGAAAAGATAGCAAAGGAGGCGCGATGGAGAGGTCAGTGAAACTACATGTCTATAAACCACCAGTAGAGGTCCCTACCCACATCGAGGTTCCCATCGTATTTTTGGCCGGTTCGATTGAGCAGGGAACCGCGGAAGATTGGCAGGCAGTAGTGGGGCGCGCCTGTGAGGACCTTGGAGTGGTGTTTCTCAATCCTAGACGTGATGCGTGGGACTCCTCGTGGGAGCAGCGGATCGAAAATCCTCATTTCCGTGGACAAGTGGAGTGGGAATTGGATGGGCTCCAGAGAGCATCGATGATCATATTTTATTTTGCCCCTTCGACGCGCTCCCCGGTCACCCTTCTTGAGTTGGGGCTGTATGCCGCCTCTGGCAAAGCAGTAGTGTGCTGTCCTGAGGGATTCTGGAGAAAGGGGAATGTGGATATCACCTGTGCGCGGTTCGGCATTCCACAGGTGCCCTCGTTAGAGGCGCTCACGTTGTTGATTCGAAACCGCTTCGGGCAAGAGTAGGACCGGAGTATTTGCTCTCAGTAATGGGCATCATCCGCCTTCGAGGCAGCACTCGCATTTCTTCCGGGAGATGCTACCTGAATTCGTTCGAGGATAGAGAAGAGTTGTTGCATGTAGTTGGGAAACTCAGAGCGCTCGTCCTTTCTTGCGGCCGCTTCGAATTTGCCTGCTACTATCGAGAGCTCAGGGAACCCGTACATACCAGCACTACCCTTAAGTTTGTGGGCGAGTGATGCGACTTGTGTCGTGTCAGCGCGCTCCGCCGCTGCTTTGAGGTCAGTCAGGCGATGTGGAAGGCCATCGATGAATTCAATCAGCAGAGGCAGCATCTCTGGGTCGTTTCCTTCCAGCGAGCTGTGGAGAGGGGGTTGTGAATGTGGGATAACGCCCGTAGCTGAGGGTGTGAGATACTTTGAAAGCATCTGATAAAACGCATCTCTGCTGAACGGTTTACTCAAATGCATGGAGCATCCTGCCTGCATCGCCATGTCTACCTCTGAGGTCATGGCTCCTGCTGAGAGCGCAACGATTGGGGTCGCCACGCCGGATTGGCGAATTCGTGTAGTTGCAGTGAGGCCATCGATTATTGGCATCTGCACGTCCATCAAGATCAGGTCAAAATGTGATGATTGAACCGTTTCAATCGCTTGGTGCCCATCCTCGACCAGCACGACCTCCACGCCAGCTTTGCGTAATAGGTGCTCCACGAGTCGCCGGTTGTCGAGCGCATCATCGGCGAAGAGTACGCGTCCTTGAAACAGTGGAAGTGGGCTCGCAGCTCCCGGCTTCGGAGTTGCTCTTGGATTCGGCACCTTCCGAATGAGGGTAGATGATGTTCCACCTGACTGAATGAAGAATAAAAAGGTGGATCCTTGGCCCGGGGTCGAACGAACCTCCATGGAGCCCCCCATGGCTCGCACGAGGCGCTCGGAGATGCTCAGGCCTAGACCAGTGCCTCCATAACGCCGAGTGATAGACTCATTTCCCTGGGAGAAGGGCTTAAAGAGGTTTTTGGTTTGCTCTGCAGACATTCCGATGCCGGTATCACGCACCTCAAACTGTAGCTGCTTCAGTTCGTCGTCCCATCCAACACGCAGATCGATTGCGCCCCGTTCGGTGAATTTAATCGCATTTCCGACGATATTTATCAGCACCTGCTTTAATCGAAGCGGGTCAGTCGTCACCCGGCGTGGAAGGGGCCACTCATAGTGCACCGAGAACGAGAGGGACTTCTCGGCGATCGTCGGCGCAAACATAAATCGAATCTCTTCGATCGTTTGTACGATGTTACATTGAGCCGTTTCAATAGTCAGGGCTCCAGCGTCTATCTTTGAGAGATCCAAGATCTGGTTAATCACGTTTAGAAGGTGCTCGCCGTTATTCCGAATTACATCGAGACAGTGGAGTTGAGTCTGATTGTGGGGACCTTCATCACGCAAGGCATCGACAAAACCAAGAATGGCAGTGAGCGGCGTTCTAATCTCGTGGCTCATGTTCGCCAAGAACTGGCTTTTAGCGTGCATTGCGTTCTCTGCGGATTGTTTTGCTGCGATCAGCTCCGCCTCGGCATCGCGTTTTGCAGTGATGTCTTCCAGGGTTAAGACCCATCCGCTTACTGTATCCGTGGCGTTAATTGCGGCGGCTTTGAGGCTTATCCAGGTGAGGGTCCCGTCCTGATGTTGGTATCGAAAGGTGTTCTCAAACGACATGGTGGACTGCGTCGCTGTACGCCACTCGGCCTCAATTCGTTCTCGATCGTCCGGGTGCGCGGTACGAAGCCATCCTGCACCGAGGCTCTCTTCAGCTGTAAGTCCAGATAGTCGCTGAAACTGATGATTCGCGTAGATGCAGTGGCCGCGAGCGTCAGTTACCACGATACCGAGTGGAGCAGCCTCGCTCACCGCCCGAAAACGCGCCTCGTTGTGTTGATACTGTAGTTCGTCTGAGCTTCTGAGACTTAGATCGACGCATGAGGAGACGTACGCCTCCAGGGTTCCGTTGGACGAGAATAACGGAATAGCCTGCTCCATTACCCATCGATAGGAGCCGCTCACATGTCGCAGGCGAAACTCATGCTGGAACGGTATCCCGGCAGCCGCGCATTCCCGACGCTTTGCGTGGTATACCTCAACATCATCCGGATGAAGCGTGCGGCCCCAACTTTCCGCTAAGCTCTCTTCTTCCGAGAGACCGGTGAAGTCACACCAGGCTCTATTGGAGAGAGTGCGATTGCCGGCGTCGTCTGCGATCCACAGAAGTACTGGAGATGCATCGGCTATCTTACGAAAACGTTGTTCACTGTCCTCTAGTGATGAGATCGTGCGTTGAACCGCAGAGAGCTTATTCTGGAGCTCTAGATGCGAGACAACATGGCGAGCGAGTTCGGTAAGTAACGCTATCTGCGGTTCTGAAAGGCTGCGGGAATCCTCGTCAACCACACAGAGCGTTCCAAGTACGACGTCATCCCGGGCGATTAGGGGGAAGCTTGCATAGAGTCTGCTGTGTGCGAAGACGGGTGCAACACGTATGTCTCCTAGGTGCGGGTTCGCACTGAGGTCGGATATAATCAGAGGTTCTGCAGTTTGAATCACACGAGAGCACGGAGAATGCGCTCGCGGGATATCAGAGAGCACAATTCCGTGGTGTGCTCGAATGATCTGTCGGTCGCTCTCCATAAAAGAGAGAAAAGCTCCGCGTGCAGCAGTGCTCTGTGCAGCAAGCTGAACAATGGAGTTGAATGTGGAATCGGAGGATGGGTCGAGGACATTGAGCGCTCGTAAGCGTGCGAGGCGCTCGTGTTCCTGAAGCGGCTTTCGCATGCGTGTATAAACTCCCTGGTTGGTGACCGTTCCCTGTACATGGCATTCGACGGGTCGAGGAGATAGCTGTACAGATTGGCGCTGAGTCGGACACATCCGCGCTTTTTTGGTTGCTAAGTACTTGATTTTAAGCGACTAGAACCGCTCTCGCTGCAGCATTGCCCGTAGTGTCGTCGCGGTGCCGGTTTCTTCAAGTGCCTCGGTGATGGAGAGTGCGAAGGTTAGAGCCTGTCGCCGTCCTGCTACTGCGCCGTCAAGTTCACGCTGAATATCGTACGACTGTAGCGCGTGGCTACGCGCCACGGTTAGCAATCGCTTCCATGCCGTCTTGTTGTCCGTAGCTCCCTCCAGCTCACGGTTTGCGCGTTCGGTGAATGTTTTGCAGAGCAGCATGTGTGTGGTCGACCACAGCACGTGCCGAGTATTGTAATGATGCGAGATGAGAGCGCCAGCGCCCTCAAGAAGCCCTTGCGCAGCGAGCGGCTCTCCACTCTGCAAAAGGACGTACCCTCGGACTAGACTGTCTTTAATACAACGGAGCATTGGTGAATCTGTTGCAAGTCCCCCCTGTGGAAGGGATGTCGGCTCGCTTGTTTCAAGGATGGAGCGGATCTGTTGTGCCAGGAGTTTATTTGCAGGGCAGGTATCGATCGATCGCTGTTCGAGAAGCGCGAGGTACGCATGTGCTTCGGAAGTTTCTCCGCGATATGCCGCAATTTGGGCGAGCATAAGGATACACGCAGATCGCTTGGGAAGATCCGTTACAAAGGAGAGGCTACGCTGCAAGGTTATCTCAGCCTCGTCCCAGGCGCAGGCGTTAAATAGCTTGAGGCTCAATGCATGCAGTAACTCTGCTTTACGGGGCGCGCGCATCCGACACTCTTCGGAGAGAAGAATGTCTCGTGCTTCGACGATTGCGCTGCGAATATCCTGGTCTTGGCGCGCGCTTGGCTCTTCGCTAGAGGCGCGAAGTGCTTCCAGGGCGAGGACCCGATCAAATGCGAGTTCAACACACTCCTCGCTGCCGACTCCCTGGAGGTTAGTCAGATACGTCGATGCTAATGAAAGATCGGCAAGAAGCGCGGGAAAGTCTCGCTTCTCAAGGTGCGCGTGGAGTAGCTCTCGAAGGCACGCTTTTGCAACCTCATGAAGAAGCTCATTGCCTTCTCGTGGAAGTTGAGTCGCCGATGCAAGTGGAGCCGCGAGGACCTCGGTTGCGTCCGTCATCTGATTGTTACGTAGGTAGGCACGCCCTAACTGGATGTTCGCCTGGAGCAGGAGCGGGCTCTCGGGGCCCAGAGCTTGTGCGGCGATCTGCACCTGCTTCTGTCGAGCGGCGATGGCCGCGCTTGCGTCGGAACGGGTCTCCGCATCGACTGCCCGCTTTGAGCACGCAAGAAGGTCTTTGAGGAGTTCGTTGTTTAGCTCGCTGTGGGGTGGGCGAGGGGTTGCATGAAACGATCTCCACATCTCAAGAGCTGATGGGGTTTGCTCTGCGTGTGGTCCTCCGTTGTTCGGTTGAATGCCTTCGTTCATTCCCGTGCGCCATGCTACCCGCCGTAGTCAGAGTTTGAGTAAGAGCAGCAAGTTTAGAGTGTAAAGAGTATTCGAGACCTTACTCAAGGATAAAGCGCTACTCGCTTGCTAGCTCACGCTGTCGGAGCGCCTCATAGAGAGCGATGGCCACGGCATTGCTGAGGTTGAGGCTCCGGACGTGCTCTGTAACGATCGGTATCTTTAAGATCTGTTCGGAATTAAATTTGCCCAAAAATTCAGCACCTAGCCCCTTGGTCTCGCTGCCGAATACGAGAGCATCGTTGGGTCCGAACTCCGCTTTGGTGTAGAGCCGCTCTCCGAACTTTGAGAAGAGCCAGACCCTTTGTGGTGCACAACTCTCGATGTAGCCGTCCCAGGTCTCGTGGCGGGAAAGCTTCACGTGTGGCCAGTAGTCGAGACCAGCCCGACGCACCGCCTTTTCCGAGATGTCGAAACCGAGGGGGCCGACAAGGTGGAGCGGGGTGTCCGTGGCCGCGCATGTGCGGGCGATGGAGCCAGTGTTCTGAGGAATTTGGGGTTCGACGAGGACTATATGCATAGGTATCTGAAGTTACGACTAAAACGCGGGGCTGAAGGGGCAGCCAGCCGTGGAAAAAGAGACCTCCGCGGGTTCATTTTTTTATTGGACGAGGGTATATTCACCCCATGCTAAATTCAACACTTGTCGGCCGAATTGAAATAACCCCCGATCTCCTTATCCTTCAGGTTAAGCCGGACGCTGGCGTTCCTGACTTTATTCCAGGCCAGTATGTGGCGTTGGGTCTCGCAGGTTCGGCTGGCAGAGTCGCCGGAGCTAAAGATGAGGCGGAGGCGCCGGCCCCCGATAAGTTGATTAAGCGGGCGTACTCTATCGGCTCATCACCGACCCAAAAGGAGTACCTCGAATTCTACGTAGCGGTGGTGCCAGACGGTTCTCTGACCCCTCGTTTGGCCGCATTGCAGCCGGGCGACCGTTTGTTCTCGCAGCCGAAGGTGACCGGCACGTTTACACTTGATGGTGTTGCTCCGGACCGCAATCTTATCTTGGTTTCAACGGGAACAGGGCTAGCGCCGTTCATGTCGATGGTTCGAACCCCAACCACATGGCATGCGGATCGGCAGATCACGGTCGTTCACGGAGTTCGTCATCCGAGTGATTTCGCATACGCCGACGAGCTCACTTCGTACGGTGACGGTAGAAAGTTTCAGTATCTCCCGATAGCAAGTCGCGCCGGCGATGATTTCACAGGCCGCAAGGGACGAATTCAGAAGTTGTTTGAGGCAGGGGAGATCGCTCCTGATCCAAGCCGTGACTCAGTATTTCTCTGCGGCAATCCAGCAATGATTGAGGATATGGAAAAGCACCTCACAGGCCTTGGGTTCGTCGTGCATTCCAAGAAGTCCCCTGGCAATCTCCATGTGGAGAAGTACTGGTAACACAACGACGGCTTTGGAGTTCTCGGTCTTGTAGCGGGTGCAGTTCGTTGCTGCGTAATCAGAGCGTTGCGTGATCGATGATGTGCTGCAGCATTGTAGCCAGGTCCTCGATGCGATCGTCTCGCATCAGCGATCCCCCGAGCCGTGGGTTGATCTCGAAGATAGCAATTCGTCCATCGTTTCGGAGCGTGTAGTCTACGTTGCACGGGCCCGTATATAAAAAAGGGCGCAAAAACTGCTCAATAATGTGCCTATCCCGATCTTCAAGGATGGATGGACGGAGCTGGCGTTCCGCGGTGAGATTTCTCAAGGGAGGTGCTTCGTATGCATATGCTGCGCTCCACAGAATCTCCCCTCGTTTGACAAAGAGGTGCGCTGTGTATTCACGGTGGGCTTCAATAAATTCTTGAAGTACGTATGGCTTGTCTCTCCACGGGGGGCGTTGTTCGATATCAAGCAGCTCCTCGAGGGAGTTTACGATCCGCACCCCGACACTGGCGTTTAAGTTTGTTCGTTTGATGACACAGGGATACGTCGCTTCGGTGCTGTTTCGGAAGTGGGTCGGGATGAAGTGCTCAAGCGTGTGGGTGTTCGCAAACCGCGCGAAGGAGAGTTTGTCCCCCAGTGTCGAGATCGCCTCAAGTGTTGGAAGCGCCGTGCGGCAGTTCCGAGGGCATCGCATCGCGTGGTTTTCAAGCAGGGGAATAACAACACAGCGCTGGCGCGAGGCTCCATAGGAGCGAATATCTCCCGATGCTGTGTCGTCGTGTACCACTTGGCGTAGCCCGCGTAGCATATCCCAGACGGGAGCGTGTGGATTGAGCGCTCGGATCCAATCAGGGGTGTGTGTGCCGAAGATGACAGCGGTCTGACCGCCGAGCCTTGATGTAAACGACTGTCGTAGCGAGGATATGCGAGTGCGCAGTAGCCGCAGATACGAAGTGCGAAAAAGTGAAGCCGTGCTCGCCGTGACGCCCGCAGTTTTTGTTTGCTCGAAGACTCCGGTGCATGCTTTTGCAGCCATCCCCGGTATATTGTGACGCGCTAGGTCGCGTCGAGGGAGAGTTTTGTTTTGTAACCTGAAGAAGCGAGTAAACGCGCACATAGGAAATAAACGAAGCGGGCGAGATATCGGCCGTCTACAGATATAGCGAGTCTATCGTGACTCGATATTTTTCCGCGATGAGGCGGCGCTTCATCTTCATCGTCGGGGTAAGGAGACCATTCTCAACTGTAAAATCCTCGTCGAGGATCGCAAAGCGCTTGATCGTCTCGAAGCTCGCGACCTCGCGGTTGATGCGATTAGTCGCCTCCTCGACCATTGCGAGAACCTCAGCGGCCTGTGATAGCTTCGCGCTAGGCGCTACGATGTGGCCTTTGGCGTGCAGAAGGGCTCGTAGCTCGGGCTCATTGAGGGTTAGGAGCATTATGCAGTAAGGTTTTCCGTCTCCCACGAGGAATGCTTGCGAAATGAAGGAGTTTCGCTTGAACATACCTTCAATCGAGGTCGGTGCGATCTTTTTGCCACCGGCGGTTATGACGAGCTCTTTCTTCCGATCGGTAATGTAGAGGAAGCCATCCTCGTCGACTCGTCCGACGTCCCCTGTGCGAAACCAACCAGAATCGCTCCATGCTTCGTGTGTTGCTTGCGGGCGGTTGAGATAGCCTCTGGCGATATTCGGTCCGCGAACAGATATCTCACCATCCGACTCTGCGATCTGAACTTCTACGCCACGAAAGGCGGGGCCAACACTTCCGATCTTATACATGTTTGGAAGATTAACGTGTGTTGCGACGCATGTTTCCGTAAGTCCGTATCCTTCGCAGATAAGGATATCGAGCGAATTGAAAAATCGATTTACCTCGGGATCGAGCTTGGCGCCTCCGGAAATGCCGTGGTGAAAGTGAGGGCCAAAAAGCTGCTCGCGAATCTTCCTTCGAATCCCCGAAAGTCCGCTAAAGATTATCTGTTCAACTATTCCGAGTGGGAGTCCCTTTTCGCGTTTCGCCTGGACCTTCTGGGCGTTCCGGATGCAGAGACGGAGGATCTTTCCTTTAAGTCCCGGCCCGGCTGCAAGGGTCTTCACACCACTCGCCATCTTCTCAAAGAGTCTCGGCACGGAGGGAAGAACTGTTGCGCTGCCCTCTCGTATATCACGCGCTATCGAGGAGAGGTCGAGCTTGGAGGTGTGGTGATCTGTGACGGCTGGAAGGATCAGCGAGGTCGATGTTAGGAATCCTACATAATACACCAGCCGGGCGAACGAATGGGCGAGTGGGAGATAGAGGAACATCGTTCCTCCAACCGCGAACACACCACTCTCTGCCGCTTGCTCAACGTTTGCGAGGTGATTCCCGTGCGCCTGCACAACTCCCTTGGGTGGGCCAGTTGTCCCGGATGTGTACACGTACGACGCTATTGATTCCCGGGTAAGGGTCTCCGGTATAGCCGGCGGAGTTTGGCTAATTGAAGCGTCATCAATAATCTGCTGGACAGTCACGACCCCGGGAAGTGTTTGTACCACCTCAAAGCTTATGACGGTGTGTATCTGAACATGTTCTTGGCTGGCAGCGATCGTTTCCCGCTCCGGAATCGGACAGCGATTGTTTTTCAGCCACGCAATTTTCTCTGCCTGCTCGTCATTCTCAACAAAAACGATCGTTGCTTTGGAGTCGTACAGGATGAAGCCGGCTTCGGCTGGGGGGAGACTCTGATAGATGCTGACCGTGATACCGCCGAGGGTCTGTATAGCCATATCCGCCAGCATCCACTCGGGGCGGGAATTAGAGAGGATAGCGACCGGGGTTCCCTGCGTTACCCCTAGCGAAGCGAGGTAGTGGGCAAGTCGCGCGATTCTTGGAGCTGCGGTTCTGTATGACTCGCTGTGCCAAACCCGAGTGGCCTGGGCATTGGGAGCAACGGCGTATCTGTACAAAGCCCCATCGGGCTCGGCAGACACTCGACGCCAAAAGGCATCCGCGATGTTCTTCGCTTCAGCTACATTCCGATAATTGTGAGCGCGAGGATCGTTCATCTCGTCGTGGTAATCTACCGGATTAGATTAGATAGCGGTCTCCGCCTCGGAGGTTCATCACCTTGCTAGTAGACGAAGCGTCCGTGCGGCGAGGCGATCAGTACCTCATTGTCGCCATCCTTAAAGGTTACTCGCCCTATAACCTTGGCTGCAATCCCAAATTGCTTGGAGATTGCGATAATTTCATTAGCAACTGCCGGGTCTACGCAGGCTTCCAATCGATGCCCCATGTTAAAGACAGCATACATCTCTGCCCATGGGATAGCGCCGCATTGCTGAATAAGAGAGAAGAGGGAGGGAGTTGGGAAGAGCTCCTCCTTTTCAAAGCGCACATTCCTGCCGAATCGTTTGATCTTGGTCTGTCCGCCGCCGGTGCAGTGAATGAGGGAGTGCACCGCGGAGCGACACTCCCGAAGAATCTCTTTAATGACCGGGCTGTATGTCCGAGTCGGGCTCAGAAGCGCTTCCCCCGCTGTCATGCCAACTGCTTCAAGCGGGTCGGTCACTTTATACGGACCACGATATGCCACGTCTCGCGGAATAGAGGGATCTGTTACCTCCGGATATCTCGTTGCATGATACGCCGAGAGGAGGGTGTTTCGGGCCAGCGTCAGTCCGTTACTTCCGATACTCGAGTTTGGCGAGTTTTCAAGCTTCGACTGTCCCGTCGAGCTGAATCCGATAATCAGATCCCCGGGAGCAACGCGATATGCATCCACAAGGTGGCTGCGTGGAACTCGAGCGCTGAGCGTTGAATCGACGATTATTGTGCGTACCAGGTCTCCAACGTCGGCTGTTTCGCCGCCACTCAGGGTTATGTCTATGTTGTGCTTGGCCAGAATCTCCGCGGTCTCTCGGTATCCGCGAATGATTGCAGAGACCGCCTCGTCTGGGATGAGGTGTCTGTTGCGGCCGATAGTGTTGCTCAGCACCAGGCCGTCCAGGCCTCCCGCGCATGCAACGTCATCGAGGTTCATCACGAGGCTATCGATGGCTAGCGATCGGAACCATGTTGGGTCACCACTCTCTTGGAAGAGGAGGTAGGCGACGATACTTTTGGTGCCTGCCCCGTCCGCATGAAGAAAGTAGGCGTAGTTCGGATCGCCAGCTGGATCCGGTCCGGGCGTCGCAAAGTACTGCGATGTAGACCCTTCGCCAATAGCATTCAGTACGCCAGCCTTCGCGGATGATGCGCCAAGGATGGCGTACGATGAACTTTCGGTCGAGCTTTTAGCCACGATGAGATGGCTCTTGCTTACTTCTTGAGTGAATTAACGAACGCTACGAGGTCGCCGAGCTGCGCATCGTTGAGGTCCGACTGTGCTGGCATCAACACGCTCAAGCCTACTGCGGCTCCACCTTTCTGGAGAAGCTCCTTTAACTTGGCATCATCGGTGGCGTACTTGTTCCCACCAGCAGCGAGGTTTCGAGGCTTCTGACCCTCCGGCATCGTTGCGGCGAGCGCGCCATCACCGGCACCTTTATCTCCGTGACACATTGCACACCGTTGTGCGTAGAGCGCCTGGCCAGCAGCAACGTCTGCTGCGTGTGCTACCGGGACAGACAAAAAGAGGGCTGCAAGGGGAAGGATCATCTTTTTCATAATTGCCATCTAAAGTATGGTTAGCGTGAATTCGGCAACAACTGTAGCCGCAGACACTATACCCAGCCGAGTTCAACTTGGGAAGCGTGCTGACTCCACGCCAGTTAACGTATACGGAAGGAATATGATGCCGTTTGTAGACAGAATTGTTGCCTCAATTCGCTCGAAAACTAAGCGAGAGTGGCAGCAGTTCTTCGAAGAGCGTATGACCCTTGTTCGGGACTACCTTCGGACCCACGGCGAGCAGGGAGCCTTGATTGGTTTCGGTATAGGGATCTTTATCGTTCTATTTTTTAAGCTGGCGCTCTTCCTCTCCTGTATCGCGGCCCTGGCGTATCTCCTCATACTAATTATTGCCGACTCCTGATATCAGGGGGTTAGCGTCCCGTTGGTGGGGCGGCCGGGCATCAATGTTTCATCGCACGGTGTCACGCGGGCCCACATCCCGTGTGGAAGGGGATAATCTGCTGAATCTTTAGGTTACTGCGTGGGCCTGTAGAGTCTGTTGGGGGTGGTCGAGCATCAGAATAGTAGGTGGCAAAAAGAACCGTTTTCTAAAGTTCTTTAGTCATCGGCCGACATCGACAGTTGAGGGTATACAAAGAGGTTTTTGCATGCACAAACCGACTCTTGGACCAGACCGCTTCATTTTTCTAGCACACGATCTAGAGACTGCAGGCTTGTATTGGAATCCGGAAGTTGGGGACGAAGTCGCGGACCGAGAAGGAAAGCACTCTGTCGCGATCTTGGTCGATCCGCAAGGCATGACAACCGACGAATTACGATCAACGTTCCTCTGGCTTCCAACCGTTGAACAGATGTTGATGCAGTTCGAAGCGCGCCAAGCTGTGTTGTTCCACGCCGGACTAGAATTCAACGAAAAAGAGTGTTGCTACAAGACGGTCATACAAGCCTCGTGTGGTCACATTGAATCGCGGGGTGAATCGTTTCGACTCTCACTCGGGCTCGCGCTTCGCGGACTTCTCATGTCCGATACAACGACACTGATAAATTAAGGCCGGTGGAATAAGCGCTCTTCATGTGAGTGCTTGGATTCTCCCCTACACATGCACGCACCCGAAGTAGGCGCTCACGTCGATCGATGCATGACGGAGAGGTTATGGCGCGCGTCCGCGCGCGATTTCCTCTGCGCGTTTCAGAGGAGCAGCGCGCACTACTCCGCATTTTTGTTCGGTCAGATCTGCACAAATCTGAACATATTTTTGACAGAGTTGGTAACAAACTGAGACATCTGTTTTGGCGCCCCTCCGTAAAAATTTTGACGGGGTTTTGCAACGTGTTGGTTTTGCAGGGGCTTTTTCTCGAAAACAATTGAAGCCCTTCCTGACAGTCAAGAATCTAACATTGAAGCTGACGAGTGGTACAAAGTTTGCCACTTCGGTGACAGCGAAATGACAGCCGCCTTTCAAAAGGATTTTGAAGGCGCGGTTTCAGGGAAGGTTTTTGTCAGAGCTGCGATTCCATCTCACGACGAGTGGTGTGGATAGCACAAAGGTGAACAAGGAAGGTTCTCATGACGCACAACGCGCCAATCGAAACACATCAATCCGTTTCAACTGCATCTCTTGCGCCATCGCTGGGGCTCCGAATGCCTTCAGTGAAGAGTTCCCTTCAGGGAATTCTGACAGGGTGTCCGGAAATGCACAAGATACTGAGTGTGGTGGAGAAGGTCGCTCGCACGCGTTCCACTGTGCTCATTCTCGGAGAGAGTGGCACAGGCAAAGAGCTCATCGCAAAAGCAATTCACGGACTCAGTGGTCGGACCGGAAAGCTTGTTCCAGTGAACTGCGGGGCGATCCCAGAGGATATCCTTGAAAGTGAGTTGTTCGGGCATGAGAAGGGGGCGTTTACAGGCGCAGTGAGCTCCCGTGTCGGGCGTTTCCAACTCGCCGATAATGGGACCATCTTCCTCGATGAAATTGGAGAGATGAGCCCAAAGCTTCAGGTAAAGCTTCTGCGGGTTCTCCAGGAGCGCAAAGTGGATCCCGTTGGTTCGGCACGGTCAGTTGATGTAGATGTTCGAGTAATCGCAGCAACTAATAAGGACCTCGCTGAGGAAGTCAAAGCAGGCCGTTTCCGAGAAGACTTGTACTATCGTTTGCAAGTTGTTCCGGTAACATTACCGCCACTGCGTGAGCGAGATGGTGACGTTGAGCTTCTGGCTCGCCACTTCTTAGATCGACAAGCAGCTGATCTTAACCGTCCAGAGCTTTCATTCTCAGATGAAGCGCTCCGTCAGCTCTCGTCCTACCAGTGGCCCGGTAACATTCGGGAGCTTGAAAATCTCGTTGAGCGCATCGCTATCCTGAGCGAGGGGGATGAGATTCTCGCCACCCAACTTCCGGAATATCTCCAGCAGGGGCCGAGAGTACCTGTTCTTCCGTCATTCGATATAACGCTTCCTTCCGTGGGCGTGGATTTCAACGCCCTTGTAGATGATTACGAAAATAAGCTGATTTCAACGGCGCTTTCGCAGACCGGAGGAAACAAAAAAGCAGCGGCAAAATTACTGGGGCTCAATCGAACAACACTTGTTGAGAAGATTAAGAAGAAGGGGCTCGAAGCTCGAATCGAG